>NZ_JALMEY010000008.1:0-276792 GCF_023100615.1 Pseudomonas sp. MWU12-3103b
CAACCGCGGCAGCAAGATCACCGTCCGCTACCAGCTCTGGCGGAATGCCACAGATGAGACCAGCCTTTCGAATCCATTGGTGTTCACCGTGGGCGTCGCGCTGGAACTGCTCGCCCCCTCGATCAAGGAGAACAGCGGCGACAGCGCACTCAACCCGCTGCTGGTCAGGGACACCTTGACCATCGTGGTGCCGGACAACAGCGCGTTGCTGCCAAACCATGAAATCAGCGTCACCTGGACTGGCGCTGACGGCACACCGGCCGGCGGGTCGCACACCTCAGTGCCGCGTGCGGTAAGCGAAGGGCTTGAGTTTGCGATCCCCAACAGCGTGGTGGCGTTCAACCTGGGTAAGCAGGTAAAAATCTCCTACGTCGTGATCATTGATGGTCATCCAACACCGTCCCGGGAATTTGACCTGACGGTGCAAGCAATGCCGCAGAGCGCGTTGGCCAGCCCCACCATCGAGCAGGCCGACAACGACGGCGCCGGCCCGGAACTGCATACCGGCAACCTGACCCAAGCGTCCGTACGCATGGGTGACTGGCCACTGATCGCCCTCAACCAATACGTCTGGTTGCGTCTGCGCGGGACCAATGCCGACGGCAGCGCCTACACACGCGAGATCTGGAGCGCACCGACGGCCTTCACCAACCCCGACTGGATTGCTGACCGCTTCTTCACTGTTCCGCTTCCAGCCGATGAGCTCAACGCTCTGCTGGATGACAGCAGCCTGGAATTGGCGTTTAAAGCGGCGCTTGGTCAGAGCACGGTGGAGAGTGAGGCGGTGGAGTTTCCGGTGCGTACTTATACGATCAAGGCGTTTGAGGATGTGCGGCCCACCATCATTTCGGCAAGAGACTCTGTGGGCCAGATGATTGTGTCTGGCCGTGATACTGCTGACAGAACGATAGTTCTGACCGGGGTCGCAAGCAGGGGCCAAAGAGTCGAAATTCTGGATAACCTGACAGCCATAGGCGAGGTCTTGGCAGACTCGCAAAACGGAGAATGGTCGTACACCTTGCTGGGGCTTGACGCGTTGACTCACATCTTCACAGCGAAGGTTCTAGATGGCAGTGATCAGACTTCTGCCCCGTACCTCATCGTTGTCATAGATGCAAAAGATGTTCTCAGTTTTTGGATGCAATTGCCGTCAGGAGGCGCCGGGTATCTTCCTCAAAACGGTAGCGTATTGTTATTTTCGAATTACGTGGGCTTGAGCTTGGGTTTTCAGGTCGTATCCCTCGCCATAGGAACTCATGTAGTAACGCTAAGTAGCCCCATGGGTGAGCTTCAAAGCAGGACTTTAGACATTAAATCCCCTGGTTCCCGTCAACTCGGATTATGGGGTATCACACTAAAAGGGCCGGGAATATATACGCTGAACTTCTTCGGCCCCACAGGAAAGCAGATAACTCCGCCCTTCACCGTCACATTCAATTGATACGAAAGGGTTTGCTCGCCTTAAACCCTAGTTGCTGAGAAGTGATAAGGGGACAGATTTATTTAATGGCAATTGCGAGCAGGCTCACGCCTACAAGGCATCTTTGCCGGGCACTTAACAAGTGACCAACGCAGATCCACCGTGGGAGCGGGCTTGCTCGCGAAGAGGCCAGAACTGTTAGCGCCTATTCCTTGGGCACAACATTATCCAGCGCCCGATTCACCGCCAACTCCCCCAGCATCACCACCTGCGCAATGCCCAACACCGTATTACGACTCGGCCCCTCCAGCGTCCCGGCGAAATCGCCGAGCATGACCGTGGCCGAGGCCAGGGATTCGCAGGTGTTGGCCAGCAGGGACTCCGTGTCGGTTTGTGGGTTGACCAGGAACATGCTGCTGGGGGTGTAGGGTGTGGCCATGATGTGCGCGGGCGCGAGGTAGTGATCGAGGGCGCGTTCGGTGGCTTCGTGGAGCTTTCTGGAGTTGAGGGATTCGTAGGGTGATACCGGGTCTGTGATTGGCAGATTGGGTGGGGTTTCGGGCATCAGCTGGAACTCCGATCGGGGCACTTTGAAAGGATTACTCACTGTAGGAACTGCCGCAGGTTCGGGCCGCGTTCGGACGATCTTTTGAGGTTGCTTTTAAAAAACAAAATCAAAAGATCGCAGCCTGCGGCAGCTCCTACACGGGACCGGTGATTAGTTCGGCACGCGGCGGCCGTCCAGTACCCGGTTGACCATCAGTTCACTGAGCATGATCACCTGATGCAGCATCAGCATGGCTCGACGCTGTGGGTTGTCGACGGTGTCGCCGATGTCGCGGGCCATGTCGCTGGCGGCGGCTAATGATTCGCAGGCTTCGACGAGCAACGTTTCTTCGTCCACGGTGGGGTCGATGAGGAAAATTCTGTTCGCCTTGCATGACGAGGCTGAAGGGATGGAGATCTTCAGTGCGCCGGGGTTGAGGTAGAAGTTGATGGCGCGGTCGGTTGCCGCTTTTATCTTCTGCGGGTCGAGGGCTGGGTCGTACGGGATCGAGGTGTCTGGGGGGTTGGGTGTGGCTTTGAACATAGGTGAAGCTCCTGCTTAGCAAAAGTAAGGAGCCATCACTCTCGCTACCAAACGAGGGTGGCGGCCATACGCGGGTTGGTAGACCGGTCTAAGCAGGAAAACCCGGCGCTCCCGAAGGAGCCCCACGCATGGCCACCATAAAAAATCGAGTCCCCCTGAAAAGGGACTGCATATGGCGTCGCCATCACACTTAGAAACGGGCTACCAAACCCGATCACTGATTTTCAGTGACAGGGAAACGATATAGCCCGGCCCATAGCCGTGTAAGCCGGCGGATTCTGGCGTACGCGTAGGTAACGGCGCAAGGTGTTGTAGCCGTTATGGCGTAACGGTTCGTGTACTTTAAACGTGGTTGCGGGGGTGCGTTTATTGTGTGTGTGGAGAACCGGGATTGCTCCTGTAGTTTTGATGGTGTCTGGCAAGCCGCTTTCGCGAGCAAGCTCGCTCCCACAGTTGGAATGAGTGCATTCAGTGGGAGGGTGATCGTCTTGTAGGCCGCCATCGCTGGCAAGCCAGCTCCCACAATTTGACCGAGTGTATTCAGTTGGGTATTGGTCGACTGTGAGGCCGCTTTCGCGAGCAAGCCCGCTCCCACAGTTGGATTGCGTGCATTCAGGTGGGAGGTTGGTCGGCTGGTAGGCCGCCATCGCTGGCAAGCCAGCTCCCACCATTTGACCGAGTGCATTCAGTCAAAGATTGGTCGACTGTGAGGCCGCTTTCGCGAGCAAGCCCGCTCCCACAGTTGGATTGCGTGCATTCAGTGGGAGGTTGGTCGGCTGGTAGGCCGTCATCGCTGGCAAGCCAGCTCCCACCATTTGACCGAGTGCATTCAGTCAGGGATTGGTCGACTGTGAGGCCGCTTTCGCGAGCAGGCTCGCTCCCACAGTTGGAAAGCGAAAAACAGGGACGGGTTCATCACCCGTCCCTTTCGATGTGTGCACTTCAGGCACAAGCCCGGCCAATCAGCTTCGGCAATCAGTCCCGCGCCAGTGCCTCGATCGGATCGAGGCGCGATGCATTTCGCGCGGGGACGAAACCGAAGACGATGCCGATCAGCGTCGAGCAGATCACCGCCGTCAGCACCGAGGCCATGGAGAACACCATCTCCCATTCCTTGATGAACAGCGAAAACAGGTGGCCGATGGCATACGACAGGGAAATGCCGATGGCCCCGCCGAGCAGGCAGACCATCACCGCCTCCACCAGAAACTGCTGACGAATGTCCGACTGGCGTGCGCCGACCGCCATGCGAATGCCGATCTCGCGGGTACGCTCGGTGACCGACACCAGCATGATGTTCATCACGCCGATGCCGCCGACCACCAGCGAAATCACCGCAATCAGCGACAGCAGCAAGGCCAGCGAGCGGCTGGTTTTCTGCACGGTCTGCATCACGCTGTCGAGGTTGTTGGTGTAGAAGTCCTTGATGCCGTGGCGTTGCAGCATCAATTGGGTGACGTGATTTTCCACGACTTTGCTCGACTGGCCGTCCTTGATCCGCACGCTGATGCTGTCGAGAAAACGTTGGCCCAGGATACGGCCGGCGGCGGTTTCGTAGGGCACCCAGACGTTGAGGGTTTTGCCCGAGGCAAACAGGTTCTTGTTCTCGGCGGCCACGCCGATCACGGTGCATGGCAGGTTACCGATCAGGATCACCTGGCCCAGCGGATCGACACCCTCGCCGAACAACCGATGCCGGGTGTTGTAGTCGATCACCACCACCTGCGCCTGACGCCGCGCGTCGCTCTCGCTGAAGGTGATGCCCGCCTCCAGTTTGATTCCGCGCACCTGGAAATACTGATCACTGACACCGTTGATCTGCGCATCGAGGTCGATGTTGCGATAACGCAGAAGCATGCTGCGACCGACCACCGGGGTGGCGCTGTCGACGTAATACAGCTGATTCAGCGCGGTGACGTCGGCCGGCACCAGTGTCTCGATCGAGGCGGCGCGCTTGTCGCCGAAACTGCTGCCGGAATAGATGTCGATGGTGTTGCTGCCGATCGCCGAAATGTCCTTGAGCACGTAGTTTTTCGCGCCCTCGCCGATCGCCGAAATTGACACCACCGAAGTGATGCCGATGACGATCCCGAGCATGGTCAGCAAAGTGCGCATGCGGTGCGAAATCAGCGCCACCCAGGCCATGTTGAAGGCTTCCTTGAACAGCCCGAGGCTGGCCACCAGGCGGCGGGTCGCCGGGGGCTTTGGCGGCACGTCTTCACCCGGCAGTTGCCCGGTGTCGCGCTGGTTGCGGCGGTCGCTGAGGATTTCACCGTCGCTGACTTCGATGATGCGCTCGGCGTTGGCCGCGACTTTCGGGTCGTGGGTCACCAGAATCACCGTGTGCCCGGCCGCGTGCAGCTCCAGCAGGATGCGCATCACCTCTTTGCCGCTGGCGGTGTCGAGGGCACCGGTGGGTTCGTCGGCGAGGATCACTTCCCCGCCATTCATCAAGGCCCGGGCGATACTCACCCGTTGCTGCTGACCGCCGGAGAGCTGACTCGGACGGTGCGTCAGGTGCCCGTCGAGACCCAGTCGCGCCAACAACTCGCGGGCGCGGGCGTGGCGTTGCGGCGCGGGGATGCCGGCGTAGATCGCTGGCATCTCGACGTTGTGCATCGCGCTCAGGTGCGGCAGCAAGTGATAGCGCTGGAAGATGAAACCGAAATAATCGCGGCGCAGCTCAGCCAGCGCCTGATCATCGAGGTCGCGGGTTTCCTGGCCATTGATCTTGTAGCTGCCGGCGGTGGCGTAATCGAGGCAGCCGAGGATGTTCATCAGGGTTGATTTTCCGGAGCCGGAGGCGCCGATGATCGCCACCATTTCTCCGGCATTGATCGTCAGGTTGATATCCTTCAGCGCGAGAAACTCGCGGTCGCCGGCGGTGAAACTGCGGGTGATGCCAGTCAGTTGCAGCAACGCTTGCGTCATGCTCAAGCCCCCGCCACGGCGGGCAACGGATCACCGATCACCACCCGCTCGCCTTCGCTGAGGCCCTGATTGATCTGCACTTTGACGTTGTTGTTGATCCCGGTCTGCACGTTGCGCGACTGCGCCTGGCCCTTGGCATCGAGCACCCGCACCGGAAAGCTGCCATCGGCGTTGCGTGGCCCAAGCGCGGCCACCGGCACGGTCAGCACCGATTGCGCGGTATCGAGGACGATGCGCACTTGCGCGGTCATCGAGATACGCAAGCGATGGTCGGGATTGGGCACCTCGAACAGCGCGTTGTAGAACACCGCGGTGTTTTGCTTCGGGGTGCCGGCCGGCGGCGTTTCGAGGAAGTTCTGCGGCGCAGGCTCAGTGCCGCGCAGCTTGCCGTAATAGCGTTTGTCTTCGCCGAGAATGGTGAAATACACCTGCTGCCCCGGCGCGATATGAATCACGTCGGCTTCCGAGACCTGGGCCTTGATGGTCATGGTGTCCAGATCCGCCAGTTTCAGCAGGATCGGCGCCAACTGGTTAGCAATCACGGTCTGGCCTTCCTGGGTGACGATGCCGACCACGTCGCCATCGATCGGCGCGACGATCCGCGTATACGCGAGGTTGACCTTGGCGGTGTCGATCTGGATGTGCGCACTTTTGATCTGCGCGTCCAGCGACAGCAGATTGGCCTGCTGCACCTCGTAGTCCGATTGCGCGGTTTCGAAGTCCTGACGCGAGATCGACGCATCTTCCTGCAGGTTCTGATAGCGCTGGTAAATCGCTTTGGTCTGTTTGAGCTGGGCCTGCGTGGCGCGCTTTTGCGCTTGCAGGTTTTCCTCATCGACCTGAGCCTGCCGCAGGGTGTTCTGCAGCACCAGCGGATCGATCTCGGCCAGCCACTGGCCCTTCTTCACCTTGTCGCCCACCTTGACCTTGAGCGACTTCAACTGCCCCGACACCTGAGCGCCGACGTCCACCTGCTTGACGCCTTCCAGCAAACCGGTGGCGAGCACGGTGTTTTCGATATCCGAGCGTTCGACCGGGGCGGTCTGGTATTTCGGCGCTTCGGCCGGTGCCTGCACCGTGTACAGCACCAACCCGGCCACCGCCGCCAACGCCAACCCCATACCGACTTTGCGCAACTTCGACTTTTCCATAAATAACCACAAGTCCGTTCAGGGATGAACCCGGCCAGCGGCCGGGTCTTGATAGAACAACCACACTCAGGACAGCACTTCGCCGACCGTCAGCGTCAGACCGTCATGCCACCACGCGGCGAAACTGAAGACGTTGGGCGCCTTGAGAATCGTGAAGTGGTTGCCCGGCCCGTACCACACCGCCAGATCGCTGACCTGCCGCTGCCAGCCTTCAAGCGCCGCCGCCTGTTCGCGCTGATTGCCCCACTCGTCCAGCGTCGGGTCATGGACCAGCACCAGCCGCACCGGCCCGGTGTAGGCCAGACGCGGTTGATAGACCGTGCGCAAGGCGCTGGCGAAGGTGCGTACCGGGCCATGCATCGCGTCCGGCGCCGCGCGCTCCGACAACACCCCGGCGCGCACCATGCCTGCGTGCAGCAGACGCAGTTGCGTGGTGTCGTCGGCGTTGGCGAAGGTCGCAGGATCGATACCCAGCGATTTGCCACAGGACAATTGCAGGGTGTCGATCAGCCGTTGCAGCGCGGCAGTGGCCGTGTACGGCTTGCCCGCCGTGCCGTCACCACCGGGTGCCTCGCTGTCGATCAAGGTCAGCGAAGCCACCTCGCGCCCGGCGGCCTGCAACTGCGCCGCCATGGCATGCGCGACCCAGCCGCCGAACGAATGGCCGATCAGGTGCAGCGGCCCTTGCGGGTGGATCTGCTCGATGGCTTGCAGGTAGAACGCCGCAGCCGCTTCCACCGCGCTGTGCGGCACACTGACGCCGTCCAGCCCCCGGGGTTGCAGGCCGATGATCGGCCATTCCGGGCCGATGGCCTCGGTCAGGTGAATGAACCCGGTGACACTGTCACCCGCCCCCGGCACACAGAAAATCGGCGCATGCCCCGGCTGCCCGGTCTGAATCGTCAGCAGCGGTTGATACAGCGTCGGTTCCGGCATCACCAGGGTTTCCAGCGCCTGGGTAATGGCCTGGCCGAGTGCCTGAATGTGCGGGTGCTTCATCATGGTCCGGTGATCGCCGGGGATGTCGATGCAACGCAGCAAGCCAATGTCGAAGCGCTCTTCCCAGCCGCGCGTCGGGCTCGGCAATGACTGACCTTCCATCAGTTCCTGGGCACGGAACAGGTGGATCGGCTGGCTCGCCGGGCTGACCCGGTAATGCGCCAGCGCCAGACGATGCGCCGCTTCGCGATCAAAGTAATGCCAGGCGTCCGCCGCGCTGACCGTGGCCAGTTCCGGATCGGTCAGTTGCTGCGCCTGACAGCGCTTGAACAGCTCGGGGAAATCCAGTTGTTCGACTTGCGCTTCCAGCGCTTGCACCGCCGCCAGCGCCGTCTCGCTTCCAGCACCAAGCATCAGCGAACGCCCACGGCAATGGCCGAGCAACTGACGCTTGTCGAGGCCCTCGCCGCTCCACATTGCCTTGTCCTGGGCGAGCGGGTTTGGCGCATAGCTGTCGAGCATGCCGATGAATTCCACCGGTTCATCGAGACCGAGCAATTGCTGCGCGACCTCATGCGCCAGCACCCCGCCGAACGACCAGCCCGCCAGCCGATACGGCCCGTGAGGCTGTACCGCGCGGATGATCCCGACCATGCGCTGCGCCATGCACTCAAGCGTGCGCAATTGCGGCTGACCGAGCGTCACGCCAGGCAGGCCGTAAATCGGGAACTCGCCACCGATGTGCTGGGCCAGCGTCGGGAAGTACACGTCCCTGCCGCTGAATTCATGCAGCAGGAACAGCGGCGTACCGTGCGCCCCGGCACGCACCACGACCAGCCCGTCAGGCTGACTGAGCGCCTCGCCCTGACCGAGCAGCGCAGCGGCAGCCTCGATGCTCGGATGCTGGAACAGTTCGGCCAGCGACAGCGACAGCCCGGCCCGTTGCATCAGATTGACCAGCTTCACCGCCAGCAACGAGTGCCCGCCCAGTTCGAAGAAGTTGTCGTGACGGCCGACCTGTTCGACGCCAAGCACCTCGCCCCAGATCTGCGCCAGCGCGGTTTCGACTTCACCCTGTGGCGCCACGTAGGGGCGATTGATCACCGCGTCTGCACCCGGTTCCGGCAAGGCTTTGCGATCGATCTTGTCGTTCGGTGTCAGCGGCAAAGCGTCGAGCCGCACAAACGCGCCCGGCACCATGTATTCCGGCAGGCGCTCCAGCACATGGCTGCGCAAGGCCTCCAGACTCGGTGCTTCTACGCCGGAACGCACGGTGTACCAGGCCACCAGACGCTCATCACGCACCATCACCACCGCTTGGCGAATCGCCGGATGCTCGATCAGCCGTGCCTCGATTTCCCCCGGCTCCAGGCGCAAGCCACGCAGCTTGATCTGGAAGTCGTTGCGGCCGAGGAATTCCAGTTCACCGTGGTTGTTGTAGCGCGCCAGATCTCCCGTGCGGTACAGGCGATCACCCGCCACAAACGGGCTGTCGATGAAGCGCTCGGCCTGCATCTCCGGCAGTCTGTGATAACCACGTGCCACGCCTACGCCGCCGATGTGTAACTCGCCGCTGACGCCTTGCGGCACCGGTTGAGCGTACGCATCGAGCACGTACAAACGGGTGTTGCTCAAGGCTGTGCCGATCGGCACCACGTTGTCCGGCACCGGCATGTGCGGTTCCAGCGTCCAGCCCGTACTGTCCACCGTGGTTTCAGTCGGGCCGTAAACGTTATGCAACCGCACCCACGGCAGGCGATCGCGCACCTGGCGGGCCAGCGCTGCACTGAGTTCACCACCACCGTTGAGCACATCGGTCAGGCTGGTGCATTGCTCGACACCGTCCTGCTCAATGAACTGCTGCAACAGCGCCGGAACGAATTTGACTACGGTGACCTGCTGCTCACGAATGGTCTGCACCACATACGCCGAATCGCGGTTGCCGTCCGGTCGCGCCAATACCAGACGCATCCCGGAACACAGCGGCCAGAAGATCTCCCACACCGAACTGTCGAAGCTGAACGGCGCTTTTTGCAGCAGCGCACCGTGCTCGGTTGGCGAACTGATCTGTGACCCCCAGTGCACCATGTTGCAGGCGCTGCGGTGTTCGATCATCACGCCTTTCGGCAACCCGGTAGAACCCGAGGTGTAGATCATGTACGCAAGATTCGAAGCACTGAGGCCCGGCACTGGCGAATCGTGATCCGGCAGCTGCTGCCAGGTACTGCGGTCAAGGTCGATCACCGTGGCGACCGCGTCATCGAACAACCCGCGAGTAGCGGTCTGCACCAGCACCGCGGTCGGCGCGCTGTCCTTGAGCATGTACGCCAGACGCTCCGCCGGATACCCCGGGTCCAGCGGCACATAGGCACCACCGGCCTTGAGGATGCCGAGCAGACCGACCACCAAATCCAGCCCGCGCTCGACGCAGATCGCCACCCGCGCATCCGGCTGCACACCGAGTTCGCGCAGATGCTGGGCCAAACGGTTAGCACGCTGATTGAGCTCGCGGTAAGTCAGGGTTCCCTGCGCGGATTGCAGCGCGATGGCGTCCGGTTTGCGCCGCACCTGCGCTTCGAACAAGCCATGCAACGGCTGCTCCAGCGGACAATCAACGGCGCTGGCATTGAAATCGACCAGCAAACGCTGCTGCTCCTGCGGTGCGAGCAACGGCACTCGCGCAAGCACGGCCTGATCGTCGTTGACCAGCGCCGCCAGCAGCCGCTGGAAATAGCCGACGAAACGCTGCACCGTCGACTCATCGAACAACGCCGTGGCATAGCGCAACGAACCGCGAATCCCGTCGTGGGAATCGCCGAGGCTCAGTGACAGGTCGAATTTCACAAAGTGGCTGTCGCCGGCCACGCCTTCCAGGGTCAGGTCGCCGAGGGTCAGGCTCGGGTCGTCATTGTTGTCCCAACTGAGCATGGTCTGGAACAACGCGCTGTGCGACAGACTGCGGACGGGTTTGCTGATGTCCACCACTTGCTCGAACGGCAGATCCTGATGCGCCTGAGCGTCCAGGGTTTGCGCCTTCACCCGCGCCAGCAGCGCCTCGCCGCTCGGCTCACCCGAGGTGTCGATGCGCAGCGCCAGGGTGTTGACGAACATGCCGATCAGGCCTTCGATCTCGGCGCGGGTGCGGTTGGCCACTGGCGAACCGATCACCACGTCGCTCTGCCCGGACAAACGACTGAGCAACATCGCCCAGGCGCTCATGATCACCATGTACGGCGTCACCGCGCGACGCTGACACAACGCTTTCAAACCGGCGCTCAAGTGTTGATCGAGCAGCAGGTCGACGCGGCTGCCGGAATAGTCCTGCTGTGGCGGTCGCGGACGATCAGTGGGCAGGGTCAGCAAGGCCGGCGCGCCGGCCAGGGTCTGCTGCCAGTAATCGCTCTGACGCTGCAGCACCTCGCCACTGAGCCAGCGCCGTTGCCACACCGCGTAGTCGGTGTATTGCAGCGCCAGCGGCGGCAGCGGATCGTCCTCGCCACGGCTGAACGCCTGATACAACGCCGCCAGCTCACGGGTCAGCACGCCCATCGACCAGCCATCGGCGATGATGTGGTGCAGCGTCAGCAACAGCACATGATGGTCGTCGGCCAGACGCACAAGACGTCCGCGCAGCAGCGCATCGTGCTGCAGATTGAACGAAGCGCAGGCCTGTTCCTCGATCAGACCACGCAAGGCATTGTCAGCCTGTGGGTGCTGACGCAGGTCTTCTACCGTCAGCAGCAGACCGCTCTCGGCCGGCAGAATCAGCACCTGCGGCTGATCGTCGATCTGGCTGAAGCGGCTGCGCAGGGTTTCGTGTCGGGCGACGATGCGTGCCAGAGCCCGTTGCAGCGCGTCTTCATCCAGTCGACCGCGCAGGCGCAAACCGACCGGGATGTTGTAGGCGCTGTGGCCGCCGTCCATCTGCGCCAGGAACCACAGGCGTTGCTGGGCGAATGACAGCGGCAATAGCTGGTCGCGGGGCGCCGGCAAAATCTCCGGCAAGGTGCTGCGCCCCGCCCGGCTCAGCACTTCGGCGACAGCGGCCAGCTCGGGATTGGCGAACAACTCGGCGAGTGTCAGCTCGACGCCCAACTGCTGGCGCACCTGCGACAGCATGCGCATCGCCAGCAACGAATGCCCGCCCAGTTCGAAGAAGTTGTCGTGACGACCGACCTGTTCGAGCTGCAACAAACCGGCCCAGATCCGCGCCAAATGTTGTTCCAGCGCCGAGATCGGCGCCACATACACCCGGCTGAGCAGCGCTGCCTGCGTCGGTGCCGGCAGCGCCTTGCGGTCGACCTTGCCGTTGTTGTTCAACGGCAGTACATCCAGTTGTACCCAGGCGGTCGGCACCATGTATTCCGGCAGTCGCGCCAGCAACTGCGCGTGCAGATCCGCGCTGTCCAGACGGCCGGCGTGCGCGGTGTAGTAGGCCACCAGACGCGTGATGTCCTGACCATCGCGGCGCGCCAGCACCACCGCTTCCTTGATCCCTTGGCAGTTGAGCAGGCGGTTTTCGATTTCGCCCAGTTCGATACGGAAACCGCGAATCTTCACCTGATCGTCATTGCGCCCGATGCAATCGAGCTGCCCCGGAGCCAGCCAGCGTGCGAGGTCACCCGTGCGATACAGCAGCGCGCCCGGCTGCTCGCTGAACGGATCACGCAGAAACTTCTCGGCGGTCAGATCGGCGCGGTTCAGATAACCAAGCGCCACGCCCTGTCCGCCGATGTACAACTCGCCGGTCACGCCCATCGGCACCGGTTGCTGATGCGCGTCGAGCACGTACACCTGAGTGTTGGAGATCGGCGCGCCAATCGGCACGCTCTCGGCGTTTTCCGCCACTTCACGCACTTCGAAGGTGGTGGCGTAAGTGGTGGTTTCGGTCGGGCCGTAGCAATGCACGATGCGCAGCGCCGGCGCCTCGGCCAGCAGTCGACGGAACGCAGCCGGATCGCCACGCTCACCACCACACAATAGAATGCGCAAGCCTTTGAGCGCCTGCGGAATCAACTGCACGTACTGGTTGAACAGCGCAGTGGTGACGAACAGCACGGTCGCCCCGGAGGCGCTCAATTCATGGCCGAACGCGTTCGGATCAAGCAGGGTCTGGTGATCGATCACCACCACGCGCCCGCCGTTGAGCAGCGGTCCCCAGATGTCCATGGTGCTGGCGTCGAACGCCGGGTTGGAGGCGAATACCACGCGGTCCTGCGGGTTGAAATCGGCGTAACCGTTGTTCAGCACCAGGCGGCCGATGGCGCGGTGCGGCACCATCACGCCTTTCGGCGTGCCGGTGGAGCCGGAGGTGTACATGATGTACGCCAGCGACTCCGAGGACTGCGCCAGGTTCGGGTTGTGCGTGGGTTGGCCGCTGAGGGTCAAGCGGTCGAGGTCGATGCGTGGCGCGGCGTAGTCGATGACTTCACCGCTGAGGGTCAGCAACGCCGCCGCGAGACAGTCTTCGACCATGAACGCCTGCCGCTCGCTCGGCGCGTTGATGTCCAGCGGCACATACGCCGCCGCGCATTTGGCAATCGCCAGTTGCGCCACCAGCAGTTCCAGCGAGCGCGGCAGCAGGATCGCCACATGATCGCCCGGCTGTACGCCTTGGCTGATCAAGTGATGCGCCAGACGGTTGGCCTGGGCGTTCAGCTCAAAGTAGCTCAGCGAATGCTCGCCATGCACCGCCGCCACCGCCTTCGGATGCGCCGCTGCCTGCTGCTGGAAAATCCCGTGCACGGTCAGCGCTTGCGGGTATTCGCGTGCAGTGGCGTTGAAGTCGTAGAGCAAGCGCTGACGCTCAGACTCGGTGAGTAACGGCACATGCTCCAGCACTGTCTGCTCATCGTTGACCATCGCCGCCAGCAGGCGCTGCAAGTAGCCGACATAACGCTCGACGGTCGCTTGATCGAACAACGCCGTCGCGTATTCCAGCGAACCGCGAATCACCCCGTTGACCTCACCCAGGGTCAGGGTCAGGTCGAACTTGGCCACCCGGCCCGGTGCGGCCACACCTTCGAGGCGCAGATCGCCCAGCGCCAGGTTCGGCCCCACGTTGCTGTCCCAGCTCAGCGTGCTCTGGAACAACGGGCTGTGCGCCAGACTGCGCGCCGGCCTGGCGATTTCCACCACTTGCTCGAACGGCAGATCCTGATGCGCCTGCGCCTCCAGCGTGCGCGCCTTGACCCGCGCCAGCAGCGTGGCCACGTTCGGTTCACCCGAGGTGTCGATGCGCAGCGCCAGGGTGTTGACGAACATGCCGATCAGGGCTTCGATCTCGGCCCGGGTGCGGTTGGCCACCGGCGAGCCGATCACCACGTCGGACTGCCCGGAAAGACGACTCAGCAGCAGCGACCAGGCACTCATCAGGGTCATGAACAGGGTCACGCCGTGACGCTGACTCAAGGCTTTGAGCCCGGCACTCAGACGCTGATCCAGCCGTACTTCGACGCTGCTGCCGGCAAAGTCCTGCTGCGCCGGACGCGGACGATCGGTGGGCAAGGTCAGCAAGGCCGGCGCGCCGTCGAGGGTCTGCTGCCAGTAATCGCTCTGCCGCTGCAGCACTTCACCGCTAAGCCAGCGCCGCTGCCACACGGCGTAGTCGCCGTATTGCAGCGCCAGTGGTGGCAATGGATCCGGCTGACCGTGACTGAAGGCCTGATACAGCGCCATCAGCTCGCGGGTCAGCACACCCATCGACCAACCGTCAGCGACGATGTGATGCACGGTCAGCAACAGCACATGGTGCTCGTCAGCCAGACGCAGCAGGCGTCCGCGAATCAGTGGATCGTGCTGCAGATCAAAGGCAGTCACGGCTTCCTGCGCGAGCAGTGCCTGCACTGTGGCTTCGGCCTGTGGATCCTGGCGCAGGTCTTCCACCTGCAACAGCAGACCGCTATCGACCGGTGCAATCGTCACCTGTGCCTGATCGTCGACGCTGACGAAACGGCTGCGCAGCGTTTCGTGCCGCGCAACGATCTGCGTCAGCGCGCGCTGCAAAGCTTCGACATCGAGCCGCCCGCGCAGGCGCAGGCCAAGTGGAATGTTGTACGCCGAGTTGCCGCCGTCCATTTGCGCGAGGAACCACAGGCGTTGCTGGGCGAAGGACAGCGGCAGCGCTTGATCCGGCGCGGCCGCGACGATCTCTGGCAGCGTGCTGCGCCCGGCGCGGTTCAGCACCTCGGCCACCGCGCTGAGATGCGGATCGGCAAACAACTCGCTCAGGGGCAATTCGACGCCCAGACGCTGACGCACCTGCGACAGCATGCGCATCGCCAACAACGAATGCCCGCCGAGTTCGAAGAAGTGGTCATGGCGGCCGATCTGCTCGACTTGCAGGGTTTCGGCCCAGATCTGCGCCAGCGCGGTTTCCAGTTCACCTTGCGGCGCAACGTATTCACGGGTGAACAACGCCGCAGCATCCGGTTCGGGCAAGGCTTTGCGATCGACTTTGCCGTTGTTGTTCAGCGGCAAGGTATCGAGCTGCACCCAGGCACTCGGCACCATGTATTCCGGCAATTGCGTCTGCAAATGCTCACGCAGGTCAGCCAGTTCCAGCGTGCCGTCGTGCGCGGTGTAGTAGGCCACCAGCCGCAGCGGTTCCTGACCATCGCGCCGGGCGAGCACCACCGCTTCGTTGATCCCCGGATAGCTCAGCAGACGATTTTCGATCTCACCGAGTTCGATGCGGAAACCACGAATTTTCACCTGATCGTCATTGCGCCCGATGCAATCGAGCTGCCCCGGCGCCAGCCAGCGCACGAGGTCGCCAGTGCGGTAGAGCAACGCGCCCGGACGGTCGCTGAACGGATCGGGCAGGAATTTTTCCGCCGTCAGATCGGCACGGTTCAAGTAACCGAGGGCCACGCCCTGCCCGCCGATGTACAACTCGCCGGTCACGCCCATCGGCACCGGTTGCTGATGCGCGTCGAGCACGTACACCTGAGTGTTGGAGATCGGCCCGCCAATCGGCACGCTTTCGGCGTTTTCCGCCACTTCGTGCACTTCAAACGTGGTGGCGTAAGTGGTGGTTTCGGTCGGGCCGTAGCAATGCACGATGCGCAGCTGCGGCGCCTCGGCCCGCAAGCGGCGGAAGCTTGCCGGATCGCCGCGTTCACCGCCGCACAGAACCATGCGCAAGCCTTTCAGGGCCTGCGGAATCAGTTGCACGTACTGGTTGAACAGCGCGGTGGTGACAAACAGGATTGTCGCGCCGCTGGCGCTCAATTCGCGACCGAATGCGTTCGGATCCAGCAGGGTCTGGTGATCGATCACCACCACGCGTCCGCCGTTGAGCAGCGGCCCCCAGATGTCCATGGTGCTGGCGTCGAACGCCGGGTTGGACGCAAACGCCACGCGATCCTGCGGGTTGAAATCGGCGTAGCCGTTGTTCAGCACCAGACGAGCGATGCCACGGTGCGGCACCATCACACCCTTCGGCGTACCGGTGGAACCGGAGGTGTACATGATGTACGCCAGCGCGTCCGAGCTTTGCGCCAGATTCGGATTGTGCGTCGACTGACCGCTGAGCTTGAGCCGGTCGAGGTCGATGCGCGGCGCGGCGTAGTCGATCTCTTCGCTGCTGAGTGTCAGCAACGCCACGGCGCGGCTGTCCTCAAGCATGAACGCCTGGCGCTCGCTCGGCGCGTTGATGTCCAGCGGCACATAAGCCGCCGCACACTTGGCAATCGCCAGCTGCGCGACCAACAGCTCCCGCGAGCGCGGCAGCAGGATCGCCACCTGAGCGCCCGGCTGTACGCCTTGAGCGATCAGGTAGTGGGCCAAGCGGTTGGCCCGATCATTCAAATCGCCATAACTCGACGTTTGCCCGCCATGCACCACAGCGATGGCGTGTGGATCTGCCGCCACTTGCCTTTCGAACAATGCGTGCACGGTCAGCGCACGTGGGTATTCCCGCTCGGTGGTGTTGAACTCGACCAGCAATTGCCGGCGTTCGTCCGGCGCCAGAATCGACACTTGATCAACGCTCACTTGCGGTGTCTGCTCCAGCGCCCGCAGCAGGTTGCTCACCGCTCGCTGCAGGTACTCGCAGATGCGTGCGGGATCAATGCCGGGGGCAGCCAGTGCGGTGAAGCCGAAACCTTCGCCGAGGTCATCGACACTCACGCTCAACTGGTAATTGGTGTGTTCCTGGGTATTGAGCAACTGCATGCCTTGCCACGCGTTCGCCGCCTCCGGGGAAGGCGTGCCGGCAGCGGCGCTGTGGCGATAGTTGAACAGCGTGCTGAACAACGGCGTGCCGGCGGGCATACCACTGCAACGCTGGGCCAGTGCCAATTGCGCATGCTCATGTTGCAACAGAGCATTCAACTGTTGGTGGGTGGCGAGCGCGGCTTCCTGCGCCGAGCGTTGCCCGAGATCGACGCGCAGCGGCAAGGTGTTGATGAACACCCCGAGCGCGCGCTCGGCGCCCTCGCCCGCCTGCAACCGCCCCAGCAACACGGTGCCGAACACCACCGCGTCACGCCCGGAGAGTTTTCCCAGCACCTGCGCCCAGGCCAGATGCATCAGGCTCGCGGCGCTGATCCCCAGACGCCGGGCCTTGGCCCTGACGCGCTGACTCAGATCGAGGTCGAGTACCCGTCGTGCTTCTGCGGCGTGGCCCTCGGCAATGCTGTGCTGGCCGTACGGCGCGCTCGGTTCGCTGACGTCACCGAGCATTTCGCGGAAGAACGCTTCATGCGCCTGATCACTGATTGCGCCACGGCTGTGCGCCACGTAATTGCGATACGGCACCGGCTCGGCCAGACGTTGCGGCTGGCCGCTGAGGAACGCCTGCATTTCGTGTTGCAGCACCTCCAGCGCCACGTGGTCCATCACCAGGTGATGGAACAACAACAACGCCACTACCCGCTGATTGGCTGAATCCCAGGCGTGCATCACGCGCATCAGCGGCGCCTGATTGACGGCCATGCGGTACTGCGCAGCGTCGAAACGCCGGCGCAATTGCTCCAGTACATCGCCGTCCGTGCCATTCAGCTCCAGCGCTTCGCACGCCAGCGGCGCCTCACGCCAGACCACTTGCACCGGGTCTTGCAGCCCGTCCCAGAACAGCGAAGTGCGCAGGATGTCGTGGCGCTGGATTACGTTCTGCAAGGCTTGGGTGAAGCTGTTCAGGCGTTGCTCATCGGCAAACGCGAACTGCGCCTGCAACACATACGGATCGCCTTGGGCGGCGGACAGGTGATGAAAGAGGATGCCGGTCTGCAACGGCGCCAACGGGTAAATATCCTGCACGTTGGCCACGCCGCCGGGGATGCTGGCGACGATGCGGTCAATGCTCGGCTGGTCGAGCGCCACCAGTGGCAGCAGCTCGGGGATGATGCGCGTGCAGTCCGCAGTGATCAGGTTGGCCGCGACTTCGGCCTCGGGCTCGCCACCCACGGCAGCGGCCAGTGCAGCCAGGGTCGGCTGGTTGAACAGCACGCGGATGTCGGCGGTCAGGCCGGCACGGCGCATCCGCGCCACCAGATTCACCGCCAGCAGCGAGTGGCCGCCGAGTTCAAAGAAATGGTCATGGCGCCCTACCCGCTCAACCTTGAGCAGTTCCGCCCAGAGCTGCGCGAGGACGATTTCTACTTCGCCGACCGGTGCTTCGTATTCACGGGCGGTCAGCGCCGCCAGATCCGGGGCCGGCAGTGCCTTGCGGTCGAGTTTGCCGTTGGGGCTGAGCGGCAATGCATCGAGATGCACGAACACGGCGGGCACCATGTAGTCAGGCAGACTTTCCAGCAAGTGGCCGCGCAGTGTTTCAATTTCCAGGGGTGCGCCGGTGTAGTACGCGACCAGACGTTTGTCGCCCGGCACGTCTTCGCGGGCCAGTACGGCGGCTTCCTGCACGCCATCGATCTGGGTCAGGCGTGCCTGAATCTCGCCAAGTTCGATGCGCAAACCACGGATCTTCACCTGATCGTCGTTGCGGCCCAGGTATTCGATATTGCCGTCCGGCAAATAGCGGGCGACGTCGCCGGTGCGGTACATCCGCCCGTTGCTCTGGAACGGATCGGTGAGGAAGCGCTCGGCGTTCAGTTCCGGGCGATTAAGATAACCACGCGCCACCTGCACGCCACCGATGTACAGCTCGCCGACCACACCGTGCGGCACCGGTTGCTGCTGGGCATCGAGGATGTACATGCGGGTGTTGGCGATCGGTTTGCCGATCGGTGTGTTGTCCGGGGTGCTTTCCAGCGGCCCGGCGCAGTTCCACGCCGTTACGTCCACCGCGGCCTCGGTCGGGCCGTAGAGGTTGTGCAGTTCGCTGCCCGGCAGTTGCTGTTTGAAACGCCGCACCACGCTGCCCGGCAACGCTTCGCCGCTGCACATGACTTGCCGCAGACTGCTGCAACGTGCGGTGTCGGAGTGAGCGAGGAACACGTCGAGCATCGACGGGACAAAGTGCAGCGTGGTGATGTGTTCGCGCTCGATGATGTCGCTGAGATACAGCGGATCCTTGTGTCCCTCGGGCCGGGCCATGACCAGACGTGCGCCAGTCATCAACGGCCAGAAGAACTCCCAGACCGAGACGTCAAAACTGAACGGGGTCTTCTGCAACACCGTGTCGCTGGCGGTCAGTTGATAGGCGTCCTGCATCCACAGCAGGCGGTTGACCACCCCGCGATGTTCGTTGATCACGCCTTTCGGTTGGCCGGTGGAGCCGGAGGTGTAGATCACGTAGGCGGTGTGGTGCGGGGTCAATTCAGCGAGCGAAAGGTTTTCCGTCGCCAGCGCTTGCCAGTGCGGCTGATCCAGATCGATCACCGGCACGCAAAGGTCACCGAGCAACGAACGCGTCGAACCCTGCACCAGCACCGCCAGCGGCGCGCTGTCCTCCAGCATGTAGGCCAGTCGTTCCAGCGGATACGCCGGGTCCAGCGGCACATAACCGCTACCGGCCTTAAGGATCGCCAACAGCCCGATCACCATGTCCTGACCGCGCTCGACGCAGATCGCCACCCGTGAGTCCGGCCCTACGCCCAATTCGCGCAGGTGCCGCGCCAGTTGATTGGCTCGGGCGTTGAGTTCGGCATAAGTCAGTTGCTGTTCTTCAGCGACCACCGCTGGCGCCTGCGACGAGCGCACCACTTGCGCTTCGAACAGACCATGAATGGTCTGATCAAGGTTGTAATCGACCGCCGTGGCATTGAACTCGACCAGCAAGCGCTGCTGTTCTTCCTGCGCCAGCAGCGGCGCGTGTTCCAGCACTGCCTGATCGTTGGTGACCATCGCCTGCAACAGGCGCAGGAAGTAACCGGTGAAGCGCTCGACCGTGCTCTGGTCAAACAACGCCGTGGCGTATTCCAGCGATCCGCGAATGATGCCGTTGGACTCACTGAGGCTCAGCGAGAGATCGAACTTGGCGAAGTGGCTCGGCTCGGCCACGCCTTCCAGCGTCAGTTCGCCGAGGGCCAGCGCCGGGCTTTCGAGGCCATCCCAACTGAGCAAGGTCTGGAACAACGGGCTGTGCGCCAGGCTACGCACGGGCCGGGTGATTTCCACCACTTGCTCGAACGGCAGATCCTGATGCGCCTGCGCTTGCAGGGTTTGCGCCTTGACCCGCGCCAGCAGCGCTTCGACGCTCAGCTCGCCCGAGGTGTCGATGCGCAAGGCCAGAGTGTTGACGAACATGCCGATCAGGCCTTCGATCTCGGCGCGGGTGCGGTTGGCCACTGGCGAACCGATCACCACTTCCGCCTGTCCGGACAAGCGGCTGAGCAGCATCGCCCAGGCACTCATCAGCGTCATGTACAGGGTCACGCCGTGGCGCTGGCCCAAGGCTTTGAGCCCGGCGCTCAAGCGTTCGTCGAGCACGACGGCAACGCTGCTGCCGGCATAGTCCTGCTGCGCCGGGCGCGGCCGATCGGTCGGTAGCATCAGCAGTGCCGGGGCGCCAGCGAGGGTCCGTTGCCAATATTCGCTCTGGCGTTGCAGCACCTCGCCGCTGAGCCAGCGCCGCTGCCACACCGCGTAGTCGGTGTATTGCAGCGCCAGCGGCGGCAGTGGATCCGGCTGGCCGTGACTGAACGCCTGATACAGCGCCATCAGTTCGCGGGTCAGCACGCCCATCGACCAGCCGTCAGAGATGATGTGGTGCAGGGTCAGCAACAGCACATGGTGATCGTCGGCCAACCGCACAAGGCGCCCGCGAATCAACGGATCGTCCTGCAAGTCGAACGGCCCGGAGGCTTCGCCCTGAATCAGCGCTTGCAGGGTTTCGTCCGGCTGAGGGTGCTGGCGCAGGTCTTCGACCCGCAACAACAGGCCGGTGTCCACCGGGGCAATCAGCACTTGCGCTTCGTCGTTGAATTGGGCGAAGCGGCTGCGCAGGGTTTCGTGGCGGGCGACGATCCGCGCCAGCGCGCGTTGCAGCGCCGCGTCGTCGAGACGGCCACGCAGACGCAGGGCCACGGGAATGTTGTAGGCGGTGTTGGCGCCTTCCATTTGCGCGAGGAACCACAGGCGTTGCTGGGCGAACGACAGCGGCAACGCGCCGTCACGCGGTACCGGCACGATCTGCGGTTGCGCACAGCGCCCGGCCGCGTTCAGCACTGCCGCGACCGCCGCCAGTTCGGCGTTGGCGAACAGATCGCTCAGCGCCAGCTCGACACCCAGACGCTGGCGCACTTGCGAGACCATGCGCATCGCCAGCAACGAATGCCCGCCGAGTTCGAAAAAGTGATCCTGCCGCCCGACCCGCTCGACCTGCAGCACGTCGGCCCAGATCTGCGCCAGCGCGGTTTCCACCTCGCCTTCGGGCGCTGCGTACTCGCGGGTGAACAGCGCTGCCAGATCGGGCGCCGGCAAGGCCTTGCGGTCGACCTTGCCATTGGCGGTCAGCGGCAGCGCGGCGAGTTTGACGAACGCCGTCGGCACCATGTACTCCGGCAACCGGCTGAGCAATTGCGCGCGCAACTCGCCCACCGGCAGCGCTTCGACCTGCGCCTGCTCGGTGAAGTAGGCCACCAGGCGCGGCTGGCCGGGTTGATCTTCGCGAGCGAGCAGCACCGCTTCCTGAATCCCCGGCAACTGGTTGAGGCAGGTTTCGATCTCGCCCAGCTCGATGCGCACGCCACGGATCTTCACCTGATCGTCGTTGCGCCCCAGGTACTCGATGTTGCCGTCTTCACGCCAGCGTGCAAGGTCGCCGGTGCGGTACATCCGCGCGTTCGGCGCGCGGCTGAACGGGTCACGCAGAAAGCGTTCGGCAGTCATGTCCGGGCGATTCAGGTAGCCACGGGCAACCCCGGCACCGCCAACGTACAACTCGCCCGCCACGCCAAGCGGCACCGGGCGCTGCTGTTCGTCGAGCAGGTACACCGTGGCATTGCTCAGCGGTTTACCGATGTGCAGCGCGTCGCCGCTTTGCACCAAACCTGAGGTGGCGACCACTGTGGCCTCGGTCGGGCCGTAGTTGTTGATCACGTCGAAATGCTGGTTGCGATTGAACTGACGCAAGCGGTCGCCGCCGATCAGCAACGTGCGCAGGGTCGGGTGTTCGAGGTTCTGGCTGAAGGCGTATTCGGCCACCGGGGTCGACAGGAAGCTCACGTCCAGCGGCTGCGCGCACCACCACGCGAGCAAGGCATCGATGTCTTCGCCGCCCTCGTGAGTCGGCGCCAGATGCAGGGTCGCGCCCGCACACAACGCCGGCCAGACTTCCCAGGCCATCGCATCGAAGCCGAAACCGGCCAGGCTTGAGGTGTGACGCCCGGCACAGAGGTCGAACGCGGTGCAGTGCCAGTCGACCAGATTGCTCAGCGTGTGGTGCTCGACCATCACCCCCTTGGGCAGGCCGGTGGAGCCGGAGGTGTAGATCACGTAGGCCAGATTTGCGGTGCTCAGGCCCGCTACCTGCGGGTTTTGTGTGGCAGTCAGCGGCCAAGTGCAGCGGTCGAGGTCGAGCACCGGCACGTTCAGCGCCGGCAGTCGCTCGCGCAGATTGCTTTGAGTCAGCACCGCCACCGGCGCGCTGTCGTCGAGCAGGTAGTTCAAGCGCTCCGCCGGGTGCGCCGGGTCAATCGGCACGTAACCGGCGCCGGCCTTGAGGATCGCCACCAGCCCGACCAGGGTGTCCAGCCCACGGCGGGCAACGATCGCCACGCGGTCATCCGGTTTCACGCCCAGGCCGATCAGATGCTGCGCCAGGGCATTGGCTTGCTGATTGAGTTCGGCGTAGGTCAATTGCGCATCGGCAAACACTGCCGCCAGCGCGTCCGGCCGTTCGGCTACCTGTGCCTCGAAACGTTGCTGGATGGTCTGTGCAGCCGGGAAATCCACCTGGGTGGCATTGAAGTCGAGCAGTACCTGCGCAAGCTCCGCCGCCGGCAGGATCGGCAGTTGATTGACCGGTGTCTGCGGCGCCTGCTCCAGCGCGAGCACGAGGTTTTCCAGCGCGCAGTGCAGGTAATCGCAGATGCGCTGCGGATCGGTCTGGGTGCTGGCCAGCAGGGTCAGGCTGAAGGCGTCACCGAGGTCATCGACACTCATCGTCAGCGGATAGTTGCTGCGCTCTTCGGAGTGCAACGTGGAGATACCGTCCCACGCCGCGAGGGTTTCGGCGCTGGCGGTGGCGACGTTGTGGCTGTGGCGATAATTGAGCAGTGTGCTGAACAGCGGGGTCGGCGCCACCACGTGGCTGCAGCGCTGAGCCAGGGCCAGCGGTGCGTGTTCGTGACGCATCAGCGTGGTCAACCGTGCGTGGGTGGCGTTGACCGCCGCGCGCACATCCTGCCCATCGATATTCACCCGCAACGGCAAGGTGTTGATGAAAATTCCCAGCGCCCGGTCAATCGCTTCGGCGCCCTGCATGCGGCCCATCAGCACGGTGCCAAACACCACCTGCTGCTTGCCGGTCAGCGCGGCCAGCACCTGCGCCCAGCCGAGGTGGAACAGGCTCGCGACACTCACGCCAAGGGTTCGCGCCTGCGCCCGCAGACGCTGGCCCAATAACGTTGGCACCGGCACGCTGAGTTCGACGATTTCACTGCCGTCACCCTGCACATCCTGCAGACCATAAGGCAGCGTCGGCTCGTCGATATCGCTGAGCATTTCGCGGAAAAACGCCTCGTGCTCGGCTTCGCTGACGCCCAGACGCGCCTGCGCCACGTAGTTGCGAAACGGCACCGGGCGCCCGAGCAGTTCACGCTGCCCGGTGAGGCAGGCGCGCATTTCGTGGCGCACCACGTCGAGGGCCGAGTGGTCGAGCGCCATGTGATGGAACAGCAGCGTGGCGATCACCCGTTGCCCGGCTTCATCCCAGGCGTGGGCCAGACGCATCAGTGGTGCCTGGGTAACGTCGAGGCGGAAGTGCCGGGCGTCGAAACGCTCATGCAGATACGCCAGAACGTCGCTGGCGGATTCTGGCAGCGTCACTTCTTCCACTGGCAGTTCGGCCCGACGCCAGACCACCTGCACCGGCGCGTCCAGCCCTGCCCAATGCACAGCGGTGCGCAGAATGTCATGGCGATCGATCACCGCTTGCAGCGCTTGAGCGAACGCTTGAAAACGCTCGCGGCTGGCAAAGGCGAAATGCGATTGCATGACATACGGATCACCGTCACCGCCACTGACGTGGTGATACAGGATGCCTTCCTGCAACGGCGCCAGCGGGTAGATGTCCTGCACGTTGGCCGCGCCGCCGGGGACTTGTGCGACGAGGTGGTCAATGGTCGCTTGGTCGAGCTCGACCAGCGTCAGCATCGCCGGGGTGATGTGCGTGGTGCCCGCAACAATTCCGTTGGCCGGCACCTCGACCTGGCCGTGCTTGCTGGCCGAGTACTGCCCGGCCTTGATCAGCTCGATCAGCGCCGGTTTGTGCTCGCGCAACAGCGCCAGCAACGCCGGGTCGTTCAACGCCTGCTTGTTGCCGTTGACCCGCAATTGGTCGTCCGCGACCGCCAGCTGAATATCTTTAGCCTTCAATGTGGCCAACAGTTCGATCACGTTCACAGGACGATCTCCATTCGTTCGGTAATTGCGGCGTAGCCGGCCAGGGTCGGATGTTCGAACAGCGACCTGACATCGGCTTCCATGCCTTCCTGACGCAGCCGGCCGATCAGACTGACCGCCAGCAGCGAGTGACCACCCAGTTCAAAGAAATGATCGTGGCGCCCTACCCGCTCGACGTTGAGCAGTTCAGCCCAGAGCCGTGCGAGGGTGATTTCCACCTCGCCCACCGGGGCTTCGTATTCGCGCACCGGCAAAGCGGCCTGATCCGGGGCCGGCAGTGCCTTGCGGTCGAGTTTGCCGTTGGGGCTGAGCGGCAGTGCATCGAGATGCACGAACACGGCGGGCACCATGTAGTCCGGCAGGTTTTCCAGCAGATGGCTGCGCAGCGTTTCGATTTCCAGGCGTGCGCCGGTGTAGTACGCCACCAGACGTTTGTCGCCCGGAACGTCTTCGCGGGCCAGTACGGCGGCTTCCTGCACGCCATCGATCTGGGTCAGGCGTGCCTGGATTTCACCGAGTTCGATGCGCAGGCCACGGATCTTCACCTGATCGTCGTTGCGACCCAGGTATTCAATGTTGCCGTCCGGCAGATAACGGGCGACGTCGCCGGTGCGGTACATCCGCCCATTGTTCTGGAACGGATCATTGAGGAAGCGCTCGGCGTTCAGTTCCGGGCGATTCAGATAACCGCGCGCCACTTGTACGCCACCGATGTACAACTCGCCAACCACGCCGTGCGGCACCGGTTGTTGCTGGGCATCGAGGATGTACATGCGGGTGTTGGCGATCGGTTTGCCGATCGGTGTGTTGTCTGGCGTTTGTTCCAGCGGCCCGGCGCAGTTCCACGCGGTCACGTCCACTGCCGCTTCGGTCGGGCCGTAGAGGTTGTGCAGTTCGCTGCCCGGCAGTTGCTGTTTGAAACGCCGCACCACGCTGCCCGGCAGGGCTTCGCCGCTGCACATGACTTGCCGCAGACTGCCGCAACGTGCGGTGTCGGCGTGAGCGAGGAACACATCGAGCATCGACGGGACAAAGTGCAACGTGGTGATGTGTTCGCGTTCGATGATTTCGCTGAGGTACTGCGGATCCTTGTGCCCCTCGGGCCGGGCCATGACCAGACGTGCGCCGGTCATCAGCGGCCAGAAGAACTCCCAGACCGAGACGTCGAAGCTGAACGGGGTTTTCTGCAATACCGTGTCGCTGGAGGTCAGTTGATAGGCGTCCTGCATCCACAGCAGGCGGTTGACTACCCCGCTGTGTTCGTTGATCACGCCTTTCGGTTGACCAGTGGAGCCGGAGGTGTAGATCACGTACGCGGTGTGCTGCGCGGTCAACTCAGCGAGCGATAGATTGTCAGTCGGCAGCGACTGCCAGTGCGGCTGATCCAGATCGATCACCGGCACGGCGACTTCGCCGAGCAACGAACGCGTCGAACCCTGCACCAGCACCGCCAGCGGCGCGCTGTCCTCCAGCATGTAGGCCAGA
Source organism: Pseudomonas sp. MWU12-3103b (assembly GCF_023100615.1). Taxonomy (NCBI): domain Bacteria; kingdom Pseudomonadati; phylum Pseudomonadota; class Gammaproteobacteria; order Pseudomonadales; family Pseudomonadaceae; genus Pseudomonas; species Pseudomonas sp. MWU12-3103b. Next base: position 25,988 of record NZ_JALMEY010000008.1, read on the forward strand.
CGTTCCAGCGGATACGCCGGGTCCAGCGGCACATAACCGCCGCCAGCCTTGAGGATCGCCAGCAGCCCGACCACCATGTCCAGACCGCGTTCGACGCAGATCGCCACCCGCGCATCCGGCCCTACGCCCAATTCGCGCAGGTGCCGCGCCAGTTGATTGGCTCGGCCGTTGAGTTCGGCGTAGCTCAGTTGCTGCTCACCCGCGACCACGGCGGGTGCCTGCGGCGAGCGCGCCACTTGTGCTTCGAACAGCCCATGAATGGTCTGATCGAGGTTGTAATCGACCTGCGTGGCATTCAGGCCGAACAGCAACTGCTGGCGCTCGGCATCCGCCAGCACCGGCAGGCGATTCAACGCCTGCTGCGGTGTCTGTTCCAGCGCCTCGACCAGCCCCGCCAACGCCTGCTGCATGTAGCCACACACCCGCGCCGCGCCAATCTGCGAAGGGGTCATGGCCGTGAGGTCAAAGCCCTGACCCAGGTCATCGACGTTGAAGCTCAGCGGATAGTTGGTGCGCTCCTCGCTGGACAGGTTTTCGATGCCTTGCCAAGCCAGGCGATTGGCTTGCAACTGTTCCTCGCTGACGCTGTGCCGGTAGTTGAGCATGGCGCTGAACAGCGGCGACGGCGCGGCCACCCCGCTGCAACGCTGGGCCAGTGCCAGTGACGCATGCTCATGGCCGAGCAATGCGGTCAGTTGCGCATGGGTGGCGCGCACCCCGGCACGCACCGAAACATCACCCAAATCTACCCGCAGCGGCAGCGTGTTGATGAACATTCCCAGACCGCGATCAGCGCCGGTACCGCCCTGCATCCGCCCCAGCAACACGGTGCCGAATACCACGCGGTCATGCCCGGAGGTCGCCGCCAATACCTGGGCAAACGCCAGATGAAACAGGCTCGCGACACTCACGCCCATCTGCCGCGCCTGGCTGCGCAAGCGCCGCGCCAAGGCGTCGGGCACGCGCTGCCGGACTTCTTCGATGTCATGGCCGTCACCGTGCACATCGAGCAGACCGAACGGCAGCGTCGGTTCGTCAATTTCGCCGAGCATCGCGCGGAAGAACGCTTCGTGCTCCTGCTCGCTGACGCCCAGCCGGGTCTGCGCCACGTAATTGCGATACGGCACGGCGGGGATCAGGGCTTCGCCGTGACCGAAGAGCAGCGCCTGCAGTTCCTGCTGCACCACTTCCAGCGCCGTGTGATCCATGGCGATGTGATGGAACAGCAGCATGGCGACCACCCGGTGGTTGGCCGGATCTTGCGCATACACCAGGCGAATCAGCGGCGCCTGACTGAGGTCGATGCGGAAATGCCGCGCGTCGAAACGCTCAAACAATTGCGCGAGTACGTCACCGCCGGCCGGGTCGAGTGCGACTTCCTGCACCGGCAGTTGAGCTTCGCGCCAGACCACTTGCACCGGCGTCGACAACCCTTCCCAAACCACTCCGCTGCGCAGAATGTCGTGACGTGTCATGACCTGGCGCAGCGCGGCGGCGAAGGCCTGCAAGCGTTCAAGGCTGTCGAATGCCAGGCGCGATTGCAGCAGGTATGGATCGCCCTGCGCGGCGCTCAAGTGGTGGTAAAGAATGCCTTCCTGCAACGGTGCCAGCGGATAGATGTCCTGCACGTTGGCGGCACCGCCGGGCACCGTGGCGACGATACGCTCGATGCTGGCCTGATCCAGTTCCACCAGCGGTAGCAGGTCCGGGGTAATGCGCGTGCAACCGGGCGCAATCAGGTTGGCCGGCACCGCGACTTCGCGACCACTGCCGACGGCGGCGGCCAGTGCGGCGAGGGTTGGCTGGCTGAACAGCACGCGCACATCGGTGCTCAGGCCGAGCTGACGCATGCGCTCGATCAGGGTCACCGCCAGCAGCGAATGTCCGCCTAGTTCAAAGAAGTTGTCGTGCCGTCCGACCTGTTCGACTTGCAGCACCTCGGCCCAGACCTGCGCCAGCGCGGTTTCCACCGGCCCTTGCGGGGCTGCGTATTCGCGGCTGAGCCAGGCGTCCTGATCCGGTTCGGGCAAGGCCTTGCGGTCGAGTTTGCCGTTGGCGGTCAGCGGCAGCGCCTCAAGCCGGACGTAGGCTGCCGGCACCAGTGCCTGCGGCAGACGCGCTTGCAGATGCGCACGAAGATCCTCGTTATCGACTGTTGTGCGAGCAGTAAACCAGGCGATCAACCGCGCCTCACGCACCAGCACCACCGCGTCCTGCACTGCCGGATGGCTGGACAGCGCGGCTTCGATTTCACCCAGCTCCACCCGCACGCCGCGCAGTTTGACCTGATCGTCGTTACGCCCCAGGTATTCGATATTGCCGTCGGCCAACCAACGCGCGAGGTCGCCGGTGCGGTACATGCGCGCCTGCGGTTCGTCACTGAACGGGTCTTCGAGGAAGCGTTCGGCGGTCAGCTCGGGACGGTTCAGATAACCACGGGCCACACCCGCGCCACCGACGTACAGCTCGCCCGCCACGCCAACCGGCACCGGACGTTGCTGTTCATCGAGCAGGTAGATCCTGGCGTTGCTGATGGGCCGGCCGATGTGCAGCAATTGCCCGGCATGGATTTGACCGGAAGTCGCAACCACCGTGGCCTCGGTCGGGCCGTAGTTGTTGATCACGTCAAAGGTCTGCTCACGCGAGAACTGCCGCAACTTGTCGCCACCGATCAACAGCGTGCGCAAGGTCGGGTGACCCAACTCACGACTGAAGGCGTATTCGGCAATCGGCGTCGGCAGGAAACTTACCTGCAACGGCTGCGCGCGCCACCAGTCGAGCAGTTCATCGAGGTGTTCGTTGCTGATCGACGGCGGCGGCAGGTGCAGGGTCGCGCCGACACACAGCGCCGGCCAGACCTCCCAGGCCATCGCGTCGAAACCGCAACCGGCGACGCTCGCAGTGTGGCTGCCGGCGCGCAGGTCGAACGCCTCACAGTGCCAGTGCACAAGGTTTTCCAGGGTTGCGTGTTCGACCATCACGCCTTTCGGCTGGCCGGTCGAACCCGAGGTGTAGATCACGTAGGCCAGATGCGCCGGGGTCAGCGTCGGCAGTTGCGGATTGGTAGCCGGCAGGTGTTGCCAGAGGGCGTTGTCCAGATCGATCACCGGCACCCGGCCCAGCAGCTCGCGGGTTGCGCCCTGCGCCAGCACCGCCACCGGATCGCTGTCCTGCAACAGGTAGGCGATGCGTTCGGCCGGGTAAGCCGGATCGACCGGCACATAACCGGCGCCGGCCTTGAGAATCGCCAGCAGCGCCACCAGCATCTGCGGACTGCGTTGCAGGCACACGGCAATCCGGTCGTCCGGTTGCACGCCGAGGCCCAGCAAGTGATGCGCCAGGCGATTGGCCTGCTGATTGAGTTGCGCATAGGTCAGTTGCTGCGTGCCCTGCACCACCGCCAATGCCTGCGGCTGCTGCTCGGCCTGCGCTTGCACCAGCGCCTGAATCGTTGCACCGCGCGGGTAGGCTGCCGCAGTCGGGTTGAAACCGACCAGCAAGCGCTCGTATTCCTCGACCGCAAGAATCGGCAAGCGGTTGAGCGGACGTTGCGGCGCCTGTTCCAGCGCGTGCACCAGATGCTCCAGCGCGGTGTGCATGTAGCCGCAGATCCGTTGCGCGCCGATCTGCGCCAACGCCAGCACGGACAGGGAAAAGTCTTCGCCGAGATCGTCGACGCTGAGGGTCAGCGGATAGTTGCTGCGCTCTTCGCCGCCAAGCAATTGCACGCCTTCCCAGATGCCCTGACCGTCACGCGGCTGCGCTTCGGCAGCGGTATGCCGGTAGTTGAGCAAGGCGCTGAACAGCGGCGCCCCGGACACCGCGCTGCAACGCTGGGCCAGCGCCAATGGCGCGTGTTCATGGGCCAGCAACGCGGTCAGCCGTGCGTGGGTAGTCTTGACCGCAGCGCGCACGCCTTCGCTGACATCCACCCGCAGCGGCAAGGTGTTGATGAACACGCCGAGGGTGCGATCCGCGCCCTCACCGCCCTGCAAACGCCCCAACAGCACCGTGCCGAACACCACGTCGCGGCGGTTGGCAAGCACCCCCACCACCTGCGCCCAGGCCAGGTGCATCAGACTCGCCGGGCTGACACCCAACTGCCGCGCCTGTTCCCGCAGGCGCAGGGTCAATCCGGCATCGACGGCTTGCTGCGCCTCCTCGATGTCGCCGCCATCGCCTTGCACATCATGCAGGCCGAACGGCAGGGTCGGTTCATCGATATCGCCGAGCATGTCGCGGAAGAACGTTTCGTGTTCCTGCTCGCTGGCGCCCAGACGCGCCTGCGCCACGTAGTTGCGGTACGGCATCGGCGTGCCGAGGCTGTCGGCCTGATTGAACATGAACGCGCGCATTTCCTGGCCCACCACCTCCATGGCGGTGTGGTCGAGAATCAAGTGCTGGAACAGGATGATCGCCACCACCCGTTGCTGCGCCGGGTCTTCGGCGTAGACGATGCGCATCAGCGGCGCCTGGCTCAGGTCGAGGCGGTTGTGCCGGGCATCGAACCGCGCATGCAACTGCTCGAGGACGTCACCCTGCGCCGGATCCAGCGGCACCGCTTGCACCACCAGCGGCGCCTGACGCCAGACCACTTGCTGCGGACTCGCCAGCCCTTCCCAGACCACGCTGGTGCGCAGAATGTCGTGACGCGCGATGACCTGCTGCAAGGCTTGGCTGAAGGTGCGCAGGCGCTCGACGCTGTCGAAGATAAGCCGCGATTGCAGCAGGTACGGATCGCCCTGTTCGGCGCTCAAGTGGTGGTAAAGAATGCCTTCCTGCAGCGGTGCCAGCGGATAGATGTCCTGCACGTTGGCAGCCCCGCCCGGAACCGTGGCGACGATGCGCTCGATGCTGGCCTGATCGAGTTCAGTCAGGCTGAGCATGTCCGGGGTGATGCGGGTGCAGCCCGACGGGATGCGGTTGGCCGGCACCTCGATTTCGCGACCGCTGCCCACGGCGGCGGCCAATGCGGCCAGAGTCGGCTGATTGAACAGCACGCGCACGTCGGCCGCGAGGTCGATCTGGCGCATGCGCTCGATCAGGCTCACCGCCAGCAGCGAATGCCCGCCCAGTTCGAAGAAGTTGTCGTGACGCCCGACTCGCTCGACTTTCAGCACGTCGATCCAGATCTGCGCCAGCGCGGTTTCCACCGCACCTTGTGGCGCTTCATATTCGCGGCTGAGCCACGCGCCCTGTTCCGGCTCCGGCAAGGCCTTGCGGTCGATCTTGCCGTTAGCGGTCAGCGGCAACGCGTCCAGCCGCACGTAAGCCGCCGGCAGCAGCGCATCCGGCAAGCGTGCCTGTAAATGCGTATGCAACTGTTGAATATCGACCGCCGTGCGCTCGGTGAACCACGCAATCAGCCGTCCATCGCGGACCAGCACCACGGCTTCCTGCAGCGCAGCGTGGCTGCCGAGCGCGGCTTCGATTTCACCGAGTTCGATACGTACGCCACGCAGTTTGACCTGATCGTCGTTGCGCCCCAGGTACTCGATATTGCCGTCGGCCAGCCAACGCGCCTGATCGCCGGTGCGGTACATGCGCGCCTGCGGCTCGTCGCTGAACGGATCGAAGAGGAACTGCGCCGCGCTCAGCTCGGGACGATTCAAATAGCCGCGCGCCACGCCTGCCCCGCCGACATACAACTCGCCCGCCACGCCCACCGGCACCGGACGCTGCTCGGCGTTCAGCACATAGATTTTGGCGTTGGCAATCGGCCGGCCGATATGCAGCGGCTGATCCAGTTCGACCCGCCCCGAGGTGGCGACCACCGTGGCTTCGGTCGGGCCATAGTTGTTGATCACATCGAAGGTTTGCGCACGACTGAACTGACGCAGTCGGTCGCCGCCGATCAGCAGCGTACGCAAGGTCGGGTGCTGCAATTGACGGCTGAACGCGTATTCGGCCACCGGCGTCGGCAAGAAGCTGACCTGCAACGGCTGCGCGCACCACCAGTCGAGCAACTCGTCGAGGTGCTCGTTGCGGGTCGACGGCGGCGGCAGATGCAAGGTCGCGCCGACACACAGTGCCGGCCAGACTTCCCAGGCCATGGCATCGAAACCGAAGCCGGCGACGCTCGCGGTCTGGCTGCCGGCCTGCAAGTCGAAAGCTTCGGCGTGCCAGTGCACAAGGTTTTCCAAGGTCGCATGCTCGACCATCACCCCTTTCGGTTGGCCGGTGGAGCCGGAGGTGTAGATCACGTACGCCAGATGCTTCGGCGTCAATGCCGGCACCTGCGGATTGGCATCCGACAGGTGCTGCCAGAGGTCGCGGTCCAGATCGATGACCGGCACGCCAACGAGCAGATCGCGAGTCGACGCCTGCGCCACAACCGCCACCGGGGCACAGTCCTGCAACAGATAGGCGATGCGTTCCGCCGGATACGCCGGATCGACCGGCACATAACCGGCGCCGGCCTTGAGGATCGCCAGCAGCGCGACCAGCATGTCCGGGCTGCGCCGGGCGCACAGGGCGACCCGGTCATCGGGCTGCACGCCTAGGCCAATCAGGTGATGTGCCAGGCGATTGGCCCGCTGATTGAGTTCGCCATAGCTCAACTGCTGCGCGCCTTGCACCGCCGCCAATGCCTCGGGGTGCGCGGCCGCCTGGGCCTCGAACAAACGCTGCACGGTTTGCGCCGGCGGGTAGTCGCGACCGCTGATGTTAAAGCCGACCAGGACCCGCTGGCGTTCGCTCGGCGACAGCACCGATATCTGCCGCAGCGACGTTGCTGGCGAGTGCTCCAGAGCGGTCAGCAAGTTGTGCAGCGCGGTTTGCAGGTAATCGCAGACCCGCGCGCCATCCACTTGCGGCACCGCCTGCACGCTCAGGCGGAAACCGGTGCCGAGGTCGTCGACGCTGACCACCAGCGGATAGTTGCTGCGCTCGCGCGAGCTGAGAATCTCGATCCCGTCCCAGGCCACGCCTGCCGGCTCCGCCGCGCTGTGACGGTAGTTGAGCAAGCTGTTGAACAGCGGCAGCGACGCCGACACACCGCTGCAACGCTGGGCCAGCGACAGTGAGGCCTGCTCATGCGCCAGCAGTTGCGCCAGGCGCTCATGAGTAGCGCGCACGCCTTGCTCCACCGCAGTCGCGCCAACACTGACCCGCAACGGCAAGGTGTTGATGAACATGCCGAGTGCGCGATCGGCGCCCTCACCGCCCTGCATGCGTCCGAGCAGCACGGTGCCGAACACCACCTCTTCGCGCCCCGAAACCTGCGCCAGCACCTGGCCCCAGGCCTGGTGCACCAGACTGGCGGCGCTGATGCCGAGGCGGCGCGCCTGCTCGCGCAAGCGCTGGGCCACGCTCGAATCCAGCGCCTGCTCGCTGTCGACGATGCTGCTGCCGTCGCCATGTACGTCCTGCACACCGAAGGCCACGGTCGGCTCGTCGATGTCGCCGAGCATGTCGCGGAAGAACGCTTCATGCGCCTCGGCATTGGCCTGTTGCTGCGCCTGCGCCACGTAGTTGCGGTACTGCACCGGCATCGGCAAATCGGCGCCGCTCGGGTACAGGCTGTCGTTCATTTCCGCCAGCAACACTTCCAGTGCGGTGTGGTCGAGCACGATGTGGTGCAGCAACAGGATGCCGACCCAGCGCTGTTGCTCACGGTCTTCGGTGTAAGCCAGACGCATCAGCGGCGCCCGGCGCAAGTCGAGGCGATAGTGCCGCGGATCGAAACGTGCCTGCATCTGCTCCAGCACATCGCCCTCCAGCAAGTCGGCATCGACCCGTTCCAGCGCCAGCGGCGCCTCGCGCCAGACCACTTGCACCGGCTCTTCAAGGCTTTCCCAGACCACGCTGGTGCGCAGAATATCGTGGCGTTCGATCACTGCGTTCAACGCACGGACGAAGGCCTTGATCTGCGCCAGTCCGGCGAAGGCAAATTGCGCCTGCAACACGTACGGGTCACCGGCGCTGGTCGCCAGATGGTGATAGAGGATCCCTGCCTGCAACGGTGCCAGGCCATAGATGTCCTGCACATTGGCAACGCCGCCGGGCACAGTGGCGACCACGCGGTCGATGGCGGCCTGATCCAGCGTCGCCAGGGGCAGCATGTCCGGGGTGATCCGCGGGCAATCGGCGGCAATCAGATTGTCCGGCACCCGCAGGGCGTGACTGTGACTCAAGGTCGCCGCCAGCGCCGCAACGCTCGGCTGGCCGAACAGCACGCGCACGTCGCACTGCAAGTCGTGCTGGCGCATGCGCTCGATCAGTTTCACCGCCAACAGCGAATGGCCGCCGAGTTCGAAGAAATTGTCATGCCGCCCGACCTGCTCGACACCGAGCAGGGTCTGCCAAATCCCGGCAATCAGGGTTTCGACTTCCCCCACTGGCGCTTCGAAACCGCGCCGGGCAAACGCATCGCTGTCCGGTTGCGGCAAGGCTTTGCGATCAAGCTTGCCGTTGGTGGTCAGCGGTATGGCGTCGAGGCGCACAAAGGCGCTCGGCACCATGTAGTCGGCCAGCGACAGCAGCAACTCGTCGCGCAATTGCGCGGCGCTCGGCTCAATGCCTGCTGCGGCCAGCCAGTAGGCCACCAGACGCTTGTCACCGGGGCTGTCTTCGCGGGCAATCACCAGCGCTTCGCGCACACCGGCGCAGGCGGCGAGGCGAGCTTCGATTTCACCGAGTTCGATGCGAAAACCACGGATCTTCACTTGATCGTCGTTGCGCCCGAGGTATTCGAGGCTGCCATCCGCTGACCAGCGCGCTAGGTCACCGGTCCTGTACAGTCGCGCCTCGGCACGGCCGCTGAACGGGTCGGCGATAAAGCGTTCAGCAGTCAGCGCTTCACGATTGAGATAACCCCGGGCGACCCCGGCGCCGCCGACGTACAACTCGCCGATCACGCCGGCCGGCACCGGTTCGCGCTGCGCGTCGAGCACGTACAGTTGCAGGTCGGGAATGCCCACACCGATCGGGCTGCGCCCGACCAGCAGCGCGTCCGCTGCCTCCAGTGGGCGATAGGTCACGTGCACCGTGGTTTCAGTGATGCCGTACATGTTCACCAGCCGCGTACCGGCATTGCCAACCCGCGCGTACCACGGTTTGAGCAGGCCCGGTTCCAGGGCTTCGCCGCCGAAGATCACTTCGCGCAACGAGTGCTGCAACGGGCTGCGGCCCTGCGCGGCGATCAACTGGCGGAAGGCGCTCGGGGTCTGATTGAGCACAGTGACGCCAGTGCGGCACAGCAGCGCGTAGCAGTCGTCCGGCGAGCGCCTGACGGCCTGCGGCACCAGCAATAATTGCCCGCCAAACGCCAGCGCACCCCAGATTTCCCACACCGAGAAGTCGAAAGCGAAGGAATGGAACAGCGCCCACACGTCTTGCGGGTTGAAGTTGAACCAGTCGTGGGTCGCCGAAAACAGCCGCACCACGTTGCGGTGTTCGACCATCACGCCCTTGGGCAGCCCGGTGGAACCGGAGGTGTAGATCACGTAGGCGAGGTGATTTGGGGTCAGCTCGGGAATCTGCGGATTACTGCTGAGTTCAGCCTGCAACTGCAGGCTGTCCAGATCGATGATCGGCACGCCAAGCGCGCCAACCCGATCCAGCGTATCGGCCTGGGTCAGCACCGCCACCGGGGCGCTGTCCTCCAGGGTGTAAGCGATGCGCTCCAGTGGATACGCCGGGTCGATCGGCACGTAACCGGCGCCGGCCTTGAGGATACCGAGCAGGCCGATGATCATCTGCGGGCCGCGCTCGACGCAGATCGCCACGCGCTGATCCGGACGAATCCCCCGCGCCAGCAGGTGGTGCGCAAGCTGATTGGCGCGGCGATTGAGTTCGCCGTAGCTCAGCGTCTGCTCCTCGAGCAGCAGCGCTGTGGCCTCTGGACGCGCCGCCGCGTGGGCTTCGAACTGCTGGTGAATCAGCGGGGTTTCCGGGAACTGCGGCAACGGCGAGTTGACCCCGTGCAGCAGGTATTCGCGCTCGGCCGCCGGCAGGATATTCAGGCGTTGCAGCGGTGCATCCGGGGTCGATTGCAAGGCCTGCAGCAGGCTGTGCAACGCGGTGTGCAGGTAAGCGGCGATGCGTTCGGCACCCAGCGCCGCATCCGCCAGCGCGGTGATGCGCAAGTCTTCGCCGAGGTCGTCGATGTTGATCGTCAGCGGGTAGTTGGTGCGCTCGCGGGCGCCCAGCACTTGCACGCCGGGGGCCAGTTCGCTGACCTCGGCGATCTCTTCACTGCTGCTGTGGCGATAGTTGAGGATCGCGCTGAACAACGGCGTCGGCACCGCCACTGCGCTGCAACGCTGGGCCAGGGCCAGTGAGGTCTGTTCATGGCCGAGCAACGCGGTCAGGCGTCGATGGGTGGCCAGCACCCCGGCACGCACGCCGTCCTGCCCGACATCCACCCGCAGCGGCAAGGTGTTGATGAACATCCCCAGCGCCTGTTCGCCGCCCTCACCCGCCTCCATCCGCCCCAGCAACACGGTGCCGAACACCACCGCCGTGCGCCCGGACAACTGGCCGAGCACCCGCGCCAGCGCCAGGTGCATCAGGCTGGCGACACTGACGCCGAGCTGACGCGCCTGGCCACGCAGTTGCCGGCTGAAATCGGTGTCGAGCATCAGCAAGGCTTCTTCGATGCCTTGGCCATCGCCCTGCACATCCTGCAGACCACAGGGCAAGGTCGGCTCGTCGATGTCGGCGAGCATCTCGCGGAAAAACCCTTCATGGGATTTTTCGTCCAGGCCCATGCGCGCCTTGGCCAGGTGATCACGGTACGGCACCGGCGGCCCGACCTGCGCGGTCTGGCCGAGCAGGTGCGCGCGGGTTTCGCGGCGCACCACGTCGAGGGCGACGTGGTCCATGATCAGGTGGTGGAACAGCAACAGCGCAACCACGCGTCCGTTGGCCGGATCCATGGCGTACACCAGACGCAGCAGCGGCGCCTGCTGGATGTCGAGGCGGAAGAACCGTGGGTCGTGGCGCTCCAGCAGTTGAGTCAGAGCATCCGCACCCGGGTCGAGGGCGATTTCTTCGCAATACAGACGAGCCTGCCGCTGCACCACTTGCAGCGGTTCGTCCAGGCGTTCCCAGACGAACGAGGTCCGCAGGATGTCGTGGCGTTCGATCATCCATTGCAGCGCCTCGGCGAAAGCCTCCAGCCGTTCGCGGCTGTCGAAGGCGAATCGCGCTTGCGACACGTAGGGGTCGCCGGCGGGCGCCGACAGGTGCAGATAGAGCATGCCTTCCTGCAGCGGCGCCAGCGGGTAAATGTCCTGCAGGTTGGCGGCGCCGCCGGGTACTTTGGCGACCAGGCGATCGATGGTCGGCTGATCCAGAGTCACCAGCGGCAGCATGTCCGAGGTGATGCGAAACGCCGGGCTCAGCCAGTCGCCACCGTTTTGCGCGACCAGTTCCAGCAACTGCGCCTTGTGTTCGCTGAGGCTGTCCCACAACGCATCGTCCAGCGCGTCGTCGCTGCCCAGAATGACCAGGTCTTCATCTTCCTGTTGAAGGCGGATCGCATGGGTGGAAAGAACAGCCATCAGTTCGCTGAAATGCATGGGATAACCTGCTGTAAATACGAGAAAAAGGAGCGCGCAGCCGCGAGTCCGTGCCTGCTGTGCGCAGCCTGGAAAAACTAAAACATCGGGGCTTGCGGGGCTGACATGGGAAGCGGGGACAAGCCGCCGGCTCGGCCGCCGCAATCCCCCACAGGGTTTGGTTTACACAATCAATTCCGGGCTAGAGCCGGCGTTTGCGGGTGAGGCTCGGGATGGTGGTTTGCGGGATGAACACGTGCTGCGCCTCGGGTGTGGTGCTGAGCGCCAGTGCCGCCAGCGTCGGCTGGCTGAACAGCGCCCGGGCGTCGGTGTGCAGGCCGCTCTGATGCATGCGCGCCACCAGACTCACCGCCAGCAACGAATGCCCACCGAGTTCAAAGAAATTGTCGTGCCGTCCGACCTGTTCGACGCCAAGCACCTCGCCCCAGATCTGCGCCAGTGTGGTTTCGACTTCACCCTCGGGCGCCACGTATGGGCGATTGATGACTGCATCTGCCCCCGGTTCCGGCAGGGCTTTGCGGTCGATCTTGTCGTTTGGCGTCAGTGGCAACGCGTCGAGCAGCACAAACGCGCCCGGCACCATGTACTCCGGCAAACGCTCCAGCACATGGCCGCGCAAGGTTTCCAACGATGGCGCGTCGATGCCGGCGCGCAAGCTGTACCAGGCCACCAGACGCTCATCGCGCACCATCACCACCGCTTGGCGAATCGCCGGATGCTCGATCAACCGCGCCTCGATTTCCCCCGGCTCCAGGCGCAAGCCACGCAGCTTGATCTGGAAGTCATTGCGGCCGAGGAATTCCAGTTCCCCATGATTGTTGTAGCGCGCCAGATCGCCAGTGCGGTAAAGGCGATCCCCCAGCACAAACGGGCTGTCGATGAAGCGCTCGGCCTGCATCTCCGGCAAGCCGTGATAACCACGTGCCACGCCTACGCCGCCAATGTGCAACTCACCGCTGACGCCTTGCGGCACCGGTTGACCGTACGCATCGAGCACGTACAACCGCGTGTTGCTCAAGGCTGTGCCAATTGGCACAACGTTGGCCGGTACCGGCATTTCCGGTTCCAGCGTCCAGCCCGTGCTGTCCACCGTGGTTTCAGTTGGGCCGTAAACATTGTGCAAACGCACCCACGGCAGGCGATCGCGCACCTGGCGGGCCAGCGCTGCACTGAGTTCGCCGCCACCGTTAAGCACATCGGTCAGGCTGGTGCACTGTTCGACACCGTCCTGCTCGATGAACTGCTGCAGCAGCGCAGGAACGAACTTGACCACCGTCACCTGCTGCTCACGAATGGTCTGCACCACATACGCCGAATCGCGGTTGCCGTCCGGCCGCGCCAGCACCAGACGCATGCCGGAACACAGCGGCCAGAAGATCTCCCACACCGAACTGTCGAAGCTGAACGGCGCTTTTTGCAGCAGCGCACCGTGTTCGGTCGGCGGACTGAGCTGCGAGCCCCAATGCACCATGTTGCAGGCGCTGCGATGCTCGATCATCACGCCTTTGGGCAACCCGGTGGAGCCCGAGGTGTAGATCATGTACGCGAGATTCGAAGCATTCAGGCCAGGCACCTGCGGATTTCCTGACGACTGCTGCTCCCAACTGCCGTGATCCAGATTGATCAGCGTCACACCCGGTTCGCCGAGCAATTGCCGCGTGGCGTCATGCACCAGCAGTGCGACCGGCGCGCTGTCCTGCAACATGTAGTTCAGGCGCTCCAGCGGATAGTCCGGATCCAGCGGCACATAAGCACCACCGGCCTTGAGGATGCCGAGCAAACCAACGATCAGATCCAGTCCGCGCTCGACGCAGATTGCTACGCGCGAGTCCGGTTGCACGCCGAGTTCACGCAGGTGATGGGCCAGACGATTGGCGCGCTGATTGAGCTCAAGGTAAGTCAGGGTTCCCTGCGCGGATTGCAGCGCGATGGCGTCCGGCTTACGCCGCACCTGTGCTTCGAACAACGCGTGCAGTGGCTGGTCCAGCGGACAATCGACCTCGGTGGCGTTGAACGTGATCAGCAAACGTTGCAACTCCTCGGCTTGCAGGATCGGCAAGCGGTTCAACAGTTGTTGCGGAGTCTGCTCCAAGGCCTGTACCAGGCCGCTCAACGCGGTTTGCATGTAGCCGCAAATCCGCTGCGCGCCGATCTGCGCCACGGCCCTGCCGGTGAGGCGCAAGCCGTTGCCAAAATCATCCACGCTCATGGTCAGCGGGTAATTGGTGCGCTCCTCGTTGGCCAGGGTTTCGATGCCTTTCCAGGCATGGCTGGACGGCTCCAGCAGTTCGGACTCGTCACTGTGCCGATAATTGAGCAGAGCGCTGAACAACGGTGACGGCGACGCCACCCCGCTGCAACGCTGGGCCAGTGCCAGCGACGCGTGCTCATGCCCGAGCAGCGCGGTCAGCCGCGCATGGGTGGCGCGTACGGCGTCGAGCACCCCGGCATCGACATCGATGCGCAACGGCAAGCTGTTGATGAACACGCCCAAGGCCCGGTCAGCGCCCTCGCCGCCTTGCATGCGCCCCATCAGCACCGTGCCGAACACCACACGCTGCTGGCCGGATGTCGCCGCCAGCACCCGTGCCCACGCCAGATGAATCAGACTCGCCACGCTGACCCCGGCCTGTCGTGCTTGGGTGCGCAAACGCTGATAGACGTCAGCCGGCAGCGCCTGCTGCGCTTCGTCGATGCCGCGTCCATCGCCCTGCACTTCCTGCAGGCCGAATGGCAGGGTCGGCTCATCAATGTCCGCCAGTTGCGCGCGGAAAAACGCCTCGTGTTCCTGCTCGCTGACGCCCAGCCGCGTCTGCGCCACGTAATTGCGATACGGCACCGGCGGCGCCAGCGCCACGACCTGCCCCGACAGACTGGCCTGCATTTCGCTGCGCATCACTTCGAGGGCGATGTGATCCATCGCCAAGTGATGGAACAGCAGAATCCCCACCACCCGATCCAGCGCCGGATCACGGGCATACACCAGGCGCATCAGCGGCGCCTGGCTGACGTCGAGGCGATAACGCCGGGCGTTGAAACGCTCGTGCAACTGGTCGGTGATCGGGCCGTCGGCCGGGTCCAGTTCGACCTCCTGCAACGGCAGAATTGCCGCGCGCCACACCACCTGCACCGGGGTGCTCAGGCCTTCCCAGAGCACCGAAGTGCGCAGAATGTCGTGGCGCGCCATGACTTCGCGCAGTGCCACCGCGAAAGCCTCGACGCGCTCAAGACTGTCGAACGCCAGTTGCGATTGCAGCAGGTACGGATCGCCCTGCTCAGCGGTGATGTGGTGGTAGAGAATGCCTTCCTGCAGCGGTGCCAACGGATAGATGTCCTGCACGTTGGCGGCGCCGCCCGGTACCGTCGCAACGATCCGGTCGAGCGTCGGCTGATCCAGTTGCAGCAGGGTCAGCATATCCGGGGTGATGTGGGTGCAATCAGCGGCGATGCGGTTGGCCGGCACTTCGATCTCCCGGCCGCTGCCGACCGAAGCCGCCAGCGCCGCCAGGGTCGGCTGACTGAACAGCACGCGCACGTCGCTGCTCAGATCGAGCTGACGCATGCGCTCGATCAGAATCACTGCCAGCAACGAATGCCCGCCGAGTTCGAAGAAGTGATCGTGACGTCCGACCCGCTCGACTTGCAGGACTTCGGCCCAGATCTGCGCCAGGGCGATTTCGACCTCACCCTGCGGCGCCTCGTATTCGCGGCGGATCAGATCGTCCGGCCCGGGCGCCGGCAGGGCCTTGCGATCGACCTTGCCGTTGGCGGTCAGCGGCAGCGCCGTAAGACGCACGTAGGCGCTCGGCAGCATGGCGCTGCTCAGGCGGGTTTTCAGCTGCGCGTGCAGCTCATTGATGTCCAGCGGCGCCTGCTCGGTGAACCACGCCAGCAATTGCCCGTCGCGCACCAGCACCACCGCTTCGCGCACCGCCGCATGGCTGGCGAGTGCGCTCTCGATCTCCCCCGGCTCGATCCGGATGCCACGGATTTTCACCTGATCGTCGTTGCGCCCCAGATACTCCAGATTGCCGTCGGCGCGCCAGCGTGCAAGGTCGCCGGTGCGATACATGCGCGCGCCCGGCTCAGCGCTGAACGAGTCGCGCAGGAAACGCTCGGCGCTCAGGTCGGCGCGGTTCAGGTAACCACGGGCTACCCCGGCCCCGCCGACGTACAACTCGCCCGTCACGCCAAGCGGCACCGGTTGCTGCTGCTCGTCGAGCAGATACACCGTGGCGTTGCTCACCGGTTTGCCGATGTGCAGCGCCTGCCCGGCGCTGATGCGCCCCGAGGTCGCCACCACCGTGGCTTCGGTCGGGCCGTAGTTGTTGAACACTTCGAACGATGGCTGACGCGGGAACTGGCGCAGGCGATCGCCACCGATCAGCAGCGTGCGCAACGTCGGGTGATCGAGCTGGCGGCTGAACGCGTATTCGGCGATCGGCGTCGGCAAAAAACTCACGTCCAGCGGCTGCGCACGCCACCAGTCGAGCAGCGCATCGATGTCTTCGCTGCCCTCGCTGGCCGGCGCCAGGTGCAGGGTCGCGCCCACGCACAGCGCCGGCCAGACTTCCCAGGCCATCGCATCGAAACCGAAACCGGCGAGGCTTGAGGTATGGCTGCCGGCATGCAGGTCGAAGACATCAGCGTGCCAATCGACCAGATTGCACAGGGTGCGGTGCTCGACCATCACCCCCTTGGGCAGGCCGGTCGAGCCGGAGGTGTAAATCACATAAGCGAGGTTGGCCGGGGTCAGCCCCGGCACCTTCGGCGCGCCGATCCGGCCAGCCGACCAACTCGGCTGATCCAGCTCGATCACCGGCACCGACAACGCCGGCAAATGCCCGCGCAGCGCGCGCTGGGTCAGCACCGCGATGGGCGCGCTGTCCTCCAGCAGGTAGCTCAGGCGCTCGGCTGGATGCGCCGGATCCAGCGGTACATACGCGGCGCCAGCCTTGAGGATCGCCAACAGTCCGACCAGCGTGTCGAGCCCGCGCCGGGCAACGATCGCCACCCGGTCATCCGGGCGCACCCCGAGATCGAGCAGATGATGAGCCAGCGCGTTGGCGCGTTGATTGAGTTCGGCATAGGTCAGGCCTTGCCCTTGATCCACCGCCGCCAGCGCCTGCGGCCGTAGCGTCGCCTGCGCTTCGATACGCTGCTGAATGGTCGTCGGGGCCGGGTAGTCCACCCGCGTGGCATTCCACTGTTGCAGCAGCGCGGTTTCTTCCGGCGTGCTCAGATCGAAATCCGCCACCGCCAGATTCACCGCTTCCAGCCCCTGCTCCAGAATCAACAACCAGCGTTCAGCCAGTGCCTTGACTTCATCGGCGCTGAAATACGCCTCGCTGTAGATCAGGTACAGCCGCGCGTCGTCATTGGCCAGATTGCTCAGCAAGTGCACCGCCAGCGGTGTGGCCTCTTCGACGTTCGAGGCCTTGATGATCCGTCCCGACGCCTCGCCGTAGCGATAATCATGAGTGCCCTGCTCGTAGGAAACAGTGACTTCGAACAGCTGCGAGCGCTCCTCCCGCAGCAGGCCGAGGGCGCGGTTCATCTCACTCACGGGGAAGCGCTGATGGCGGAAATCCTTGCGCAGTTCCTCACGGATCGCTTTGACCAGTTCAGCGAACGTGCAGTGGCGACCGAAGCCCATACGCACCGCGCTGACCTGGGCGAACAGCCCAAGCGTGGATTTGAAGCGCGCGCCGGAGCGGTTGAGAATCGGCAATCCAACCACCCATTCGTCACGTTGTGCGGTGCGGCTGAAGTAGACATGCAGCGCCGCCAGCAGCACATGGAACGCCGAGGCGCCGAACGCTCGGGCCACCTGCTGCATGCGCTCGTGCAGCAACGCCGGCAAGGGCTGCGCGTAGACCTGCGTCTGCGCGGTCTGGCCGGCCAGACTCTGCTGATGCCGTGGCAGCAACAGCGGCTCGGGCAATTGTCGGTACTTGTCCAGCCAGTAGGCGCGATCCTGCGCATAACGCGGCGACGCTTGATAGCGCGCATTGTCCTCGATGAAGTCGATGTACGACGGCGCCGCGACCGGTGTCGGTTGGCCGTGCGCCAGCGCGTTGTAGATCTCGTCCAGCGACTTGAACATTTCGCCGAAGCCCCAGCCATCGACGATCAAGTGATGAGCCTGAACGGACAGCCAGTGTCGCTGGTCATCGAGGCGGATCAACAGAAAGCGCAACAGGCAGCCGCCGTCCAGCACAAAGGGTTGATCGATGCGCGCCTGCACCAATGCCCGCGCCGCCGATTCCGGGTCGCTGTGCGCCGACACATCGCTGATCGGCATCGGCACCGCTACTGACCGTGCGAACTGCTGCAAAGGCAGGCCATCGGCGCCGGCGCCCGGTAGCAGAATCGTGCGCAGCGCGTCATGCCGGGCTACCAGTGCTTCCAGCGCAGCCTGCATCCGCGCCGGATCCAGCGGCCCGCTGAGGTCCAGGTAGCCGCCGATGTTGTACAGCGGCGAATCCCCGCGACTCAGCTGATCCAGCCAGATATCCAGCTGCGCAGCGGTCAGCGGATACGTCTGGAGCGATGCGGACGGCGTGGCCACCGCAGGGGCAGAAATAGGCGGCATAAGATCCTTCTCATGTGATTTTGCGCCTATTCAAGCATCGGCCCTGATGCCGACATGACACGTAAAACCCGGACAACCCCGCCCCGGGGGCTGGCCTGTCAGCGCTTGTAGCCCCTGATTGGGTGGGAACCCACTAAAAGTTCGGAGAGGAAAGACTGAAAATTCTGTAGGAAAAATGCCACACACCAGCGCTGCCATCGACCTGCGTTGTGACCTCAAAAAAACGCAACTGCCCCGGTTTTCAAGGTCTTGACGTGACCAAACAGTCACGCGATGTGCAACACCTGTCGCAAACGGCGTCAGAAGCCCGGCGCCAACTTTCAGAAATGATGGCACTTTGTGTCCCTGTTTTCCCCTACAGACGTAGGACAAATCCATAGGCTTAAATCCCGCCCCAGATCAGTTTCAAGGAGAGACGATTGCGTGGGCGGCTTTTGCATAAACAGCGGACGACTCGGTGATGACTCGGAACCAGGGATGACAAGGATATGAATCTGACCGGCAGCATTCGCAACATGGAAAACCCGCATTTCTACTGGCAACTGGGGGAACTGATTGCCAGCACCGGCGACGATCATTTCGCCAGCAACCTGTTCCAGTTGGTCGACACCCTGGTGCCAGTCAATCGCGTCGATCTCAGTGAGTGGACGCTGGACGAACGTCAGGCCAGCGTGGTCGAGATCAAGGCGCTGGGCAGCGCCGGACTGCCGCAGACCTTCCCGCCACCGGACCCGTTGAAAAGTCCGGACGATCATCCGTTGTTGCAGAAGATGATCGAGATGAATGATTCCCTGCTGATTCAACTCAAAGCGTCGCTCCAGCCGCAACATCCGCAGCACAGCGTGCACCAGTGCAATCTGGTGTCCCGCACCTCTAACCGCCGCTGTGTCATCTCGTTCTACCGACCGCATACGCAACGAGTGTTTTCCTTGCCGGAGCTGTCGTTTCTTAAAAGCCTATCCGACACGCTGTTGCCGCTGATCGAACGGCACGCGCAGCTCAGTCGGCAGATTGTCGCCAAACAGCCGCGCCTGCCCTTGGCCGATCTGGAGCAGGCGCCGTTGCAGCAGGTGTTCGACGAACGCCTGGCGCTGGGCGGCGTCGTGCTGTCGGCCCGAGAGAAAGAAGTCTGCCTGGGTTTGTTGACCGGCGGTACCGTGCCGCAACTGGCCGAGAAGCTGCGGGTCAAGAGCAGTTCGGTCGAGACCTACCTCAAACGGGCGACCGCCAAACTGGGGGTCAGCGGACGGCATGGTCTGGCGCGCTGGATGGCCGGGGCGTAACCGCGCAGTCGTGTTCA
This sequence comes from Pseudomonas sp. MWU12-3103b, assembly GCF_023100615.1. Classification (NCBI taxonomy): domain Bacteria; kingdom Pseudomonadati; phylum Pseudomonadota; class Gammaproteobacteria; order Pseudomonadales; family Pseudomonadaceae; genus Pseudomonas; species Pseudomonas sp. MWU12-3103b. The sequence continues at coordinate 45,408 of NZ_JALMEY010000008.1, forward strand.
ACAGTGTTCGATGGTGGTGTGGGGACGCGGTCCCCGGCACGTGTTTTTTCTGCATGAGAGCGTTCGATGCTGCGCATTTCCCTGCTGTCCCTCGCCGCCCTGCTGGCCGGTTGTTCGTTGATTCCCGAGTACCAGCGCCCTGCCTCACCGAGCGCGGCGCAGTATCCGCAAGGCGCGGTTTACCCGGCACCGACACCCGCCGCAGCGCGCACTGAAGACTGGCGCACGCTGTTCAGCGACCCGGCGCTGCAACAGTTGATCGAAAGCGCGCTGGTGAACAATCGCGATCTGCGGGTCGCGGCGCTTAACGTCGAGGCGTTTCAGGCGCAATACCGCATCCAGCGCGCCGATTTGCTGCCGGCGGTGTCGGCCAATGCCAGCGAGTCGCGCCAGCGCATGCCGCCCAGCGTGACCCGCAGCAAAGCCATGATCAATTCGACCTATGCGGTGAATCTGGGCGTCAGTGCCTATGAACTGGATTTTTTCGGCCGAGTGCGCAGCCTCAGCGAGCAGGCGCTGCAAACCTGGCTGGCGACCGAACAGGCGCGGCGCAGTGCCGAGCTGAGTCTGGTGGCCAACGTCGCCAATGCCTACCTGACCTGGCGCGCCGATCAGGAGTTGCTCGAACTGACGCGCCAGACCCTGGCCGCCGATCAGCAAAGTCTGCGCCTGACCACGCGCAACCGTGAGGCCGGCAAGTCTTCGGCGCTGGAACAGGCGCAGGCGCAAACCAGCGTCGACAGTTCGCGGACCAATCTGGCGCGATACAAACGCCAGGTGGCGCAGGATCTCAACAGCCTGACACTGCTGGTTGGCGCGCCAGTCCCCGAGCAACTGCCGGCGCAACCACTGGCCAGCGATCTGGTTCAGCAATTGCCGGCCGGATTGCCGTCGGACCTGCTGCAACGGCGCCCGGACATTCTCCAGGCCGAGTACAAACTGAAAGCGGCCAACGCCAATATCGGTGCAGCGCGCGCAGCGTTTTTCCCCAGTGTCAGCCTGACCGCCAGCGCCGGCACCTCCAGCCGCGATCTGTCCGGCCTGTTCAGCGCCGGCTCGGGCGCCTGGACGTTCCAGCCGCAAATCAACCTGCCGATTTTCAACGCCGGCAGCCTGCGCGCGAGTCTGGATTATTCGAAATTGCAGAAAGACGTCGCGGTCGCCGAATACGAGAAATCGATTCAAACCGCGTTTCAGGAAGTTGCCGACGGCCTGGCGGCGCGCAGCACTTATCAGCAGCAATTGCAGGCGCAACGCGATCTGGTGCAGGCGACACAGGACTACTACAACCTGGCGCAGCACCGCTATCAAAACGGTGTCGACAGCAGCCTGACGTTTCTTGATGCGCAACGTTCACTGTTCAGTTCACAGCAGGGGCTGATCACTGATCGGCTGGCGCAGCTGGTTGCCGAGGTCAACCTGTACACCGCGCTGGGCGGCGGCTGGCGGGCCGATGAGGGCCGGGTTCAGTAGCCCCTCGTCACTTTTTCTTACACCTTTTGTCGCCCGATCCGACGCCGCGCGGCGATCCGTGGCCGGCGTCTGCCGTCAGTTTGGTATCATGCGCCGCTTTTACGGTTAACCCCCCGCCAGTCCTGCCGACTGACGGGCTGCAAAAGGCGGTATTAGATGACGGCTTTGTTGACTCGCCGCAAGGTGCTTGCGGGAATGGGCGTGCTGGGCCTGGGCCTGCTCGCCGGCTGCGACACCCGTGGCCAACTGTCGTACAAGTACGGCAAGGACCTGAGTGACAAGATCCTCGGACGCACCTTCAAGCTGAAGAACACCGACGGCGAAACCATGACGCTGTCGAGCTTTCGCGGGATGATGCCGATGATCTTCTTCGGCTTCACCCAATGCCCGGCGGTGTGCCCGACCACCCTCGCCCGCGCCGCGCAAATCAAGAAGCTGATGGGCAAGGACGGCGACCGTCTGCAGGTGATCTTCATCACCCTCGACCCGGAACGCGACACGCCGCAGATCCTCGACGCCTACGTCAAAGCCTTCGACCCGAGCTTCGTCGCACTGTACGGCACGCTGGAAGAAACCCAGGCCACCGCCAAGGAATTCGACGTGTTCTTCGAGAAGGTGCCGGCCGGCGACACCTATACGATCTCCCACACGTCCACCAGTTACGTCTACGACTCGCGCGGCCAGTTGCGCATGGGTCTGTCTGTATCGCTTTCGGCACAAGAGTGCACGGAAGATTTGCTCACCGTTATGGAGGTCTGCTGATGCACCCCGTTTTGAACAACATCAAACGCGCCGTTTTCGCCCTGTCCCTGCTGGGCCTGGCGTTTCAAGCCTCGGCTCAGACCAAGGTCGATGATGCCTGGGTGCGTGCGACCGTGCCGACCCAATCGGCCAGCGGCGCGTTCATGACCGTCACCGCGGACAGCGACAGCAAACTGCTGAGCGTGGCCTCGCCAGTGGCCAAGGATGTGCAGATCCACGAAATGTCGATGAAGAACGACGTGATGAGCATGGGCCCGGTCAAATCGGTCGACCTGCCAGCCGGCAAAGCCGTCACCTTCGACCCGAACGGCTACCACGTGATGCTGATGGGCCTGACCGGCCAGCTCAAGGAAGGCGAAAGCGTACCGCTGACCCTGACCGTGGAAAACGCCAAGGGCGAGAAAGAAACCGTCGAAGTCAAAGCCGAAGTCCGTGCGCTGACGCACATGGAAGGCCACGATCACAGCAAGATGCATTGATCTGACTTGGCGGCAATAAAAAGGGGCGGCCTGATCGATGATCAGGTCGCCCCTTTTTTATCGCGCATGTCAGCCGCGCTTGCGGGCCAGTGCATTGCGCACGCTTTCTCTCGACATCCCCGAGCGCGATGCCGCCGCAGTTTTCTCCACGGGCGCCGCCGCCAACTGCTGCTTGCGCTTCAACACCTGACTCCAGCGATAACCGAGATAACCGGCCGCCGCAAAAAATCCCAGCCAACCAGTGATCAGGTTGACCACCGTCCACAGCCCAAGGGTGATCAGTACGGTTTTCCAGGTGAACAGCTTCAGGTTGTTGTCGACGGGCACCGTTTCAACCGGTGCCTGCTGCGCCACTGGAATCTGCTGCACTCCATCCAGATCAAAGCGCAATGAGAAATCCGCCCCCGGTACCTGGACATTTATCTGATTGCCTTCAGCGGTATGCACCCGCACTTCGCCATTGACGACCGACACCGAACTGAAACTGATCTGGGTTTCGTGATGAATCTCGCCGTTGACCAAGGTCACGACCGTTCGTTGTTCGCCATTGGGGGTGTCGCGCATGTCGATTCCTTGAGAACTCCACGTCGGACGACGTGCGAAGGGAAATCCGTTGGGCTCGAATGCTACTGAGTGGCCATCAGGCTGTCCAGAAACAACCCGGTCGAGGTTTATGGAAAGCTTGCTTTACATAAGGAAAAATTTTAGCAAGTATGTAAAGGGTCTTTTACACAGGAAGTTGAAGAATGAACCGGTACTACCTTGAAATGGGCGCGGCGTTGATCCTCTATATGCTGGTGTTGACGGCCTCAGTGATCGCTACGCAATACCTGACGGATGCCAACATGATTCTGCGTTCAGCCGTCGCGCTGACACCGATTATCCCGGCAGGATTGATGTGCTGGAGCATCGTGCGCAACATGCGGCGCATGGACGAAATGCATCTGCGTATACAGTTCGAAGCGCTGGGATTTGCCTTCGCCGCCTCAGCGCTGCTGACCTTCAGTTACGGTTTTCTGGAAAACGTCGGCGCCCCACACATACCGTGGACTTGCGTGTGGCCTGTGATGGGCGCCATGTGGATTCTCGGCCTGCAAATCGCGCGACGTCGCTACCAATGAAAAATCGCCTCAAGGCACTCCGCGCCGAGCGCAACTGGTCGCAGGTCGATCTGGCTGAACGCCTCAAGGTGTCGCGCCAGACGATCAACGCCATCGAAAACGAGCGTTATGACCCTAGCCTGCCACTGGCGTTTCAGATTGCCCGGGCGTTCGAGCTACCGATTGAAAGCATCTTCGACGACGGTTTGGACTGATCGCCGAATTGGCTGACGGTGGGCGCTGTCTGAGAGGTGTCAGCTCCCCGCGCCACCATGCGCCTCTTCAAAAAAGTAATCCTTCCAACTGTCAGCCTTGTTCTTCAGCACGCCCAGTTCCTGCAATTTTTCGGCATAGCTAAACGTGCGCTGCGGCACTACCGTGAAGTCGATTTCCGGGTCTTTGACGATCTGCTCGACCAGCGCCAGCGGCAGCTTGGACTGTTCGACGCGGATGTACGCCTGGGCGGCGGCGGGCTTGTCGGCCTTGATGATTTTTTCCGCTTCGGCCAACGCGTCGTAGAACGCCTTGTAGGTCCTGGGATTTTCGTCGTGGAATTTTTCCGTGGTGTAGAGCACGTTGAACGTGGCCTGACCGCCGAGCACGTCGTAGGAACTCAGCACTTTGTGCACGTTGGGGTTTTGCAACGCCTGATACTGGAACGGCGGGCTGGAGAAGTGCGAGTTGATTTCCGAACCACCGGCAATCAGCGCCGCCGTGGCGTCCGGATGCGGCAGGCTGACCGAGATGTCGTCAAATTTTTTGTACTGGTCATTGCCGAATTCCTTGGCCGTTTCGATCTGCAGGGTCCGCGACTGGAACCCCACGCCCGCCGCCGGCACGGCGATGCGATCCTTGTCACTGAAATCCTTCAGGGTCTTGATGTTGGGGTTGTTGGTCAGCAGGTAATTGGGCATCGAGCCGAGCGAGGCAATCGCCTTGACGTTCTGTTTGCCACGGGTGCGATCCCACACGGTGAGCATCGGCGGCACCCCGGCGGAGACCACGTCCAGCGCGCCGGTCAGCAGCGCTTCGTTCATCGCAGTGGCGCCGGAGATGCTGTTCCAGTCGACCTTGATCTCCAGCCCCTGCGCCTTGCCGTGTTTTTCGATCAACTGCTGATCACGCACCACATCGAGAATCAGATAACCGATGCCGAATTGCTGGGCGATGCTGATCTTGCCTTCGGCCTGAGCGCCGGTGCTGAACAGCAGACTGCCTGCCAGGGATGCGGCCAACAGAGTCAGCGCAGAACGTTTGAACGGTATGGCCATGACAACCTCGCAGCAGGGTGGATTGCTGAAAGGCCGAACTCTATCGCTATAAAAAACAGAAATTAAATACCGTTATCGAATATCCATAGCACGCTCACGTTTGCCATCGTGCGCCGGTTTAAACAGCCTGAAACAATAAATCTGCCACCGGTTACAAGCTGGGCGTCCGTCGCTAGCGGGCTGACACCAACGCCAGTCACGGCCTCAAGCCCTGCGCCGCGCTTGCGAGAGCGGATCAGCCGGGTGTTTAAAAGGGCGATCAGACAGCCCACCCTTGGTATCATCGCGCACACTTTTATGACGGTTTGATGGCTGGAAGGTCTTTGTTTGTGAGCGTTTTATTGCGTTGGTTACGGCAGCCGCATGCCCGCCTGTTTTCCCTGATTCTGCTGGTGCTGATCGTACCGGTGTGCCTGCGCGCGGCGTTGGGCTGGTCGTCGTCGCTGGGCTATTTATCCGACCTGGCGATTGGCAGTTTGCTGGTGCTGTTGCTGCATCGCCGCGCGTGGTGGCTCGCGTTGCCGTTGCTGCTGTTCTGGGGGGTGCTGGCGGTGGCGACGGCCGAGTTGGTCAGCGCTGTCGGCCGACTGCCGAACCCGTCCGACCTGCATTACCTGATTGACCCGCAGTTCGTGGAAAACTCCACCGGTGGCGGTTTCGCCCACCCGGCGTTGGGCGCCGCCCTGTTGCTGGCGCTGCTGCTCTGGTTGCTGACGCGCTTGGCCAATCGCACGCAAACCTCTGCTGCCCTGCCCCGCGCCGTGTGGGCCGCACCGGCGCTGCTGTTCGCCGCGCACTGGGGCGTGCAAAACCAGTGGCCAAGCGAGGAAGATCCGTGGCGCCTGTACAACCTGCCGCATCAGTTGCTCGCCTCGCAAGTCGCCGAGCTGCAGTTGCAGGCCGAGGAATGGCTGGACGGTGACGTCGAAGAGCCCGCGCCACAGATGGCCGGGTTGACCGATCTGGATCTCAATGGCCACAAGCTGCTGGCCGCACCGGGTCAGGCGCGCAATGTGCTGATCATCGCCCTGGAAGGCATCCCCGGCGCGTACATCCGCGCCAATCGCGAGGCCATCGGCAGTCATTATCAGGAAGACCTGATGCCCCATCTCAGCCGCTGGGCCGAGCGCGGCATGAACACCCCGGATTACGTGCTGCATACGCACCAGACCATTCGCGGCCTGTACGCCATGCTCTGTGGCGATTACGACAAGCTCAACAACGGCACGCCCAAAGGCGTGGAAATGCTCACCCAGCAGGAGCGCAATCAGGCCTGCCTGCCGGCGCAGCTGCGGCAAAACGGCTTCAGCACTCATTACCTGCAAGGCGCCGGTCTGCGTTTCATGGCCAAAGACAAGATCATGCCGCACATCGGTTTCGATGCGACCCATGGTCTGGAATGGTTCACTAACGCCAATTATCTGGAGTTTCCGTGGGGCAAGGATGACAAGGCGTTCTTCGAAGGCGCGCTGGATTACGTCGGCCAACTGAAGAAGCAGAAGCAACCGTGGATGCTCACCCTGCTGACTGTCGGCACCCACCAGCCCTACTCCGCGCCGGAAGACTACCTGGCGCGTTACGAGACGCCGAAACAGGCGGCTGTCGGTTACCTCGACGATGCACTGGAGCAGTTCCTCAGCGGCCTCGAACGTCAGGGCGTGCTCAAGGACACGCTGGTGGTGATCACCTCGGACGAATCCCACGGCATCGACGGCGTGCGTCTGGCGTCGTCCTGGGGTTTCAACCTGACCCTGGCCCCGGAACATGAGCAACTGCCGCGACTGAATGCCGGGGTCTACGGGCATGTCGATCTGAGCGCGTCGATCCTCGATTATTTCGACCTGCCGGTGCCGTCAGCGCTGAGCGGCCGTTCGCTGTTCCGCGACTACGACAGCGGACGCGAAATCATGTCCTACACCAACGGCAAGCTGCGCTACCACAATGGCCAGGGGATCTTTTCCGAGTGCGACATGCCGCGCCGCTGCCGCTACTACGAAAGCGCCGGGTTCATTGCCGAGCGCGCCACCTTCAAGGGCAATGAAAGCAGCCAGCAGGCCCGACAGATTGCCGCGCGGGCCATGGCGCTGGACCTGTCGCTGCTGCGCACCCCGCTCAATCAGCGTTACCAGTTCGGCAGCAACAACGTCATCCCGCTACAGGCGCAGATCAAGGATGACTGGGCCGATAACCTGATCGGTGCGCAATACCTGGAAATGCCCAAGGGCTCGCACACCCGCGTGCGCCTGACCGTGCGCTCGGTGGACCCGCAGCAGGCGGCGTACATTCAGCTCAAGGCCAAGGAGTTCGAACAGGACGTGCAACTGGGCCTGCCGACCGAGATGGTCGCCACGGCCGATCAGCCGCTGGAGATGGATTTCAGCTTCGACAACCCGCAGCAACGCAAGGCTTTCTCGTTTCATTTGCTAGGTTATGGATTGGGTGCGGTCGAGGTCACGGATTTCAGTGTGATTACTGAATTGCCGGGGCAGGAAGATCCGCTGGATGCGTTGCCGGATGATGAGACTGTGCAATCGAGTTGAAATCAGGGAAGGGACGGATTGGCTGGATCCGTCCCTTGACGTTTACTCACGGAGCTTAATTTCAAATTTACCTGTTACTTTCCCATCATCAGAAAAATCAAAATCGATATCACCTGAAACAGCGTATGGAAATCCTTCTCTTCGTAAAAACGTCACCCTTGCCCGCCCTGACTTAATAAGCTGGTAATTGCCATTGTCATCAGCGGTCCAACTCAAGTCACCCTTGTAGCACTCCACATCATGAGGGCCGTCTCCGACCAGGCTCCGTGGAACGCAGAAAGCAACATGACCTCGTTCATTGTCGTCAACTCCAATAATGAAAAAGTCGTTTCTTGCTACATAGAGTACCGCGTTCCCCTTCGTCGCAGACACGAACGGTCTTTTACCAACAGATGCATTGAAAACACCGTCGGAGACGTGACCAACCTCCTGCAACAGCGCATCAAGTTGCTCCTTTGTATTAATTGATTTGTTCATCCGAATGCATTCCAAAATAGTTTTATAGTGATGATTGGCTCTCAAAAATCTTGAGACCGTTGCTTCCGCTGACAAAGCTAATGCGCCATTACTTCGAGCGCTACTGTCATATCTGACAGGCCGCTAGCCCAATTCGAAATAAAAAGTTCAATATTTAAAATCATTAACGGCGCTATCAAACCAGTTTTCGGCAAAGTATCAGGCAGCTATGGAATAGACCCGCGTTACCAGGGTCTCGAAAGACTGCGCCTATCACGCCCCAATAGTCGGCCTATTAGCTGACTGCCCAAGTCGGGTCTAGCCTTACTAGTCCGAAGCCGGCACGAGCCGGCCGCACAAGACCTGATAAGGACTCGAACATGGCAAACGAATCGAAATGCCCGTTCAACCACGCCGCCGGTGGTGGTACGACGAACCGTGACTGGTGGCCGAATCAACTGAACCTGAAGATCCTCAGCCAGCACTCGCCCAAGTCCGATCCGCTGGGCAAGGACTTCGACTACGCCAAAGCCTTCCAGAGCCTGGACTTCCAGGCCCTGAAACAAGACCTGCGTGCGCTGATGACCGACTCGCAGGACTGGTGGCCAGCCGACTTCGGCCACTACGGCCCGCTGTTCATCCGCATGGCCTGGCACAGCGCCGGCACCTATCGCACCTCCGATGGCCGTGGTGGCGCCGGCTCCGGGCAACAGCGTTTCGCTCCGCTCAACAGCTGGCCGGACAACGTCAGCCTCGACAAAGCGCGGCGCCTGCTGTGGCCAATCAAACAGAAATACGGCCGCAATATTTCCTGGGCCGACCTGATTGTGCTCACCGGCAACGTCGCGCTGGAGTCGATGGGCTTCAAGACCTTCGGCTTCTCCGGTGGACGTCCCGATGTGTGGGAACCGGACGAAGACGTCTACTGGGGTTCGGAACGCGAATGGCTCGGCGGCGACAGCCGTTACGGCAAAGACAAGTCAGCCATGCAGGAGCCCGGTGACGGCACGCTGGTGGCCGAACCGGACTTGCACGGCAAAGAGCAAAGCCGTACCGATCAGGGCGAACGCAATCTGGAAAACCCGCTCGCAGCGGTGCAGATGGGCCTGATTTACGTGAACCCGGAAGGCCCCGAGGGCAACCCGGATCCGGTGGCTTCGGGCCGCGATATCCGCGAAACCTTCGGCCGCATGGCCATGAACGATGAAGAAACCGTTGCGCTGATCGCTGGCGGTCACGCCTTCGGCAAGACCCACGGCGCAGGCCCCGCCGACAATGTCGGGCCTGAGCCGGAAGCGGCCGGCCTGGAAGAACAGGGCCTCGGCTGGCGCAACGCATTCGGCACCGGCAAAGGCGCCGACACCATCACCAGTGGCCTCGAAGTCACCTGGACCACGACCCCGACTCAGTGGAGCAACAACTACCTGGAAAACCTGTTCGGCTTCGAGTGGGAACTGTTCAAAAGCCCGGCCGGTGCGCACCAGTGGAAACCGAAAAACGGCGGCGGCGCAGGCACTGTTCCACATGCGCATGATCCAAGCAAAAAACTCTCGCCGACCATGCTCACCTCCGACCTGGCGCTGCGTTTCGACCCGATCTACGAGCCGATCGCCCGCCGTTTCCTGGCCAATCCTGACCAATTGGCCGACGCCTTCGCCCGCGCCTGGTACAAACTGATCCACCGAGACATGGGCCCGCTGTCGCGCTACCTCGGCCCGGAACTGCCGAACGAAGAACTGCTGTGGCAAGACCCGATTCCCGATGCCACTCACCCACTGATCGACAGCAATGATGCGGCGGCGCTGAAAAGCAAAGTGCTGGCGTCCGGTCTGTCGGTGTCGCAACTGGTGTCCACCGCCTGGGCCGCGGCCTCGACATTCCGTGGTTCGGACAAACGGGGTGGCGCCAACGGCGGACGTCTGCGTCTGGCCCCGCAGAAATTCTGGCAGGCCAACCAGCCGGAGCAACTGGACAAGGTGCTGAAGACCCTGGAGGGCATTCAGAACGAGTTCAACGCCGGATCATCCGGCAAGAAAGTCTCGCTGGCGGATCTGATCGTGCTGGCGGGTAACGCCGGGGTCGAGCAAGCGGCGAAAAACGCCGGGCACTCGGTCTCTGTGCCGTTCAATCCAGGACGCACCGACGCGACTCAGGAGCAAACCGATGTCGAGTCGTTTGGTTTCCTCGAACCGATTGCCGATGGTTTCCGCAACTACAGCAAGGGCAAATACACCGTGTCGGCCGAGGCGCTGCTGATCGACAAGGCGCAATTGCTCACCCTCTCCGCTCCGGAAATGACCGTACTGGTCGGTGGTCTGCGGGTATTGGGGGCGAATGTCGGGCAGAGCCGGCATGGCGTGTTCACCTCGCGCACGGAAACCCTGAGCAACGACTTCTTCACCCACCTGCTGGACATGGGCGTGGAGTGGAAGCCGACGTCAGCGGCAGCGGACGAGTTCGAAGGACGCGACCGTAAAACCGGTAGCGTGAAGTGGACGGCGACGCGGGTTGATCTGGTGTTTGGTTCCAACGCGATCCTGCGCGCGCTGGCCGAGGTGTATGCGAGCTCTGACGCGAAGGAACAGTTCGTCAAAGACTTCGTGGCGGCGTGGGCCAAGGTGATGGAGCTGGATCGATTCGACCTGAAATAACAGAAAACGCAAAAACCTGTGGGAGCGGGCTTGCTCGCGAATGCGGTATACCAGTCGACATCTCCGTGTCTGACACACCGCTTTCGCGAGCAAGCCCGCTCCCACATTTCGTTATGCGTTACGCCAGGCTTTTGCTCACCACTTCATATACATCGCTGGACAGCTGACCGGAAGCCAGAATCCGCTCCAGCTCAGCCTTCATCAACGCCTGACGGGCGCTGTCGTATTTACGCCAGCGGGTCAGCGGCGCCAGTTGCCGCGAGGCAATCTGCGGGTTGAAGCCGTTCAGTTCGATCACCAGATCCGCGAGGAAGCGGTAGCCCGAACCGTCGGCGGCGTGGAAGTTGATCAGGTTCTGCCCGGCAAACGCGCCGACCAGCGCACGCACCTTGTTCGGGTTCTTGATGTTGAACGCCGGGTGCTGCATCAACGCTTTGACCCGCGCCAGACCGCCCGGCAAAGTGCTGCCGGCCTGCACGCTGAACCACTGATCCATGACCAGCGGGTTGTCCTTGAAGTGCTCGGCGAAGGTCGCCAGCGCTTTGGCCTTCTGTTCTTCGAACGGCGAGTTGACCAGCACCGCCAGCGCGGTGAGGCGCTCGGTCATGTTGTCGCTGTTTTCGAACTGTTCCTGCGTAGCGGCCAGCACTTCGGGCTTGCCGCTGAGCATCAGGTACGACAGCGCAATGTTCTGCAGCGCGCGACGGGCAAAGTGTTCAGCCTCTGCCACGTATGGCGTCTGCTTCGACAAATCGCGGTTGGTCTGATAACGCAGCCACAGCGCTTCGAACAGGTTGTCCGCCAGTTGCTTGCGGGCAAACTCGCGAGCGGTGTGGATCGCCTCGACATCCGCCACTTCGCTGATTTCGGTCAGATACGCTTCGCTCGGCAGCGAAAGCATTTCGGCGACCATGGCCTGATCCAGCGACTCGTCGGACAGCACGGTTTTCAGCGCCGAGATCAGACGCGGATCGAGCACCAGGCTCTCGCCCTTCTGCTGCTGGGCGATCAGCTCCTGCAGGACCTGCACCGACAGCTGCTGACCGGCATCCCAGCGGTTGAAGCCGTCGCTGTCGTGCTGCATCAGGAACATCAACTGATCGCGGTTGTACGGGAAGCTCAGTTTCACCGGTGCCGAGAAACCACGCAGCAACGATGGCAGCGGCTGTTCAGCGATGTCGACGAAGGTGAAGGTCTGCTCAGCCTCGGTCACCGAGATCACGCGGGTGGTGCCCTGGGCCGACGTTTCACCGGCCAGACGCAACGCGATCGCGTGGCCTTTGCTGTCGAGCAGACCGAGTTCGACCGGGATCACGAACGGCAGTTTTTCCACTTTGTCCGGGGTTTCCGGGCAGCTCTGGCGGAAGGTCAGGCTGTAGGTTTTCGCCGCGGCGTCGTAGGACTCGCTGACCGCCAGACGCGGCGTCCCGGCCTGGCTGTACCAGCGTTTGAACTGGGTCAGGTCGACACCGTTGGCATCTTCCATGGCCTTGACGAAGTCGTCGCAGGTCACGGCCTGGCCATCATGGCGTTCGAAGTACAGGTCACTGCCCTTGCGGAAGCCTTCGGCGCCCAGCAGGGTGTGAATCATGCCGACCACTTCCGAGCCTTTTTCGTACACGGTCAGGGTGTAGAAGTTGGAAATCTCGATGAAGCTGTCCGGGCGCACCGCGTGGGCCATGGGACCTGCATCTTCGGCGAACTGGTGAGTACGCAGGTACGCCACGTCCTGGATGCGCTTGACCGTGGCCGAGTTCATGTCCGAGGAGAAACCGGCGTCGCGGAACACGGTGAAGCCTTCCTTGAGCGACAGCTGGAACCAGTCGCGGCAGGTCACGCGGTTGCCCGACCAGTTGTGGAAGTATTCGTGGGCGACGATTGCCTCGACCCGCTGGTGCGCGGCGTCGGTGGCGGTTTCGGCGCGGGCCAGCACGGCGCTGGAGTTGAAAATGTTGAGGCCCTTGTTCTCCATCGCGCCCATGTTGAAGTCGTTGACGGCGACGATCATGAAGATGTCCAGATCGTACTCGCGACCGTAGACCTCCTCGTCCCAGCGCATCGACTTCTTCAGGCTGTTCATCGCGTGCTGGCACTTGTCGATGTTTTCCGGCTCGACGTAAATGCGCAGTGCAACATTGCGATTGGTCATGGTGGTAAAGGTGTCTTCGACACACCACAAATCACCGGCCACCAGCGCGAACAGGTACGCCGGTTTCATGAACGGGTCTTCCCAAGTCGCCCAGTGTCGGCCGTCTTCGCCCGGGCCGGAGGCAATCGGGTTGCCGTTGGACAGCAGCACCGGATAGCTGTGCTGCTCGGCGACCACCGTGGTGGTGAACTTGCTCATCACGTCCGGGCGGTCGAGGTAATAGGTGATCTTGCGGAAGCCTTCGGCTTCGCACTGGGTACAGAACATCGTGCCGGACTTGTACAGGCCTTCCAGCGCGGTATTGGTTTCCGGATGGATCCTGACGCTGGTGTCGACGGTGAAGCTGGCGCTGGCCGGTTGCAGGGTCAGGGTGTTTTCGCTCAGCTGATAATCGCCGGCGCTCAGTTCCTGGTCGGCCAGGGTTACCGACAGCAGCTCCAGTTGCTGGCCGTCGAGCACCAGCGGCGGCAGGCCCGGGCCACGCTCCGGGTTGCGGCGCATCACCAGTTGCGCGTGGACCAGGCTGTGGTCTTCGAACAGCTCGAAGGTCAGGTGCGTCTCGTCGATCAGGTACTCGGGCGCCTGATAGTCTTTCAGGTAAATCATCTTCGGTTGTTCGGTGCGCATGCTGGAATCCTTATTGATGCACGGCGAGCTGATAGGCCGTGTATTTACGAATGTTGATCACGCCGGTGTCAAAAATCAGGTACTGCCCCTTGATTCCCAGCAGCGTGCCTTCGGCAATCGGGTTCTTGTCCAGGTTGAAGCTGACGATTTTGGCCGGGTATTGCTCGACCGGATAGCGGATTTCGAGAGGTTCTACATCGGCAATCGTCTGAATTGCTTGTAGGCCGAATCGCTGTTGCAGGCCTTGCAAGCCCTCGGCGCAGCTTTCGAACAGCTGGTCGCGCACTTGGGCCAGATCCACCGCCGCCGCATCGCCCTTGAGCAACGCGCGCCAGTTGGTCTTGTCGGCCACCTGGCTGCGGAACAGGTCTTCGACGAAGCCCGACTGCTGGCGCGTCGATACGCGCATGATCGGCAGCGCCTGACTCGCGCCCTGATCCAGCCAACGGGTCGGCAACTGCGTGGCGCGGGTGATACCGACCTTGATCCCCGACGAGTTGGCCAGATACACCACATGATCAGTCATGCAGAACTTCTGCCCCCACTCAGGCTCCCGGCAGGTACCGGCCTCGAAGTGACAACGCTCCGGGCTCATGATGCACAGATCGCACTGCGCCAGTTTGGTCATGCACGGGTAGCAGTAACCCTGACTGAAACTGGTTTTGGTCTTGCGCCCGCAATGGGTGCAATGAATCGCCCCCAGGTACTCCAGACGCACCGTGGTGCCGATCATGGGGTTGACCGGCACCTCGACGTCATCCAGACGAAACGCGTATTGCACATTCGGCCCGTCCAGGCGCGCCGACATTTTGCTGATTGCACCGCGGCCAATCTCGATCAATGGATGGCATCCGACTTGAACAGGATGTTCGGTACTTCGATCGACTTCGACGCACATTCCTGCGGGCCCATGTAACCGGTGCGCTGGTCTTCAGGCAGGTTCTGGATTTCCCAGGCGATCATCGCCTGCAGCGACAGCTCGCGCTGTTCGGCGGTGAGTTTGCCGCCGTCGGACCACTTGCCGATTTCCACGGCCAGTTTCAGGCTCTCGTAGATGTCCGGGGTGATGTTTTTGATCATGTCGTTAAAAGAGGACATCAGGGTCTCCGTGCTCTTTATTCACTTAAAATTTCAGGCGGCCAGTTTACGGCGGTTATACAAACCGCCCAACAAACCGGTGAAGCATCCGATGAGTAACCCGCTGACGTGCGCGGCGTTGGCGATCTGGCCGAAACCGATCATCGAGACCAGTCCGGACATGCAAATCACCAGCCACACCAGCATCATCACCAGCACGCCACGCGGCAGGCGATACGCCGGGTTCGGCGCCAGCAACTGGAAAATCCAGCAATGGCCGAGCAAACCGTAGAGCACGCCGGACAAGCCGCCAAACAGGCTCGGGCCGCTCCAGGCAAACTGCGCGTAGTTCGACACCAGGCTGAACAGCAGGGTCAGACCGAGCAGGTTGATGCTGCCCTGACGTGACTCGATGCGCCGCCCCAGCTCCCAGTACCACATGCCGTTCATGGCCAGGTGCAGGATGCCGAAGTGCAGCAGCATCGGCGTGAACAGGCGCCACCACTGCCCCGCCGCCAGGCTGTCGGCCAGCGGCGTGAACTGGATGTACTCGCCGACCACGCGGAAGTCGAGGAAGGTCAGCCAGCGAATGGTGTCGAGGTTGTCACCCAGATAGGTCAGGCCACCGACCAGCAGGCTCAGCAGCAGGATAAACCCGGTGGCCTTGGCGTGTTTGAGTTGCTCGGCGAAGCTCGGACGCTTGAAGGTCGGCGCCAGCGGGATGTCCAGTTGCTGATCGGGGTCACCGGCCGGGAAGCGCTCGTACAGCGAACGCACGTCCTCGCTGATTTCCGAAGGCGCCCACAGCACCTGCTCGCCCGCCTCTTCGCTGACTCGATGCGGCACCTGCATCCGTTGCAGCAGCTTGACGAAACCGCTCAGATCCACCGCCAACGGCAGACGCAATACCGCTACCGCACTCATTGCAGCACCTCCGGCCGTTCGACATCGACCCAGACAAATTTATGCGGATCCAGACGTGTTTCCTGATCCAGACGATAGGCCACCAGTTTGCCGTAGAGCACCGCGCTGTAATCGAGACACGCGAGGTTCGGGCGGATCGGCGCCGGTTTGCCGCTGCGCCAGTAGTGGCCGACGAACAACAACGGCTCGTCAATGCCGTAGCGCAGCAGATTGTTTTTTTCGCTGGAGGTCAGCGGCTTCTGCGCCACCGGCTCCGGCAGCGCATCTGGCTGGAAGACGATGTCGCCGTAGGTTTTCGGGTCGTCTTCCCAGAATTTGGTGCGGAAGAACGAACGCACCAGACCGTCGCCGCTGGTCATGGTCAGACCATCCGGCAGGCGCATGTCGGTGCCGCGCAGCAAGCGGTCGAATACGGTGCAGGCGAAACTGCCGGGCACGGCCGAGGCCTGGAGAAAATGCTCGTCGATGCGCGCATCGGGAAACAGCCCGCGTAACGGTTCGATCAGGCTGGCATCCCAACAGGCGTGCACCACACGGAAGCGCCCGGCATCAACCACCAGCGGCAGCTCGTAGAACCAGTTGAGGAAATCATGCCAATCGCCCGGATGGTCTTCGAACTGGGTCAGGGTTTCCTGCAGCAGGCGTGCATGGCGCGGCGTGTGCTCTCGGACGAACTGCTTGCCGCTGCCCGGCAGCGCCGGCGTGCTCCAGCCCAGTGCGTTGAATTCGTGATTGCCCATGATGCACAGCGCCTGCCCGGCCTCGACCATGTCGTGGACGATGTGCAATGCCTCGCGGATTCGCGGGCCACGGTCGATGATGTCGCCGACGAACACGGCCATGCGCGATGGATGCCGCCAGACCCCGCCCTGCTTGTGATAACCGAGACGGTCAAGCAAGTGTTCGAGGGTCAGGGCGCATCCGTGCACGTCACCAATCAAGTCATAACTGCGCGCGGGATCGAGCATCAGTCGCCTCCACCACCCAACTTGCTGCCCCAGCCGAGCTTGGTCCGGCAGACTTCGTAGTAGTTGTGGTCGAGCGGGTGAATCAGCCGCAGCTTCTGCGCTTTTTTGCTCACGGTGATGGTGTCGCCCGGCGCGCAGGTGAAGTGGTTCTGCCCGTCGCAGGAGACTTGCGGGTAAATCTG
The DNA here is from genome assembly GCF_023100615.1 of Pseudomonas sp. MWU12-3103b. Classification (NCBI taxonomy): domain Bacteria; kingdom Pseudomonadati; phylum Pseudomonadota; class Gammaproteobacteria; order Pseudomonadales; family Pseudomonadaceae; genus Pseudomonas; species Pseudomonas sp. MWU12-3103b. Next base: position 62,067 of record NZ_JALMEY010000008.1, read on the forward strand.
CATGTTTTTCGACACGACGATTTTCAGCTCACTGTTGCCATCGACCACAATTGGCCGGCTCGACAACATATGGGGGTACATCGGCACGATCACAATGGCATCGAGCTTGGGATGCATGATCGGCCCGCCAGCGGACAGCGCGTACGCGGTGGAACCGGTCGGCGTAGCGACGATCAGGCCGTCGGCCTTCTGGCTGCAGACGAACTGGCCGTCGATGTACAGCTCGAACTCGATCATCCGCGTCGATTTGCCCGGGTGCAGCACCACGTCGTTCAGCGCATCGCCCTGGCCAATGGCCTCGGCATGCCGGCGAACTTCGGCTTGCAGCAGGAAGCGGTTTTCCACCAGATAATGGCCGTCGAGCACCTTGGCCACTTCAACTTCCAGCTCATCGGGGCGAATGTCGGTGAGAAAACCGAGGCTGCCACGGTTGATCCCCAGCACTGGAATATTGTGCTTGGCCAGCGCCCGCGCGGCGCCGAGCAGGCTGCCGTCACCGCCGACGACGATGACCATGTCGCAGACTTCGCCGAGCATCTTGCGTGACGAGGTTTGCAGGCCATGGCCCGGCAGGACTTCGGCGATGGTGTCTTCGAGAATCACGTGCAGGTGACGATCGAGCAGAAAGCGTTTCAGTCGGCGGACGGTATCCAGCACCTGGGAACTGCCCAGGCGACCGATGATGCCGATATTACGAAATTGCTCCATGGGACCTCTGCGGACAATCGAAAACGCGAAAAACACGATTATGGGCGAAAGCCCGCCATAGACAAAATCCTTTCAGCCACAAGGGTGCGCGCGTGTTTAAGGCTATGCTCGCAAGATGATCCTGTTTCCCGACCTGCTCCAGTTGCCACACCAATTACGCCATCCCGAAGTGCGTGACCTGGCGTGGGTGATTCTCGCCCCGCCAATGCTGGCCGCGACGCCGTGGCCGCAGCGCCATCCGCTGGCCGGCAGCGACTGGGTCAGTGATCCGCAGCGCCTGGAGCACTGGCTGCGGCAACTTGATCGTGACAGTTATGGTTTGCTGCACTGGCTGTCGCAGGCGCGTACCCGGCGGCTGGGCCTGTATTACGAACGGTTGTGGCAGTTTGCCGTGCAGCATGCGCCGGGCATCGAGCTGATTGCCGCCAACCTGCCGATCCGCCGCGAAGGCCACACCCTCGGTGAACTGGACATGCTGCTGCGCGACCGCGACGGCGTGCATCACCTTGAACTGGCGATCAAGCTCTACCTCGGCCCGCAGGAAGGCGACGGCCACGACCCGGCGCAATGGCTGGGGCCGGGTTGTCATGATCGACTGGACCGCAAACTGGCGCATCTGGCCGAACACCAACTGCCGATCTCGGCGCGCCCGGAAAGTCGCGAGGTGCTGGCGAAGCTGGATATCGAGGTGTTCAGTGCGCAGTTGTGGCTGGGCGGTTATCTGCTGTACCCGTGGCCCGGTCAGGCCGAACCACCGAAAGGCGCGCATCCGCAGCACCTGCGTGGCAGTTGGCTGCATCAGAAGGATTGGCCGGCGTTCGTCGCTCAACGTCCGGCCGGGCGCTGGCAACCCCTGCCCCGCCATGCGTGGCTGGCGCCGGCACACTACCCGGCGGATCAGACCTGGAGTGCTGAACATCTGCAGATGTGGCTGGACGACCTGGAACCGACGGCCCCGGCGCAACTGCTGGTGCGCCTGACCGAGAATGCGCAGGGCGAATGGGAAGAGGCGGAGCGGTTGTTTCTGGTGGCGGATCTTTGGCCGAATGTGCCGGGCCAGGCCTGAGTTTCTGCAGTGCCTGGACCGGCCCTTTCGCGAGCAAGCCCGCTCCCACAAGGGGATGGCATTCCAATTTCTACATTTGGAATGCTGCTCAAAATGTGGGAGCGGGCTTGCTCGCGAAGGGGCCAACGCGTTCTAGATGGATAACCGCAACGCCAAAGCCGCCAAGGTAATCAACAACACCGGCACCGTCAGGACAATCCCGACCTTGAAGTAATACCCCCAACCAATCCGGATATCCTTGCGCGCCAGCACATGCAGCCAGAGCAAGGTCGCCAGGCTGCCGATCGGGGTGATTTTCGGCCCCAGATCGCTGCCGATCACGTTGGCGTAGATCATCGCTTCCTTGATCACACCGCTGGCCTGACTGGCATCGATCGACAACAAGCCGATCAGCACTGTCGGCAAGTTGTTCATGATCGATGACAACAGCGCCGTCAGCACCCCGGTGCCCAGCGCCGCGCCCCATACGCCGTACCCGGCGAACACATCCAGCCAGCCAGCGAGATACCCAGTCAGCCCGGCATTGCGCAGGCCATACACCACCAGATACATGCCGAGGGAGAAAATCACGATCTGCCACGGCGCTTCTTTCAACACCTTGCGCGTGGAAATCTTGTGGCCTCGGGCGGCGATCCCCAGCAGCAGCGCCGCACAGACCGCCGAGATCGCGCTGATCGGGATGCCCAGCTGTTCGAGGAAGAAGCAGCCGATCAACAGAATCACCAGCACTACCCAACCGGCATAGAATGTGGCCTTGTCGTGGATCGCCGTGTGCGGCTGTTCGAGCTGTTCGGGGTCGTAAGCCTTGGGAATGTCGCGCCGGAAAAACCACATCAGCACGCCAAGCGTCGCGGCCACGCTGACGAAGTTGACCGGCACCATCACCGCCGCATAGCGGTTGAAGCCGATGTGAAAGAAGTCCGCCGAAACGATGTTGACCAGGTTCGACACCACCAGCGGCAGGCTCGCGGTGTCGGCGATGAAGCCGGCGCCCATGACGAACGCCAAGGTCGCCGCCGGGGAAAAGCGCAGCGCCAGCAGCATGGAAATCACGATCGGCGTGAGGATCAGCGCCGCGCCGTCATTGGCGAACAACGCCGATACCAGCGCGCCGAGCAGCACCATGAAGGCAAACAGCTTGCGCCCACTGCCCCGCCCCCAGCGCGCCACGTGCAGCGCGGCCCAGGCGAAGAAACCGGCTTCGTCGAGCAACAGGCTGATGATGATCAGCGCAACGAAGGTGCCGGTGGCGTTCCAGATGATCTGCCACACCAGCGGAATATCGCTCAGGTGCACGACGCCGAAGATCAGTGCCAGCACGGCGCCGAGCGTCGCGCTCCAGCCGACCCCGAGGCCTTTGGGTTGCCAGATGACAAGGGTGATGGTCAGCAGGAAGATCAGTGACGCAGCGAGCATTCGCGACAGCCTTCAATTATTCAATGAGTGGAGATCCAAATGTGGGAGCGGGCTTGCTCGCGAAGGCGGTGTGTCAGATGACAACTTTGTGTCTGACACACCGCCTTCGCGAGCAAGCCCGCTCCCACAGGATCTCTGTTTTATCGAAGCTCTGACCAGATTATTTTTTGTGTTGTTCCACAAATTTCCCATACGCATTGATGAAATTCTGCAGGAACGGTTTCACCGACTCGCTCAACTTGCCCGCCTCGTCAAACGCCGAACCCGCGCCACCCAGATACGCTTCCGGCTGCTGCATGCACGGCACATCGAGAAACACGAAGGACTGACGCAAATGCTGGTTGGCGCCAAAACCGCCGATCGCCCCCGGCGACACGCTGATCACCGCACCCGGTTTGCCGCTCCAGACGGCTTTGCCATACGGCCGTGAACCCACGTCAATCGCATTCTTCAAAGGCGCCGGCACCGAGCGGTTATATTCCGGGGTGACGAACAGCACCGCGTCGGAAGAACCGACTTCCTGGCGGAAAGTGCTGTAGGCTGCCGGCGGTGAATCGCCGTCGATGTCTTCGTTATAGAGTGGCAGGTCGCCAATCTCGACAATCTTCAGTTTGAGGTTCGCCGGTGCCAGTTCGGCCAGCGCCAGCGCGACTTTGCGGTTGATCGATGCTTTGCGCAGGCTGCCGACGACTACAGCGACGTTGTAGACATTGCTCATGGAAGACTCTCGACTGTCGGTGGGAAGAGCCAGTAGTTATAGATGATTCGATGACAGTTTCACCAGCGAGCAAGGGAAATTCCTGCGCGCTGATTATTTTTTTCCTGTAGGAAAACTTACAGGGCTTGATGACGGTCTACCAAGCCGCAAATCAAGCGTTTTATCTCCAGAGGTTCTAAGCAGATGGCAGCAGTACTCGTCGGTCAGTTCCATGCAAGAGATGCGGAAGGCCGCGTTTATTCCGTGCATGAGTTCCAGGAATCCACCCCGTCGGCAGACGGTTCCACTGGCTCGGAGCCGATTTACAAACTGGCCATTGGCGATCGCGTCAACAAAGTCAGTGACACCGAGTTTCTCCTGGTTCAGTCAGGTATCACCCTGACCCGTGAGCCTGAGACAACCGTCGCGTCATAACTGGCCGTTATGAGCAGAAGTCATATGCGCAGACTTGGGGTAGGATTCAGCCACTGACCCCACCTGCTGAACATGGACTTCACGCATGCGTTTACGTCATATCGAAGTGATTCAGGCGCTCTTGCAGACCGGTCACCTGGGCACCGCCGCCGAATGGCTGCAGCTCCCGGTGACCGAGGTCGAAGAGCGTTTGCGCGAAGCCGAGAGCGAGTTGGGGTTCATGCTGTTCGCCAGCGTACGCGGCCGGCTGCAATCGACGCCTGAAGCGCGGGCGTTGCAGGTGGAAATCGCTCACGTCTATGAGGCACTGGAACCGGTGCAGCGTCTGGCCAGCAGCCTCAAGCAATACCTCGCCCCGCCCCTGCGCATCATCGGCACCCCGCCGCTGGCGCAACAGCTGTTGCCGCAAAGTATCGCGCTGCTGCGCCGACGCTTGCCCGACGCTCCTTGCCGCTTGCTCAGCTCTCCGACCTGCGACATCGTCCGCAGCCTGCTGCTGCGCGAAAGCGATCTGGGCCTGAGCCTGCACGATCCGGAACACCCCGACATCCACTGCCAGCCATTGGCCCACGGCAAGCTGCAACTGCTCGCGCCCCACGGCTGGCTGCAACCGAAGCAGAAATACATTTCCCTGCAGGATCTCGCTGGCCAGGCAATGGTTGGCCTCGAAGGCCACGACCCATTGAGCCCGGCGCTGGAGAACAAACTCCAGGCCCTACGCCCGGCGCCGAGCATCCAGACCCGAGTGCAAACCCATCAGATGATGCGCAGCATGGTCGAGGCCGGCGAAGGCCTGGCCATCGTCGACCCGTTCACCGCCCTCGGCGCGCGGACGAGCGGACTGGATGTCAGCCCGTTGTCACCGGCGGTGCCGATCAGCCTGTATGCCCTGACCTACCGACACAGCGCCACGCCGACAGCGATTCAGACCCTGCTGACGATTGTCACGGAACAAGCCGAGGCGATGCTGGCGAGCTGAGCGGGTTTTCCAGCGGGTTATCGAACAGCCGGTACCAGAACAACGCAATTTCCGCAGTGTTCGGATCAATCCCGCGATAACGCAAATGGTCGATACCGCCAATCTCGTAGCCACAACGCTCATACAAACGACAGGCGCCGAGGTTGTTGTTCTGGGTTTCGAGCATGATCCCCGGCAGTTTTTTCTTGCGACTCCAGAACTGCGCGACATCCAGCAACGCCTTGGCCACACCATGCCGGCGCGCCGGTGCGTGCACCGCCAGCTCATCGATATGGGCGAAGCCATTCCAGTTAGTGCTGATCACCAGATGACCGACCGGCTCATCATCGAGATACGCCATGAAAATCGCGCTGTCGGCGGCATCGCGATAGCTGCTGAACTCTTCAGGGTCGATGCCATAGCACTTGCGGTACGGCACGATCGGCGTCACCGCCCAGCGCTCGACCGGTTGGCCAATGACGGCGGCACCGTACGCGGCGACCTCGAAACTGAAGTCGCTGCCCCAGATGTACGCCGCGAAACCATCGTCGGCGACGCGCACCGACAGCCCTGGGTATTTCGGATTCATGACCGGTTGCATACTCGGAAAAGTCCTCATTCCTTGACGCAATCGACGGTGTACTGCCGTCCATTGCCCTCGTCTTCATGTTGCAGTCCATGCACATCAGCGACAAAACCGGGGAAGCTGCTGTCGAACGTGCGGGCAAACTTCAGGTAGTCAATGATCGAGCGGGTTGCCTCGGTAAAGCGCTCGCCGGGCATGATCAATGGAATTCCCGGTGGATACGGCACCAGCATCACCGCCGCGATCCTTCCTTCCAGCTCATCGATCGGCACCGCCTCGACTTCGCCGCGCACCAGATGATCATAGGCATGGGCCGGCTTCATGGCGATTTCCGGCAGCACCGTGTACATGCGTTTGAGATGTTTGGCCGTGGCATTGCTGCGGTAACAGGCGTGCAGTTGATCGCACAGGTCACGCAGGCCCATGCCGCGATAGCGCGCGGTGTCTTGCTGCGCCACGCACGGCAGGCAGGTCGCGAGACTGACGTTGGCGTCGTAACTGCGCTTGAATTCCAGCAATTCGGTGAGCAGCGTGCTCCACTTGCCCTTGGTGATGCCCATCGAGAACAGCACCAGGAACGAATACAACCCGGTCTTCTCCACCACCAGCCCGCGCTCCCAGAGGAACTTGCTGACCACCGCCGCCGGGATGCCCTTCTCGCTCAGCGCGCCACCGGCATTCAACCCGGGCATGACCAGGGTCACTTTGATCGGGTCGAGCAGCACATAGTCGTCACTGACTTCGCCGAAGCCGTGCCAGTCGGCATCCGGCTGCAACAGCCAGTCTTCGGTCTGCACCCGATCGATGCCTTCGACGCCGGGCGGCTGCCAGATCGAGAACCACCAGTCATCTGCCGCAATGTGCTCGCGCAGATTGGCCAGCGCCCGGCGAAAACTCAGCGCCTCATCGAAGGTTTCCTGCAACAGCGAACGCCCGGCCGGGCCTTCCATCATGGCCGAGGCCACATCCAGCGAAGCGATGATGCTGTACTGCGGCGAAGTCGAGATGTGCATCATGAACGCTTCGTTGAAACGGTCACGGTCCAGTTGCCGCGCTCCGCCGTCCTGCACATGAATCATCGAGGCCTGGCTGAACGCGGCGAGCAGTTTGTGGGTGGAGTGTGTGGTGAACACCAGCGGGCTGTCTTCTGTGCGCGAGGTGGCCATGCCATAGCGCCCGGCGAAGAACTCGTGAAACGCTGCGTAGGCGTACCACGCCTCATCGAAATGCAGGACTTCCACGCTGTTGCCCAGGCTCTGTTTGATCAGCTCGGCGTTGTAGCACAGGCCGTCGTAGGTCGAATTGGTCACCACCGCCAGTTTGACTTTCGGCGCCCGGCCCTTGGTCAGCGGGCTGGCGTCGATCTTGGCCTGAATCGATTCGCGACTGAATTCGCTCAGCGGAATCGGGCCGATGATCCCCAGCTCATTGCGCTCCGGGCACAGGTACAGCGGGATCGCGCCGGTCATGATGATCGCGTGCAGCACCGACTTGTGGCAGTTGCGATCGACCAGCACCAGATCATCCCGACCGACCATCGAGTGCCAGACGATCTTGTTGGCGGTCGAGGTGCCATTGATCACGAAAAACGTGTGATCGGCGCCGAAGTTGCGCGCCGCACGTTCTTCGGCCTCAGCCAGCGGGCCGGTGTGATCGAGCAGCGAACCGAGTTCCGGCACCGATACCGACAAGTCCGAACGCAGGGTATTTTCGCCAAAGAACTGGTGAAACGCCTGCCCCACCGGACTCTTGTGATAAGCCACGCCACCGCCATGCCCGGGGGTGTGCCAGGAATAGTTGGAGTCGGCGGTGTGCTGCACCAGCGCCTTGAAAAACGGCGGCAGCAGACCGTCCAGATACTTGCGCGCGGCCCGCGCCACTTGCCGCGCCAGAAACGGCACAGTGTCTTCGAACAGGTAGAGAATGCCGCGCAGTTGATTGAGCTCGGCCATGGCATCGGCGGGGGCGTTTTCCAGGGTGACTTGTTCGCCGAGGGCAAAGATCGGCAGATCCGGCGCCCGCACTCGCGCCAGACCGATCAGTTCAGCCATGTTTTGGAGTAGATGCGAGTTGGTGCTGGCGTCTTCGGCAGCGATCAGCATGCACGCCAGACCATGATGGGTGGAGGCCACCAACCGCCCTTCGGTGTAGTCGATGGCCGAAACGATATTGAAACCTTCCTGCTCCAACTCCCGGGCGATGCCACGGATACGGTCACCGGCGACCGTGTCGGCCTTGATGTCGCGGTGGACGATCAACACCGGAAACTTCAAATCTTTGTACATGAGGCTCAGTGTCCCGAGGCGGCGGATCAAAGTCTGCCAATGCACTCAGGGTAGAGGGTTGCAGCGAAAGTGGCGAGGGTGGCCAGTTGGCTTCATTCAGCCTGACTCGGCTTTTGTGGCGAGGGAGCTTGCTCCCGCTGGGGCGCGAAGTGGCCCCCAGTATTCGTTCAGCATCAATAGTGCATTCAGGTTTTATGACTGCTTCGCAGCCAAGCGGGAGCAAGCTCCCTCGCCACAGAGGGGGTCAAGCTTGAGCATCAGCCTCGGCAATCTGCGTCCACAGCGCCGGGCCACCGGCGGATTTGGCGATGATTTCCAGCCGCGCCATATGCGCCGCCAGTTCATCTTCCGTCGCCCGAATGATCCGCGCAGGCTGACGACTCGCCGGCAGACGACGGATTTCCGTGGCGGAGTTGTCCGCGCCCTCGCCCGTGCCATTGCCGTCGGAAGCGTTGCCGGCCAGCGACAGGCTGGTCTGGCCACCGGTCATGGTCAGGTAGACGTCGGCGAGAATCTCCGAGTCGAGCAAGGCGCCGTGCAGTTCACGGCCGGAGTTGTCGACGCCATAACGTTTGCACAAGGCGTCGAGGCTATTGCGCTGCCCCGGGTGACGTTCCCGGGCCATCATCAGGGTGTCGAGGATGGTGCAGTGCTGCGTGATGTCAGCGCGATCGTGCTGACCCATCAAGGCAAATTCGTTGTTGATGAAGCCAACGTCGAACGCCGCGTTATGGATGATCAGTTGCGCGCCGTTGATGAACTCGAAGAACTCGTCGGCCACTTCGGCGAAACGCGGTTTGCCGACGAGGAATTCGTTGGTGATGCCGTGAACGCCGATCGCGCCTTCGTCACTCTCGCGATCCGGTTGCAGGTAGACGTGAAAATGCCGGCCCGTCAGGCGCCGACCGATCAGTTCGACACAGCCGATTTCAATGATCCGGTGACCATCGGTCACCGGCATGCCGGTGGTTTCGGTATCGAGTACTACTAACCTGTTAACCATAAAGAGTAAATAACCTCGACCTAGAAGCCCTATGGTAGCAGCCCGTGAGGGAGATCCGCTTCCAAAATCCGGCTAAAAAATGTAAAAACCAAAAATGAAAAATACAAAGTCCGATCAAAAACGTAAACAGACACTGAAGGTGAAGGATCACATTGCCAGGAACGGCAGGCGCTTCGCCCTCCTCTATGATACCGATGGTGACGGTTTTCCGCTGTTCTATCCAACGGCCTACACCACCCTTCGGATGGCAAGCCTTACGGCGAACACCCAAAGGTCGAACCTCTACGTCCTGAAAAGCCTGTACACCTGGGCCTGTAACCAAGGCATCGACCTTGAGCTACGGTTCGCCACCAAGAAGCTGCTATCACTCCCTGAAGTGGAGTCCCTGACCCAACACATCTCCGTTAGCAGCCGCGAGGACGATGGCACTCAGGTGACGGGCAGACGCATCAACAACTCTCTGAAGGTACTTGCCCGTTATCTACTTTGGCTCTTTGGTCACCTCACCCAGGACTCGAACGCACCGGAAAACTATGCGCTCATCGAGAAGCTTGAGAAGAGCCTATTGGAGCGCAAGGTCAAACCCGGCTCCTCTTCAGCAGCAAAACAAAAACAACTCGACAAAAAGCTGAATGAGGTCACTCGGGAAGCGTTGCTGGAGATGTTCGCCAATCCCTACGATGACGATGCAACCGCATTTGATAAGGGCATTGCCTTTCGCAATGCGCTGGCACTCTACATTCTTTACGATACTGGCATGAGAGCGGGAGAGCTCTTAAGCCTGAAGTTAGAGCACTTCCTTCCCGCCCGGGGTGGTGATCATCCCTACATTGTTGTTGAGCGCAACCATGATGATCGGTATGACCGCCGTCAAATGCAGCCTGTCGCGAAGACATTAGGCCGAGATATCGCGATCTCTCCCGAACTTGAAAAGAAGATCCTTGAATACTTAGGGACTTGGCGCGCCGACATTCCCAATGTGGGCTTTGAGAAGACCGCTTTCATTTTCGTAAAGCACAAAAAGGGAGAAGGTCAAGGACGAGAGATCACTCTGAATACTTTCAGGGCTGCTCTTACGGAGATGATCAAAAAAGACGCGCGCTTGAGGCATCTTCACCCTCATTTGCTCCGCCATGATTGGAACTACCGTTTTTCACTTAAGTGTGAGAAAGAGGGTTTGAGTGAGGCAAAAGAACGCTCTGACAGAGAGTATCTCATGGGGTGGGCGGCAGGATCAGAATCCGCCAAAGTCTATGATCGTCGATACGTGCGCGAGTCCGCATTTAAAACAGGTTTGGCAATTGCTGAAGATACAGCAAAAGACAGTAAAAGCAGGAAGAACAAATGAGCGCCCGTGAAAAGCTTGACACCCCAGCACAGATTCTGGTCACACTTGAAGAATTTGATAAAAGCAGCGTTAAAAACAAAAGAGGGTTTATTGCTGAGTTCAACGGAGATCATCTAAATCTGGTCGGCCACTATGGAATGGAGATCACTTCAATTCTTGCCATGGATGAAAAAACCGTTGATGGCTTTAAATCCATGGTAACAACTATTGGCCGCACCGGAAAACTGTCCGCCAGTACAATGCGCAACGGAATTCGCTGCTTGTCAAAGGTTTTGCGAATTAACCCGACATTAGCTTTCACACCAGAATCATATTCGAAACTTATTAGTTCCGAAAACAACAAAACGACCAACGATATCGGCAACCTATTAATCGTCTGGCACTCGCTAGGTATCCCTGGCGTTAGTGATGAGGTGATTGACACTGTTCATAGACTACACCGACCCTATCATAAGCCGAACAGTAGAGCCGTGGCGGGTAATATCGATACCGGCTGGTATTCGGAACAAGAATATGACGACCTTGTCAGCACGATGTGGCATGACTATGGTACAGGTCAGGTTAGTCTACAAAATAGCGTAGCTATGCTATTAAATGCTCAATACGGCAGACGCCCCAAACAACTTTCATACTTAAAAAACATGGACTTTGAGGCAGCGGGATCAAACTTTGGCGTCTCGGGAAAGCGCGTATCCTTCCCTAGCGTAAAGGACGAGCATTCCGGAGAGTTTCGCGACGGAAAATTTGAAGTTCACCCAATGGGGGATGACCTCTGGGATATCTGCCAACTTCAGATCAAAAACTCCATCGAATCTTTCGAGCTTTTTTTCGGAAAAACTCTGAGCGAGACCGAACGAGCCCAGCTTCCTTTTTTCATTACGCTTTATGAGCCGGCACTTAAGAGAAGGAAAAATCTTGCAGATAAGTATGCTGATGTTGGCGAATACTACTATTCGCTAATCTGGCACAAAAGCGCGTCATCAATCTCCCAAATCCTTCTAAGGAAAGATGGTAGCCCCGTATTCTCCGAGAGGACAGGAGAACTTCTTCACGAGTTTGCGTATCGGATGCGGCATACACGCGCCCGTCAATTGGCAAGGTTGGGAGTACCGAGGAAGGTTCTTCAGTACTGGATGGGGCACGAGTCCCCAATTTCTCTCGATTCCTACTATGACGATCCAGCTGAACGCTCGCGAACCCTCAACAACGACGTTGGGACGCTGCTTGCTCCTTTGGCACAAGCATTCAGCGGAGTAATCAGGGATGACGAGTCCCACGCTATTCGAGGCGATGATCCGACCAGCCGAATTGAGTTGGATGGACGCAAGGGTGTGGGCACTTGCGGCGAATCAGGATTTTGCTCCGCTTCGGTACCGATCCCCTGCTACCGGTGCAGCAAATTTCAGCCCTGGGTGTACGGGCCACACGAAGAGGTCTTGATTCGGCTCATTGATCGCCAAGAAGAAGAAAACAACATCCATTTGCCGAGCAAGTCGCGCCGAATGTTGGCACCTCTTCAGCTTGACAAGGATATCAGGGCCGTCAAAACGGTTATTGCATTGTGCGAGAAACGCAAAGCCGAATTGGAAGAAAAATAAAATGTTAATGCCAACACCTTTCAAATCAAAAGCCGCTATCGCGAACGCTCAAAACCTTGCCAACTACATTTTCAATGCGAGGCATGTGAACCCAACATATGCCAGTCTCTCAAGCTTTAACTGGAGCGACAACGTATGGGTACTACCTCGTGGCAGGCTTCGCTTTGTGAACTTGCAGAACGCGGGGTTGCATAAGAGCGTCACGCCCTCGGCAAGCCAACAACTAGCACCAGAGTTTATTGAGTTCGCCAAGGCCTACATCGTGGAAACGCGACGCGGAAGCGCCACAAAGGTGCCCTCAAAAGACCTCTCCATAATAATGGTCGTTGAACAAGCGCTCATTGAAGTAGACGGCTATGCAGACATTACTCGGCTTTCGGAGCAGCACCTTGATCGCGCCTCTGCCATCATCAAGGAGACCTATGTCGATCTTTTAGGTATGGGCGCGGCGCTAAAAAACTTGGTTGATGAAGTCACCAAGCACAACATCACCTCTAGCGGCATTCGCCACTGGCAGCACCCTTTCCGAGGCCTACGAGAACCTGGCGCTACCTACGACCGAGAAACGAAGCTTCCCCTTGACGAAACACTGTTGGCGCTCGCCGAAATCTTTGCAAACGGCCACACAGGTGATCTGAATGATGAGGCAACCTACATCACTAGTATTACGGCCATCTTCCTTTCGGCACCTTTTCGTATCAACGAGCAGAGCTGGCTGAAATCCGTATCGCTCGAAGAGGATTTCGACACCCTCGGCCAACCTCAGAAATTCCTGCGGCACTACTCTCCAAAGATAAACAAGATTGTCACGAAAGAGATTCCGCAGGTGATGGCAAGCCACTGCGAAGAGGCTTTCCGACGCCTGGAAAAAATCACTGAAGAAGGTCGAAAGCTCGCGCGCTATTACGAATCAGGCGCGAAGGACTTCTATCCGCACGAAACCTGTCCTGATGTTCCCCCTAATCAGGTTCTGACACGCGACCAAGCCGTCGCGGCACTGGGCCGCCCTACCCTCAAGTCAGCAGAAAACCTCATGAAGTGGATGGAGGGCCATCGAAAGTTGACGGGATGGACGCTTAGGACACTATGGGCATCCGTGGTTGAGTATCACAAAAAGAACAACCCGTTCTTCCCTTACCAGGTAGACCCGAGGCTCTGTTCCATCACGCCGCCCAAAATGTCGGAATCACTCCTTTGCTTCCGCGAATTCCAATTGGCGGATGGCTTTGCGACGAGCCCGATTTTCCTGGCCCCCATCAATGGTGATTACTACAACAAACGTCTGTCTCAGAACAACGTGAGCAAGCTCAATGGCAAGACCTACCCTTCCTTCTTGCACCGACATGGTTACGAAAACATCACCCTGAAATCCCATCAACTCCGGCACTTCTTGAACACCGCCGCTGAAGAGGCGGGTGTTGCCATCGAACGAATTACTGCATGGAGCGGTCGCGCATCTGTTCAGCAATCACGCACGTACATGCATAAAGACCCGAAGCGGACTGCAAGGGAAATTGGTGATCGTTTGATACCGGTGACGGATACCACGCACACTCCGATTACGGAGCAGGAATACAGCATCCTCGGCAAGGGGCCCCACATAACGACCCGGTATGGCATCTGTACTCATCCATGGACGGTGTCGGCCTGTGAGAAGGCTGCGGACTGCCTGAACTGCTCAGAACTGCTGCATTGTAAAGGGCACAAGAACTCTCTGAAGGCCGTGGAGCGCGAGCGCGCGCATGTTGCGGAAAACCTGGAGGCAGCACTCAAGGAAATCGAGGCAGGCAATCGTGCGGCGACACGTTGGGTCGATCGGCATCAACTGTACCTGGTGCGCCTGGATGAGATTGTGGCGATGCACAAAAATCCAGCGATTCCGGATGGTAGCCCGGTGCAAATGGTGGGTCATGACTTCACACACGCCAAGCGCATATTGACGACCAAACACCCTGAATTGCTTGAGTCCAGTGGGCTCAGTGACGTCTACAGCGACGATTTGTTAAGCTGCCTGAAAGAATTAATGGAAGAAAACAACGATGCCTAGCGCGTTCACCGCGAAGGAGCTTAAAGCTATAACGGCCATTATCAGAGAGTGGCCGTCGAAGAAAAAGCTGACTTGGGAGGCTATATGCGAAGCCTCTCAATCGGCCTTGGGCTTTGTTCCAACCCGCCAAGCGCTGGCGGGAAAAGCATTGGTTGTTAACGCTTACAAAGTTAGAAAAGCGGAGATCACTTCAGACCGGGATCGCATGGCGAGTATGCCATTGCCGAAAAGCCTCACCGCTGCAGCGGAGCAGATTCTCAGACTGCAGGAAGAGAACAATCGGTTGAAAAAAGAACTCCAGCTCATGGCCGAAACTGCTCAAATATTCATTCACAACGCTGCGTTGAATGGATTGACTCGGGACAAGCTGATGAATCCGATTCCTAAGCCGGATAGAAAAGGTTAGCCAGGAGAAGGCTTTTCACGAGACAGCGAATTTGCAGCTGTTGGTTCTGCGCCCTTCTTGCCATGCCCTCATTAGCAAGAGCACAGGCCGTATTTCCTGCCATGGTTTGGGATGATCGCCTGAGAGACTTGTGAGAGGATCCTTCGGTATCCCATCACCGAGGAAGCACCATGATTGCTGCACTCAACAGTAGGTTGTCACACCACGGAATAGATCCTCCCAAACGTTGGGTTTACCTTTCGCTTGTCGCGGCCTCCCCCTGTATGGCACTTGCAGCCTTATGGAATCAGGGCGACCTCACGGCTGTAAGTGCATCAATCACCTTGTCGGCGTCTGCCTATCTCCAAAGACCCCTGAAAAAACCGGGAATGTGAAGACGTCCATATGGACACAGGTTCGAGTCGCATCCCCTCACTCGGCCTAATACTTCGAGAACCCTCGACGCTGCATGCGTCTCATGTCGACAGACGTGCCCGCCTCTCCCCCTTCGTCAGTTTGAAGGGCCAAGCTCATTATCATCTCCTGTCGTTCGAGGGCGGGCTTAAGGCATCCACCATTTCAGTAGCAGAGATTTGGCCAGACAGTACATTTTTATGAGGCTGCCCGGCCCATACCTTCGATGTCCCGACACAACGATGCGTCCGTATAACCCTGAAACCCCAACGTAGGCAATGTCCTACTGCCGATTGCCGATTGCCGACCCCAGCCATTGCGGTGGAAGAGGCGGTGTCCAACGCACAGCAGCGTTACCTATCGGCAGAGAATACCCCTAAGCATCTTTTGTACTTTTCGGTGACGAGGCGGAATCATCTTTTGGCACCTGATACCAGTCAGTTGTGATAGGAGGCTTGTTCCCAATTGTCATGTGTATAGGCTTACCCGTGTGGTCACGCTCATGCACTTTTACACGGCTCATTGAAAAAGCATGGATGAATAAGTTTTCTCGACTGAACATCATAAAAGTTACCGCAATTGCCGCAGTTGCGAACAAACCAATATTCATAGCACTTGGCGGTGTCGACCATAACGACCGAATCGGCTCATAACTGGCGATAGTTACTGAGCCACCCAATATTAAACACACAATCAAAACAATAACCACAAATGTAGCCCAGGCAAATCCCTCAAATGCCATACTGGCGACAGATGTGCGCTTCTTTAATTTCCCAATGAACAGAATGATAGGGAAGGTAAAAGCGTAAGCGATAACGGTCAGCAAGATCACGGAGACGGGTACTGCAATCCAAGCAAGAGCCACGTATGCGAGTGTCTCAAAGGAACGATGGATTGCGCTAGCAGCTAACAGTGTAAGAGATGCTTGGGTTAGCCAGAAGATCGATTTAAAGTCAAGCTGCGCATATTTCCAACGCCGAACCTCCACAGATTGCATCATGTATTCTATTACAGTACGAAATGCATAGTATGCAATGACCGCCACGAACAAAAGCGGAATGGAAGCAACACTAAGATCCAACTCGCCAAACGTATCGGTTTTAAGAGTTTTGAGTTCAAACTGCAAAGCTGACCAAGCCATACCAAGACCGCAAACGATCGCATTCATATTGCGAGCCGCTGAATATCCGT
Source organism: Pseudomonas sp. MWU12-3103b (assembly GCF_023100615.1). Classification (NCBI taxonomy): domain Bacteria; kingdom Pseudomonadati; phylum Pseudomonadota; class Gammaproteobacteria; order Pseudomonadales; family Pseudomonadaceae; genus Pseudomonas; species Pseudomonas sp. MWU12-3103b. Next base: position 78,204 of record NZ_JALMEY010000008.1, read on the forward strand.
CACTGACCTTGTATTCCATTATTCCACCTAACTTTACCGCCAACACTTCAACGAAGCTTATCACTAACAACTGCGCGAAAAAAGTTTTTGCCCCAACCGTACCGTAAGCATGAACAGTTGGGTATGCTGCTGAGCAGTAATGATCTTGAAGCTCTTGGTTTCTAGGGGCAGCTGAGCACAAAGCTGGAAATCGGACATGGGTAAAATTGCGGTTGCGTTGACGGTGGCAATAGCCGTTTTGGTCTATGGGTTGGTAGAGGGGCCTCAAGCGGCTCAACTGCCTTTATTCATGGCCATTTTGGCGTGTACGGTGGCACTCGGCGCTCTGATACATATTTATGGGCCTCCCTCTACTGACTGAGAGAACGCCAGCAACACCTAGCTAGATGAGTCTGACAGGTGCGATTACGAGCGCGCCGTCACCAATCCGGTTGCAACACATCGCGGGGTGGCTTACTAGATGCCCCGCCACCTGGCAAACCTCGCGAGGATATTCTAATACCTGCCTTTCGGAATAAGCTTTTGCTCATTGCAGTACGTGATTATCTGCAGGATCGCACTTGTAGAGAGTGGTACACTTCTCATTCACATAGGCAGCCGTCTGAATGTCGTCATAGCCTATCGTTCAGCGCTATGCCTGAGAAACCCAAAAAACCTCGGATTCCCCTCTCCCGCTCTCCGTCGTCCATCTCAGTTTGACCTGATATCGAAGCGGACTCGACATATGGAAGCTTGCCAAGAGTTTCACCGTACTGCGAGGCTTGAGCTCGGGACATGGCAAGAGATCACCCGCCCTGACCAACGGATTATCGGGACAATCGATCAACTCCAGATCAACATCAAAAGCACTCCCCTGCCCCGTATTTGTGATGATGAAATAGCTTGTTTTAGCCAGGCTCGTAATATGCACACCCAGCAGCGGAACCGCTTTCTCCTGCTTGGCGATTTCGAGCGAATCAATTTGCCGCAAGGCAAGCTCTGAGGTGATATTGGCCAGATCTTCCTGCACCTGACCCAATTTACGACCGCGAACCAAAGACACGGTCGACACCGCGAGAGCAAGGAGAGACACCAGTAGCGTCAGCGTCTCATACAAGGTCATTTGAACTTGCCCTTGAACAAACCTTCCAGCATTTTTTCAACCTCAGCTTTGATTTCAGGAATCACGACCTCCATCGCTTGGTCGATCCCCACCTGATGGATGTCGTCCAATGGAAAAGACTGCGTGCAAGTCACGCAGGTGACCCAATCACCATCGCTCAAAACCTGCGGCTGCTCGAATTCAATACCACCGCATTGAGGGCATTGAATGGTGTGTTGTTCGGGAATATTCATGCCTATCTCCTGGTTTGATGTCATGGCCACAGCACCAACCCCAATTCTTTGATTCGAAGCGCCATCGCGCTGTCGGAGACCCGAAATTGTTTTGCCAGTGAATTCATTCTTCGGCTGCCGAAATTTTCACAGCGAGCCAAGGCAAACTCGCGATCCAGAGAGCCCTGTGAAGCATATTGCAACGAGTCAGGATCGTTGTGGTTCAGGTGGAAGGACGTCGTTTCGGTAAACTTAAAGGCGCCTTTGCATCCAAACTGCGTTTCAAAATGTGCCGTCAGAAGGTTCGGCGGCATGAGAAAACATGCCGCGAAATAATCCGCTTCGCGTTCAATATCTGATCTATGACCCGCATTGGCAGAGCCGTCCAGTGGACGGTCACGGTGCATGACTTGACCCTCGTGAAGCATGAAGTGCCCCACTTCGTGAGCACCGGTGAAACGCTGAACTTGCTCAGGGTAGGCCATCGAGATGGCAATCTTGTTGGCTTGACGATCAATAAGCCCTGCGATACCAGGGCCTTGGCCAGAGCGCATGAATCTGGAGGATCCCAAGTTTGGAAGCATCAAGTATTCAACATCGAGCAGGTACGCTGCAGCATCGGGCTCCAGCATTTGTAGGGGCATTAGCTGTCGATCGGGCCACAGCATTTCCTTCTGCTTCCAAATTTCCCGGTGCAGCAGAGCGACGTCTTGTTGAATACTTGATCTATTCATGAAAGAAAACACCACATGATGTGCCTTCTATAAAATTAAAGCACAACATGTAGATTTGGCAATCTTTTGGATCCGCATTTACCAGTTTTTTATCGCGATCCGGATCATGAGTAGCGAGACGCTCTAGCTTGTGACTCAGGGCTCGGTACAAAGACGCGCAGGCAATGCCAGGGGTTTCAGCGTGACGATCACGCGGCAAGCCTCGGACTGCCACACGCCTGTATACAGACGCTCGGCGGTTGGACGGTGGCGGGCTCTAACGCACCAAGGTGCCCTAAACAATCGCTCACACGCCCATGAGTCATGTGAACTTTGGGACTAAAGCCGGAATTGTTATAGAGATGGACGACAGATGAAGCTATTAAATACCTGGCAGAGCCAAAACACCCAAACCGAAAGTTAGCAGCAAGTAAGCTTTAAAATCTGCGGCTGCGCTTGAATGCGACGAGTGCCTCAAGCGCCTGAGCGACACTCATCCCCTCTCGCTCTTTATTGATAACAAAGTCCGCATCGAACGTAGCAGGATCACTCTCCGTAAAGTCTGGATAACCCGCTTCGGCATGCTTTCGCGCGTTATCAATTACCGATTGCAACCCCTCACGCTCTGCGAGCGACATTGTCTTTGCTCGATCCAATAGCGCTACTCTAGTCAAAGATTAGGAGCAAGTCATAGACCCAGTCCGATCGGAATGGGATTACCTGGCGGGCATCGAGATTTCTGGATCATTGCGGGCCTTGCGCTGGTCGCTCTGGCCGTATCGAATCTGGAACGGGTCTTTTGGTCACTAGGGAGGAAGCGCCGCCGGTCTCGCAGACGGCAAAACACAGTGCTCCTTCAACAGACATTCACCCCTATGCTTCAGCCAAGCTTTGCCGTTCTCTCATTGCGAACGAAGTAACGATCAATATTGATGGTTTCAATAGCGAACAGATAGAGCGCAAACATACGAATGAAATTCGACGTACCGAGGAGCTGGAGATTTATAGGGTCAGGCACGCTGGATACATACCAAAAAGTGACAGACAAACAAAATGCCAGGATCCCTCCACCCGTTATTGGCCCCCAGCTAGCGTGATCATGGTCAGCCAGGTAGCTATTGAGGCGATTAATGAATTGCACCCAAGCGATCACAAAGACCGAAGCCGCCACCACCAGTATTGGCAGTATCAAACTGATCGCAGAAAAAGGATGGGCAATTGTCCCGCCCTCCTCTAGAAAGGTAGAAAATGCTAACGCCAGAAACACTATTGTCAGAGAGCGGGACTTCACCTTCCCTAGAGCTTCGAGAATATCCTTGAACATACATTCACTTCCATAAACGCCGCGCACGGCAAAACCTGGGTCATCTAATGTTGCTTAAAACTTGCTCAGCCACCTGCTCTCAGAGAAAGCTCACGCTATAAACACGTCAACAATCAGCCGCGTCCGTCACGACCATGGCGGCGACTCACGCTCTGAACTGATCCAATTTCGTGAAGGTGTCGTAACAGAACTCCCCCCAATCGATGTGTTTCTATACCCGTTTCACCTTCCCTCAAACTCATAACGCATGTGCTTTTATCAACGAACAAAGATCCCTATCGCACCTTCGGCAGCGATCACCATGAGCGCCGGCAATCCTTCAACGCTCATCTTACGATGTAGGGTGCTCAACAGATTTTCGTCGAGTTCACTCGGACGAGCGGGACAGCCATCGGGATGCGAATGCCATTCGCCCACATAGTCCACCATGCCGGCAGTACGTTGATGTACCACCTCCAGCGCTTCTGCCTGGCCTTCTTGTCCTCTGATGAAATGGCTCGAACTGGCCTCGCTGTCTGCCGGTGCCGGCAGAACGTCAACAACAACAATCGTTTTTGTCTTCAGATCCGTGACGCCGAGGATCGCGCCACCTGTTTCGTTCGGCAGGGCCTTCTGCCGAGCAGCGTACAATTTGTGAACCAGTGACTCGTCGTACTTTACCGTCCAGCCGGATGATTGCACTGTATGCACTGGCGCAATGTCGATCTCGTGCGCGGTGACTGATCCGGATTGATCACATGCCTCCCAGATGCAAATCCTGGCCTGCTGCTTGGCCACTGACTGCCGTAGCTGCCGGGAAAGAATCCCCGCATGACCATGGATGGACTCGCCTGACATCCTTACCGAAATGTCACGGCAGCCACCGCCCACCCAGCGATCCCCCAAAGGCAAGGCTAAATGCTCACGCCCCCAGTCGTTCTCTAAAATGGCTCGGTAGTACTGCCCCTCCAGGCCATCGATGCGCTGAAGCCTGCCCTGATCTTCGAGAATCATCACACTTGAGAGACCCGACGGCGTAACGAACAAACTCACGGTACGGGGAACATCCTGTCTTTGTGCGAGCTCACGCGGCACTTCCAAAGTGGTCGTCACATCCACCACGATTTGCGCAGCGCTCAACGACGAAGCTATCTCTTCACTGCCATCAAGCAGGCTTTTGGCAATTGCTTTGGGTGGATCCCAATTCGGAAAGATCGCGATAGCCAGTTCGCTCACGACATTGGCCTTTGGCAACCCAACGCACGAATCGAACGCCACATGGCGACATAAATTGTGAGGCATTACTCGATCAGGGTCTATGAACGTCCACCGGCCCCAGCCCTGGCGAATCCACAGATCAGCCAATACGCTACCTAAGGCCCCTACCCCTGCCAGGACGCCTTGGAGGTCACTGTTTTCTTCAGGGGTGCCCGATAGATCGCGGGCGGCTTTGGGAGTAAGAGCCGTTCGAACCTCTACCGACATAAGCGTGAACGCTCGCCAGGCAGTGCCGCCAGTTCCGCCAATGACGAAGCTACGGTGACTCACCCCGTTCGAATCGGGCGGCGCCAACATCTCCAAGGCCTTTGCAAGGTCAAACAGAGAGACGTCCAGCATGTACCCAGCGACGTCAAATCGCTCGGCCTCGCTATCGCGTATGCGCGGAATCCAGACAGTGATGAGGACGCCTTGGCCTTGGGCGGACGCAGCAGAAACACCGCCTTCAACGGCCTCATAAACGTTCGCATGGAGTACTTGATAGAGATCGCTGCCCCAGGAGACCAGTTGGTCATGCAGATCACCCAATGTCTCGGGATAACCAGCTAACGTTGTCGATCCCACGGGATTAACTACCATTGAGACCATCCTGACCTTCTTCGACTGATCACCTGGCTCGGTGGGGTCGGCCCTCAAGATGATCGAATCACCCACATCCACTTTGCAAACGGTCAGCGTATTACCACCTGACTTCGCGTAGTCGGCATAGTTGGAAGGCAGAATGAGCTGGTAAGGGCTTAGGTAAAAAAGCTGCTCAAGCGGCTGATCATCCCTGTGCAACTTCAACAACGCAGACTCTCGCAGCCACCAGAATATCCGGGCGATAAAGCGCTCCGGCGTCCAGGTTCGCTCGACTGTCGACCACGCGCGGTCATACAAACAAAGCACCCTGGCTCCGCCTGGGGACGGTGGATGCTGGTGCGACAGCACAGGAAAGTCTTTGCGCAGCGTATAAACCACCACCGGCACGCGGGAATCGGGGTTCACCCGCACAGCCAGTCGCTCGCGTCGCCTTATTCCGGCGGGATTTCCAGAATCCACTGTACCGTCCCCAGCATCGATGACGATGTATTCGCTGAGTGTCGACCCCGGCTTGTCCGTCCGGATTTCTCGAACATCGGTGTAGGGACATGCCCGTAAGGCGTTGAGCAGCGCCAGGGTCTGGGGATAGAGTTGATCCTCCCCTGACCCGGCCCACGGCTTACCGAGCTCATAGTACTCGATCATTCGCACTTGCCCGCGCGTGGCGGAATCGACGCCGCTACAGAACTCGGTACTGCTCCGGCAAGCGCTGCAGCAACCGCCAGCAGCTTGACCTTGCCATCCGACCGAACCTCGAAGTCCATGCAAGCCTTCTCACCAAGATTCCCCGTGCAAGAGAACCAACCATCCACTTCGTCCAGGATGTCCTGATATTCCCTCTTCGCCCGAATGCAGGGCGGATCGCAATCATCGTCAAGAATCTCGACACTGCTGGAGACGATCGTTGCGCCATGGCGCGCCTGGCTCAGGGCTTGACGAGCATCCCAACTAACCTTGGCATCCTCCCCCTTGCCTGACCAACTGTCCCACGACAAGGTGTGCCAGGAGCAGTGGTGCGGAGCAAGGAGCAGATCATATTCAAGCACTTCGGGCGTGGACGCGTAATGACTCCACATCCGCTCCCAGATCAACACCTCAGCATCGCCTCCGACCAAGAACTTGGTTTTTGTTTGCGAGTAAGCAGATGGCGAGATCTGAATATTCATGATCACGCTCGACTCGTTTTTCGACAGTTTGTCTTCCAGATCCGCATCATCTTCATGCGGTGCCGGAGCAAGCAGATGCGAAGTGAAATACTGCGGCAGGCTTTCACCCGCGATCTGGCTGAAAGTCTGGCCGGCTTTAACGAGGATGGGGCCCAGGTCGTCAGTCTTTCCCTGGTTGTCTTCTCCCATGATGCGAATCCGGTTCCCATCACCTGCGACCCGATGGTTGCGCCAGTAGCTCACTCGACGCCGGGCCTCTTTATCGAAAGCTTTCGCATCGTCACAGAGGATGTGGTTTTTCGAACTCCGACGGAATACCAGCGGCGACGACCACATTTCACGGATCAAAATACGTTTTTCCCAACGATTCTTGTCATCGTCAGGGTAATCCGCAGGATCGTCGAGCCAGAAGTGATTTCTCAGACCCGCACAATGGTCTTGGTCAGGGTGACTCAGCAGGAAGGCGTTGACGAATGGGCGATCCTTGGCATCCCACTGCAGCCGTTCCCTCAGCGCCCTCCCCACGTCAGGTGTGTCATCGTCCGGGTTGTCCGCCGCCTGGCGGATCCGGGAGTCAATCAGAATGCTGGTGACAGACGTATCGGCTAGCCGAATCAACGTCATGTCACCGGTACCTACTTGGAAGAACGTCACCTTGGCAGCCATTTATCCCTCCCCGGGCAGTGCGCCATCTTTGAGAAACGCTACAGCTAAGGTAAGATACGTATAGAAATTAAATGCGTCTAGATACTATGCGAATATATTTTATACCCATCAATGAACAGGCTGATTTCAGATGACTGCTACTACTACTCGTACCGGACGTTGGGGACAGGAGCGTCGCCTTGAATTCATTGACTTTCGGCTGCTGTGGGAGCGAAAACTCAATCGCTCAGACCTGACCAGCTTTTTCGGGATTTCTGTCCCCCAAGCGTCATTGGATTTCGCGACCTACCAGGAGCTTGCCCCTGAAAACATGGCCTATGACCGAACGCTAAAAGCCTATGTGGCAGGGACTGACTTCAAACCCGTCCTGACCAACCCAGATCCTGCGCACTATTTGAATGAGCTGCTGCAGCGCGGCATTGGAAATATCGCCCCCACGGATAGCTTCATCGGTTGGGCGCCCCCCGTTGCAAGCCTGCCGTCCCCCACGAGGCAAGTTGATCAGCAGATCCTGATCAAGCTGATTCGGGCGCTCCAAGCCGGCGAGGCCGTGAACGTCGACTATCGATCAATGACCAACCTCGATGAACCCGCCGTTCGAACAATCTTCCCAATGTCGTTTGCCCATGACGGTTTCCGTTGGCATACCCGAGCCTTCTGCTTCAAATCAAAGGCCTTCAAGGATTTCGTTCTCGGTCGCATCAATACCTTGGAAGCTTCGTTCGCCCCTCCCTCAGAGGTACCAGAGGACGTTGAATGGGAGACCTTCATCGATATAGTCATCGGCCCGAATCCGAGCTACCCACCACAAAAGCGAAAAGCGATCGAGCATGACTACCAGATGGTGAATGGTGAAGCTCGACTAAGGGCTCGTCAGGCGCAGCTGTATTACTTAAGCCGTCGGCTGAACCTGAATGTGGAGCCGGGCGACCCGGTTAGTGAGCATCAGCAAATCGTGATGCTTCGGATTGAAAACGCTCACAGGGAGTCCGCAATAAATGAGTGAAGCCACTCCCGCCAAGCCAAAGACAGATCTAACGATCGTCATCATCATCTATCTACTGGCACTCCTGATCTTCGCGACCTACTCCATCGGTGCGATGGCATTGGGTTGGCTTTCCGAACCCTATAGGCCGTTAAGAGTGCCCTTGATGTGCGGCGCGATCGCCTACGTTGGAGGAGCCCTGTACTGCTTCCGCGCGATCTACCTCAACAAGTGCGTTCACAAGCGCTGGGATCCGGATTGGCACGTCTGGTATTTCATCCGCCCTATTACCAGCACAATCGCCGGCGCAGTGAGCTACCTGTTTTTGAAAGCTGGCTTGTTGGTACTGGAGTCGACCGCGAACGCCGGAGCAAGCGAAATTGGATTTTTCGCGCTGGCCTTCATAGCCGGCTTCAATGTCGACAAGTTCGTCGCGAAGATCGAGGAAGTCGCGAAGGCGGTTTGGGGTATCGATAAAACACGTAGCGGACAGACCAAAGCCGATCAATCAGAACCCACCAAAACCGCGTCCCCTACGACGCCTCAACCCTGAGCTTTCCTGGATCGGGAGTGTTCGGCAACACTTTCCCGATCCGCCACCAGAATCCTGGCGCGGGAATCAGTCAAACGCTCATGTCAGTACGCAGCTAACTCAGCCCATCCCTAAGTGATGCAAGGTTGCCTGTGGAACTATTGAATAAGCATCGCGCACGGTCATGCCAAGTAATAGCAAACAGCCATTCCGTGATATCATCGCTTCAGCCAAAACATGTAACCAGAACGCCCCAAGGGTCGCATAGGCCACGTTATGGGGTCGTACATGCGCCTGACCAATTTCAACAAGCTCTGCGCTTGCGCCTCAGAAATATGATGAGCATGTCAGTGAGTGTGCGCCTAGATATCAACCGGATCCGATAGTACAACATGACAAGCAAAACGGAAGATGCTGTTGAAAAGCGCGAAGCCTCCTTTATCCCGAAGGGCGCTAACGACGAGATATTCGAAAAAGCAGGTGCTAGCGAGCCGGTGCCCAAATCGCCCTTGTTCCTCGCGCTTCAGGGCGGCGGCGCCAAGGGGATCGTCCACATTGGTGGCATCGCAGCTCTGGAAGAGCTCAACTTTGACATTCGGGCAGTATCGGGCACATCAGCGGGCTCAATGGTCGCCGCGCTGATTGCTGCAGGATTCAGCTCCAAGGATCTAGTTGACCCCGACGCCAAAAAGCACTTTTTTGGAGCCAAGCTCTTTGGCAAAGAAAAGGGTCAGCTGAATTACTCGAAGCCAACGCATCTGTTTACCCTCCGGGGCTGGATTACGATCAAATCTACCTTGCTACTCAGTAAAGCGCTGCAGATCCTCTGGCCGTGGCCCGGCGACTCTAAAGTGGAAACGACGGCCAACTCTATCTGGCTGTTCATCATCGCAACATGGGTATCACTAGGCTTTTATAAAACTTGGCCCATGCCGGCTTGGCCTTTAGTGCTCACCGGGGTTGGGATAGTCATTTTCTTCGTCTGGGCACTTGTCGGCCTAACGACGGTGCGTAAAGTCCGGAATTTCATAGACGCTGCGATCGCCTTCAAACTCAGAGAAAACGGCAAAACACACAAAGAAAAAAACATCACATTTCGTGATATGCACAATGCAGGCTGCATTCCCCTAAAAATTATCGCTACAAACAAAAGCTCCGAGCGACTTGAATACTTTTCGTACAGTCGCACGCCTCGTGTGAGAGTAGCTGACGCGGTGGCGGCTTCGATCTGCCTTCCCATTATCTTCAGGCACTGGAAATTCAACTTCTTTCGCCAAACACCAACAGGTGTTGAGAAAGTTTATGGCAAATTCCTGGATGGGGGACTCGTTTCGAACCTGCCCGCTTGGGCGTTTGATGAAGAAAGGCTTAAGCAAGCCGACGCCACTACAGTGGCATTTAGCCTTGAAAGTCCCGCTCCGAAGGATAAGATGCATTGGCTGCTATCCATCGCTAATACAGTGGTCAATGGATCAGGAGAGATCCATACCCGGGCAGCTGGCTCAATGGCGACCGTTGCGCTTCCGACTACACTAGATCTCTTGGATTTCGACGTATCTGCGGAAGTTGTTTATGCGGAGGTGGAGAGGGCCAAGGTCAAAGCTTTGAAAGATGTCGGTAATGAGCTCATTCACGCTCCGAACACGCTAAGCAAGGGAGCAAAGGACATTCATGCAATCCTTGAACAGATTCTGAAAGATGATGGGCGCAAGTTCGCCAAGAAAGTGCCACGCTTTAGATTGAGGGTCGCACTGGGCGCGCAGATTGGCTACTCAACGTCGGACATCACCTTTGTCTTCGACCATGGTTATGATTTCGGTGATCCAGACCGGTATGCCACCGTTCCCTTGATGGGCTCCTACGCCGGAAATGCCTGGAAGCAAAAAGAGGCGTATGCGACCGGTGAACCACACGATGAGCCGATGATGGAAAATGCTTGGCCTGCAATGAGCTGGATGGTTTGCATTCCTTCATACCCCAAGGACAAAGTGTGCATCGCTAACCGGTATGGTGAACAGATCATCCAGGGATCGCTGCAAAAAATCCGTCCATGCATTATCAAAATTGATTGTGATATGCCAATTCGAAATAGCCGTGACGCGTACGAAAACTTTCTTGACTTTTTGACAAAGGCTCAACGCGCCGTGCATGATTATGCTAACGACGTTGGAATTGCAAATTACGTGCAGGGCCAAAACAAATGGAAATAAAGTTACGCATGCCTGGTGGTACCGTCATTTCTTCGAACTCGAAGACTCGTATCATTGCGAAAAAATCGTCTGCTGATACCACTTCTAATTATATTGAAGAAATCAGAGAAACAGCTAGCGAAGTGCGCGAGCTCATTCGCCAAAGCAATGAACTAGATGAGCTTGAGAAAAATCTTGATCAAGTCGGTTACGCAGAGTGGGTTAAAAGTGGCGACAAAGAAAGATTCTATGAAATCATGAAAACGCTCAACTCAGGCGCTGCCGCGGCACGCGAGTATTGGGAGGAACGTCACAGCAGCCAAAGTCCTCGAAAAAATCGCGCTCAGTCCACATCTTCCAAACCAAACAAGAAGACTGAAAACGATTACGAGCCCTAATCAGCTCTAGGGTCATAACGAATGGCGCTTCAGCACTTGCCTAGAGCTTTCAGCCAACCCCAGTGGCTGCAATCCGCACTCCTGTGTATCTTGGTGGGCGCAGTTAGAATATAGAAACCCAAATCAGTTGATATATTTCGCAACGACAACGAACGAAAATTAATCTTGAACCAGCGCGTACCGGTTCAAAACCATATGCAGCGGGCTAAGCTAATCTTTATCTCGATATCCAATCTACCCACGGAAGAAGACTGAAACTCGTTGTTAGCTTCCAGCCTCCAGGCTTGCCCATCAATTCAAAACTGCATTTCTTTCTACGAATCGAACGCGCTAAGCGCGCTATCGAATTGCTATACCCAGTAGTTCCTCCAGCTTGTCATGATAATCGCCACCTAAGCGCGGCTGAGGTAGGTCACATGCTTCGTCCATAGCATCAAGCGCGTCCTGCTTTGTGATTTTTTTGTTATCGATCAAGGGCTGGAGCAACGTGTTATAAATGTAGCTGAACTCGTTGTAGGAACCATGCTGACCGCATGAAACCTTTTCTCCATCGCCCTTCCCGCCCCCACCTTGTCGTCGTACTCAAATCGGTCATTGATTCTTTGATCGAACTTACAGCCATTACATTCTTCATTAACCTTGCCAAGCATGGCTCATCCGTCCTGTAGCCACAATTGAAGCAGAGAGCTGGACTCATGACCTGCGGCCGAGCCTGAATGCAACCAAGGCTTCAAGCTCCTGAGCGACACTCATCTCCTCCCGCTCTTTATTGATATCAGTTTCGTAAAATCTGGATAACCCGCTTCGGCATGCTTTTACGCGTTATCAATGAAGATTGCATCCCCCTCACGCTCAGTCAGTGACACCGCCTTTTTTTCGATTCGACTGGGTTACTCCAGGCAGCGGATAGGCGCAGATCATAGACCATGCCGGCGGCAGCTTAATTGCCGCTGCTCCCCTGTCGAGGCCCAAAGTGACCACAAACCTATCCGCCTCAGAGATCAGTGTTTGAAAGCGAGCTTCTCAACCAGATCAACCACATCCTTGCGATCCTTCTCTTTCAACAAATGAAAGCACTGCAGAAGATGCGCCGTCTCATCGTCCTCGCTGTAAAAATACGGCACCGGCAAATCTAGGACAGCAGCAATCTGCTTCACGATGCTTTCACTCGGCTGATGAACCCCCTTCTCGTACTGATTCATCCTTGCCGACGCCGACGCTGGCTCAATCCCAGCATCTATTCCCAAGCGCTCCTGGGATATCCCTCTTGCCTTGCGCGCCTCCTTCAACCGCTTGCTGAACGTCGTCATTTCTCATCGCCGAAAGGCTAAGAGATTCTTAGATTCGGCTTGAGCAGATACTAAGTATTCCTTAGTATTCGGCAGAAATATCCTTTTGCCATCACTCCAAACGCAAGGACAGGGATCAAAATGAAGGAAATGCAGATCACAGACGGGCGACTCGAAGAAAAATCGCGTGGCTTCGGCGGGGACATGGTCAGCTACCACTACTGGAAAATTGACGGCAAGAAACTCGAAACGCTCGAAATCCCGGATACGCTTGATGCGCATATAAAGGCGGGTGATCGAGTTCGAGTGACCTCCCAATACGGCAAAGACAAGGTCAACAGAATCTGGGCGATTCAGGTCGACGGAGAACCAGTCCGCTCGGTCGTCAATGTCCCGTTCATTGCTGTCTCCCTGGGAAGGCTCAGCATCCTGCCTCTGATGGTCGCCATCTTCACGATCTTCGTTGCCTATGGTTTCTGGGGGAACAGCGCTTACCATCGGGGCTTCCACGGCTCGTCCTACCAATTGGGCTGGATCGCACTCAATTTGTTCGTCAGCTATCGCTACATGATCAAGCCAATGCTGATCATCACGCGCGGCATCAAGGCGTTTCGCGAATATTGCGCAAAGGCCCCTGCATCAGCCTCCACGTCCAATTGAAACGAGCGCACAGCAGCACACATTCCTAGAGCCAATAAAGTGAATCAGGTTGAGATGAGTCCAGATCAAGGCCAATGCGTATTTGGCAGACAAGCAAAAGTCGGGGTAACCAATGACGCAGGCGTTCTCGCGGATTCAAGAGATTTTCAGATTCGGGCTGAGGGTAGAGGTGTCTTGCTAGGCCCATCAGCGAGCGCTTGGATGGAGTTGGTCATACATCAGCGCATTATATTGCGCTATAAGCTAAGAAATGAGGGGACTTGGCGCATTATAATGCGCTGACCCTATACCCATCACCCTCTCAATGCTTTTAAAAATGACGAAGAGTCTTGGCCTGATGGCTGAGATTTTTCGAAGTCTGAAGCGAATGCTTTGAAGGAGGTGCCTTTCATGGACTCAAAACAAAATCACGGCCAAGACTCAACGACGCCAGAACTTATCCGTCGCCTAGCCGAGCAGGTCTTTGGCGACAAAGCGAAAGCCGATCATTGGCTGAACCAGCCGACAGTTGAAACCGGTGATTGCTCGCGGTTGCAACTGGCTCACAGTCGAGTGGGATATGAAGCCGTGAAAGCAGAACTCAATAGGCTCAGTCATGGGTTCGCCTGTTAGTGCTCCCCTTCGTCGAGGATCGACATGATCACCTTTGATCTCAACACAAACGACGCCGAAGCTTTGCTTCGGCATGCACAAACATTCGATCCGGATACTGGCGATGCTCGTGAAGATCAGCGACTGCGTGAGGCACTGCTCGAATTGAGAGATACCCTTTTATCGCATTTGAAGGAGGCAGGTTGACGACAAAGCCCGCGCCTAACCGCTAAAATGCTCAAAGCAATAGTTGTGAAAAGTCGCAGCACTCGACTGCCAACTGCGCCACATTCTGATTCAGGCCAAATTGGCGGTCGGTACGATGAAGCGCCGCATAGCGAATTCTCGGCAATCCAGGCTTTGTGACCAATGCGCGCAACGCTCCGCGCTCGATCAAATGAGAAAGACAGGTTTTGGGCAGATAGCTTACGCCCACTCCGGACGATGTCAGGCCAACCTGTACCAACAAGTTATGACTGGTGAGGGTCTTGGGCATTTGCACGTCATGAGAGGCCAGCCATCGTTCATAGACCAAGCCTGTGCCTGACCGGGAACCTTGGGTCAGCACTGTAAACCCGTCCAGGACTTCAAGGCTCACAGGATCTAGATCAGCTATCAGGCTTGGAGCACACATCCAAGCACTCTCGACACTTTGAAGTGGCGTACTGACGAACCGGGCATCGTTGTATACGTCAGGCACGATGACCAAATCGAGCTGGTCATTTTCCAGTTTTCGAAACAACTCACTGCTCAGCTCCACTGATGGCTCGATCTGCACTTTTGGATAAGCCTTTCGCAACGCGTCGACGAGCGCAGGTACCAGATCAATGATACAGCTACAACTATCTCTGCGGCCAAAGCAGGAATGGGTATCGCCTATGTGCTGGAAGCAAGGATCGCGCAGGACTTGGAGTCGGGTGCGCTACAGTTGATACTGCCGCAGCACGGATTAGCTGAATAACCCTTTCATATCTATTACGGCAGTCGTAGGTACAACCATCCAGCACTGCATGTGCTCATTAACATTATCAGGGAGCAAAACGCTCTCCCACCTCTAATATAACTGAGTCTATTGTTCGCATGCTTATCGTTCTAACGCTTTGAGGCTACACATAAAAGAAATGCAAATGGTTCGATCCTGTGACGAATTATTGAGAAAAGCCCTGAAAACCCTCAGCGGAGCAGCAACGCTTGGAATTAAGACAACTACGCTATTTCGTAAAAATCATCGAACAAGGCAGTCTTGGACGTGCAGCGATGGAGTTGGACGTAGGGGTATCAGCCCTAAGCCAGCAGATTGCGAAACTTGAAAGCGAACTCTCAACCCGACTTCTAAATCGCACCACAACCGGTGTCACACCGACGAGCGCCGGCATGGCATTTTTACACCATGCCCAGTTGTGCCTGCGTCAAGCCGATAACGCCATCATGGCAGCCCATCGTGGACGAATGAGTGGCTATGTCACAGTCGGATTACCCCCTACTACCGCCACAGTTCTTGCTCTGCCATTGATCAACGCAATGCGGGAGCGCTATCCGGATATTCAGTTACATCTGGTGGAGATGCTCTCTGGACACTTGGCCACCCAACTCAATGCTCGGCACATCGACCTGGCTATTCTGTTCCAACTCGAAGGCGCCAAGCGCTGGAGCGTGACACCGCTGCTTGATGAAAAGCTATTTGTCATCACCTCACCGTGCTTACCACATGCACCGACTGGCAACAGTGTGCAGCTAGCAGACTTAGGTCAATTGCCGCTTGTAATGCCCAGTGCTCAACATGGCTTGCGTTCGACCCTGACGACTGCTTTTGAACGGTCGGGTTTGGCCCCAAACATCATAATGGAGGTCGATGGTCTTGCCGTACTGATGAATGCCGTCCGCGCCGGCCATGCCGCCACCATCCAACCCGGTGCTGCGGCAGCGCTCAAAGGTGAGTCGGGATTTTCGGTAGTGCAAATTTCCGATGCTCACGTAGGGCGGCGAAATCTTTTGGCAACGCTGGCTGACGATGAACTATCCCCCGCGGCGCTGGCTGCTCGGGTAGTCATCACCGATGTCGCTCGACAGTTGGTCATTGACCAACAATGGCCCGGAGCCACTTGGATCAAGGATGCCACGGCGTGACCCCAACCACGCCCATGCCTCAGAGGCTACTTCCAATCCAACAAAGCCTTTATAAAAATTAAACACCCCAAGTCATTTCGCGCCTTTCGACAATAAGCTCACCACCCTACCTTCTCCTCCACTCGTAAGGAGCACTTCGTTCATGCCTCCTTGCGATTGAGGAGCGATGATGATTGATGTTTTAGTAATTGGCGGCGGTAACGCCGCTTTGTGTGCGGCGTTGATGGCCCGAGAGGCAGGAGCGAGCGTCACACTGCTGGAAGGTGCCCCTAGAATCTGGCGCGGCGGCAATTCGCAACACACCCGCAACCTCCGCTGCATGCATGATGCACCGCAAGATGTACTTGTGGACGCCTACCCCGAAGAAGAGTACTGGCAGGATCTGCTGAAGGTGACTGGAGGGCTCACCAACGAAAAGCTCGCCCGTATCGCCATTCGCGCGTCGTCGAGTTGTCGTGACTGGATGCGCTCCCACGGTGTTCATTTTCAGCCGCCCTTGTCTGGCGCCCTCCATGTTGCGCGCACCAATGCGTTTTTCATGGGCGGCGGCAAAGCGCTAATCAACGCCTACTTCCGTGCCGCCGAGCGGCTAGGCGTCAAGATTCGCTACAACGCCCAGGTCACAGACATTGAGTTGCAGGATGGAAAGTTCATCGCGGCTCACATCGGTGAACTCCACGTTGATGGGCAACATTTTCCCGCAGAGCGGATCCAGGCCAAGACTTGCGTTCTGGCCGCTGGAGGGTTCGAATCGAACCGCGAATGGTTGCGTGAAGCTTGGGGCCAAAACGAGCTGGGCGAGTGGCCATCGGATAATTTCCTCATCCGCGGAACGCGCTTCAATACAGGTGTCCTGCTACGCCGCATGCAGCAGTTGGGTGCCGATATCATTGGCGATCCAACGCAGGCTCACATGGTGGCCATCGATGCGCGCGCGCCCCTGTATGACGGTGGGATTTGCACCCGTATCGACTGCGTGTCTCTGGGGGTGGTCGTCAATCGCGACGGCGAACGTTTCTATGACGAAGGCGAAGACTTCTGGCCTAAGCGTTACGCAATATGGGGCCGGCTAGTAGCCGGCCAACCGGGCCAAGAGGCCTACTCAATCATCGACCAGCAGGCTATCGGGCGCTTCATGCCTCCGGTTTTTCCGGGCACTAAAGCCAACTCTATAGAAGACCTCGCCCACCAGTTGAAGCTCCCTGCGGAACGACTCGTCAAGACTATTGAGGAGTACAACAAGGCCTGTCGTATCGGCACGTTCGACCACACTGCACTGGATGATTGCCAGACCGAAGGCCTGACCCCGCCCAAAACTCACTGGGCTCGTCCTCTGGTCAAGCCTCCTTTCTACGCCTACCCACTCAAGCCTGGGGTGACATTCACCTATCTGGGTCTTGCGACCGACGAAACCGCCGCTGTCCACTTTAGCGGCAATGCCAGCCCCAACCTGTTTGTGGCAGGAGAAATGATGGCGGGCAACGTACTGGGCAAGGGCTATACCGCCGGAATCGGCATGGCCATTGGTACGGCCTTTGGTCGAATTGCCGGTGTACAGGCTGCCGCTTCAGCAGGCTTTGTTTCTCGTCTACAAACGGAATCTAGACATGCAGCTGTTTGATCCCAAGGCACCGAACGATCTGATTCCGGTGCTTAACCTTGATGAAACTGAAGTTCAGCGACAAATGACCGTTTGCAATGCCTGCCGTTATTGCGAAGGCTTTTGCGCTGTATTTCCGGCCATGACACGACGCCTGGAGTTTTCCCAGGCTGATATCCATTACCTGGCCAACCTTTGCCACAACTGCGGCGCATGCCTGCATGCCTGTCAGTACGCCGCACCTCATGAGTTCGCAATCAATGTGCCTAAGGCCATGGCAAAAGTTCGCCTCGACACTTACGCCGAGTACGCTTGGCCGCAACTGATGGGCACGCTATACCGCCGTAACGGACTGACTCTGGGACTTTCAGCCGCTGCCGGTTTAACCCTGTTCCTAAGTCTCACGTTGAAGGTGATGGGCAACCTCTTCACCGCAATGCCCGGTGGCAATTTCTACGCGATCTTCCCGCACAACACCCTTGCCATAATGTTCGGTGCAGTTTTCGGATTCGTGGTAATTGCCTTGACCCTTGGCGTGCGACGCTTCTGGCGCAATATTTCACCGGCCGATACCCCCGCGCAGGAAAAAACTGCTGCTGCGCTGGAAGCCACGGCCAACGTCGCCCGGCTCAAATTCCTAGACGGCGGTCATGGCGAGGGCTGCAATAACGCTGATGATCGATTCACTTTGTGGCGGCGGCGATTCCACCACTTCACCTTCTACGGTTTCATGCTGTGCTTCGCAGCCACTGGGGTCGCCACACTCTACCATTTCCTTCTGGACTGGTCGGCGCCCTACCCCGTCTTGAGCTTACCGGTGATGCTGGGTATGAGCGGTGGACTCGGATTGCTGGTCGGCCCGGCGGGCCTGTTGTGGTTGAACTTACGTCGCAATCCCGAACACGGCGACGAAAATCAGAAACCCATGGATCGTGGCTTTATCGCGCTGCTGTTGATGGTCAGCGCCAGCGGCCTGGCACTCCTGGCGTTCCGTGAAACCGCAGCCATGGGCCTGTTGCTGGCGATCCATCTCGGCCTGGTCATGGCGTTCTTCCTAACCATGCCCTACAGCAAATTCGCCCATGGCATCTACCGTAGCGCCGCACTGCTCAAGTACTCCATCGAAAAACGCCAACCCAATCCGATTAACGCTGGAAGCGACTGATCGTAGTGCCACTCATTCCAATAACAATATTGATAACCTGGGTAACCATAATGAAAACAACAACTCAAGCCAGCCGATCCAAGGGATCGAAGCTGGGCGCCATTTTACGGGTCACCAGCGGCAACTTTCTCGAACAGTTTGACTTCTTTCTGTTTGGGTTTTACGCGACCTACATCTCCCAGACGTTCTTTCCAGCCACCAGCGAGTTCGCCTCGCTGATGATGACTTTCGCCGTATTTGGCTCGGGATTCTTGATGCGCCCACTTGGCGCTATCGTGCTAGGGGCTTACATCGACAAGGTGGGACGGCGCAAGGGATTGATCGTGACGCTGTCAATCATGGCCGCAGGAACGGTATTGATTGCTCTCGTGCCAAGCTATGCCAGCATTGGTGCCGCGGCACCTATACTGGTATTAATAGGACGACTATTGCAGGGCTTCTCCGCCGGTGCGGAGATGGGTGGTGTATCAGTGTATCTGGCTGAAATTGCCACGCCGGGTCGCCGCGGCTTCTACACCAGTTGGCAGTCGGCCAGCCAGCAGGTGGCGATCATTCTCGCAGCAGCCTTGGGTTACACGATCAACGCGTCCATGGAACCTACCGAAGTAGCCGCCTGGGGCTGGCGGATCCCCTTCTTTATAGGTTGCGTGATCATTCCGTTCATCTTCATCATTCGCCGTTCGCTACAGGAAACTGATGCGTTCAAAGCACGCACGCACCACCCAAGTGCCAACGAAGTGTTTCGCTCCATGCGAGATAACTGGCGCACAGTGCTGGCGGGCGGATTGCTGGCATCAATGACCACCACGACGTTCTACCTGATTACCGTCTACACACCTACCTTCGGAAGGACTGTACTGAACCTAAGCACCACCGACAGTCTGGTGGTCACGCTCTTCGTCGGCCTGAGCAACTTCATCTGGCTACCCATCGGCGGCACACTCTCCGACCGCATAGGCCGTCGCCCCTTGTTGTTGGCAATTTCCTTGCTGTGTCTGTTCACCGCTTATCCCTCCATGCATTGGCTGGCCGCAGCTGCAAGCTTTGAGCGCCTCCTCGCTGTGCTGTTGTACTTCTCCTTCTTCTTTGGCATTTACAACGGCGCGATGGTTGCGGCATTGACTGAGGTGATGCCTCAGAACGTACGAGTCGTGGGATTTTCCCTCGCATTCAGTTTGGCGACAGCTGTGTTTGGTGGCTTTACACCCGCCGTATCCACCATCCTAGTGCAGGCAACAGGTGACAAAGCGTCGCCTGCCTATTGGTTGATGTTTGCCGCTCTGTGTGGATTCACCGCAACGACGATTTTATATCGCAGGCAAAAAGCAATGGCGGTCAACGCTTGAAGAAGTGATTTTGGTGGGTTCAGGACTTGCACTCACCAAATCCCTCTATTGTTGACATGCACCGAGTCGTTTCTATCAATACATACCAATAAGAGCGGTATCAATTTTTGAATTCTCCCAACAATTTTCTTAGAAGAGTAGCGATAAAATTAAACTCATCGACCGCCTTTACTCGGTATTGAGCTAGGTTGGCTATGGAGCCAATCGCGCGCGATCCGATGCACACCAAGATTGATTTCTTGAACTAAAGACGCTTGATCTTCTGCTCGCACTTTGCGAGTTCATTGCGCTGATAGTGAAATTCGTTCGACAGTTTCGTCCCGAAACTCCCCAGCTTGATCGGCCTGAGCAATGCTCATTGGGCAAATTGGATGTCGTTATGAATATCGTAGTGGCCTGAAGATAAAAACTTGATCACCGATTGAGCTTTCCGCTGACAATGGGAAATGCTAAGAAGTGTTAATGGTAAGGCTCAAAGGCCGTTCGGATGTTGAACAGCTTGATATGCTAACATTAAAAATTCACGACATTTAAAGCCAGGCTGAATTCATCTTTACTTTGAGTAAGCGACGCGCTGACCTTAAAAAAATCACCATCAGCGTCACCAATACGAAACTTCCGCTTCAAGTCGACGACCGAAGTGAAAAAAAATATTGATAGCCGCCCTAACCATATACAAATGGATAGACAACTCCTTTGAGTTACGAGATGGTGAGCAATACAACTACTCAATCTCTATTGGAAGAGTAAAGCCAGGCTTAATTCTATCCATTACAACCAACGTCTTAAAATTCTTAATATCCAAATTATCGTAGAAAAACTTTCTTGTGAATCGCTCGTAATCTTCCATATCCTTAGAAGTGACAACGAGCACAAAATCAGAATCACCTGTCACGTAGTACCCCGTCATAATTTCTGGTGTATTTCTTATTGATTTTTTGAACTTATCTATTATGTCTACTCGCTCTCTTTCAAGAGAGACTAAAACCAACATGAATACATGGCGACCTACGGCTCTTGGTGAAACGATCGAAACGTCAGCCTCAATCACTCCTTCTTTGCGCAGCGCCTTCAAACGCCTTTGGCAAGCGGTTGCTGATAGACCGACTGTCTCACCGAGCTCTTCAGACGTGATGCGATTGTTTCTCTGAACCGCATTTAGAATACTCGCATCAATTCGATCTAAATTGATCATGCAGCTTTTCCTCGTAAAGTCATATTTTTACGCAGTAATAAATCGCTATATTTCCATCAACGCTGATTTCTGTGCCAAAGATCTCATAAACTGGCATTCACGGCAACGGGGAAAATTGCGCCAAAGGTGCAGGGAAAGGACTTCGAGAGAAAGGACTGCCTAGCCAGCATTGCGGATGCCTGGTGCAAACAATAAAGACAAACCTTTCTCATCTCATCAAAACTGCCTTTAACAAAAATCAAAGTGGGAGTTCCAAAGATGAAAAAAATCACGCCATTCCTGGGAGTCGTCGGGCTCGTTGCTTCACTCTTCATTGCTAACGTCCAAGCTAAAAGCATAGAAGAAATTCAAAGCTCTGGAAAAATCACGATCGGCACAGATGGGACATTCCCTCCTTTCCAGTTCTTTGATAACGGAAAGCTTACGGGATTTGAAATCGATGTAGGGAATGAAGTCGCACGACGTTTAGGCGTGACTGCCGAATGGAAACCGATGTCCTTTGATTCACTACTTGCAGGTCTATCACAAGATCGCTGGGACATTGTTATTGCCTCGTTTACCGTCACCGATGAACGAGCGAAAGCGGTTCACTTTACGTCCCCACTATACTGCAGCGGTGGAGTCGTTGTAAGCAACAAACCTGGAATCAAAACTGCTGTTGATCTGAATGGTAAGGTGGTAGCCGCACAAACCGGATCAACATATTTCCAGAAAGCAGCCACTATCCCTGGAGTGAAGCAGGTTCGAAATTTTGCTTCAGACAGTGATGCTCGCAACGCAATGGTATCGGGACGTGCTGACGCCTGGATCACTGATAAATTTGTAGCCAAACTCTCCATTGATAAACAACCGGCGCGCGGAATGGCAATTGGGGATTTTTTGTTTTCGGAAAAAATCGCTTCCGCAGTTAAAAATGGCAATGACGGGCTAGCCGCAGCATACGACAAAGCGCTTGCAGATATGCAATCCGATGGTACCTACGAAAAAATTTCTAAGAAGTGGTTCAACGAAGATATTCGTTGCATTTAACTTTCAATAGCGTGCAAGTGTAGGTTTATCAGTTTTCGAGGTCGCATCATGTCTACAAGCGCAAAAGTTTGTATCCCCCCAAGCAAGGGGTTCAAGCTGAACAAATCTTTGCTTAAAGGCTTAACTGCTATTTTCATTACAATTGTTGTGCTATTCGCAATGGAGGTAATACTCAAGCTATTTCCAAATCCCATATCCCCAAACGCTAAAGAACTGGCAGAAGCTGTATGGGTAACTGTAAAACTGACCCTCGCGGCGGGTGCGGTAGGTGTAGTCGTAGGCACTGTAATTGCCTTGGGTAAGGCATCAAACTTTGCGCCTTTCCGCTGGGTCTGCTCATTCTACGTTTGGGTAGCTCGAGGTACACCTTTACTCTTACAGATCCTGTTCGTATTTTTCGCTC
Source organism: Pseudomonas sp. MWU12-3103b (assembly GCF_023100615.1). Taxonomy (NCBI): domain Bacteria; kingdom Pseudomonadati; phylum Pseudomonadota; class Gammaproteobacteria; order Pseudomonadales; family Pseudomonadaceae; genus Pseudomonas; species Pseudomonas sp. MWU12-3103b. The sequence goes on from NZ_JALMEY010000008.1 coordinate 100,735, forward strand.
TGCCCGTACTCCTTCCCTTCTTGGAGTTCAATGACTTTACTTCCGCCGTGGTGGCATTGGCTTTCAACATTGGCGCATACAATGCGGAAGCCATTCGCTCCGGCTTGCTATCAGTCCCGAAAGGGCAGATTGAGGCTGCCCATGCGCTTGGACTTTCGCGCTTCACGATATTCTCCAATGTTGTAATGCCGCAAGCTCTGAGAATCTGCCTCCCCCCCCTAGTGAACAACGGCGTGTCACTCCTCAAAGACTCTTCGCTGGCATACGCCATCGGGGTTGTTGAGCTTTCCAACGCAGCGAGTCGAATTCAATCTGCAACGTTCGAACCCGTGCCAGTACTCATTACGTCAGCCATCATCTATCTCACCCTAACGACCGGGATGACCCAGGTTACAAATGCGCTTGAACGCTACCTAAGCGTGGAAAGGAGATAAATATGGGTAACAATACTGCTCCTACATTGATTAACGTAGCAGGTGTGAAGAAGAGTTACGGCACGACGTGTGTACTGAAGCGTGTGAGCGTCGAGGTTAAGGCTGGCGAGGTCATCGCAATTCTAGGCGCCTCCGGGTCAGGTAAATCAACCTTCCTTCGACTTCTGAATCGATTGGAAAAGCATGAAGAAGGCTCCATTGTAATCGATGGTGTTGAAGTCTCAGATAAGCCCTCTAATTTGGCGGCCTTGCGTCGCGAAGTCGGAATGGTTTTTCAATCGTTTAATCTTTTTCCGCACTTGAGTGTTCTTGACAATCTATGCTTGGCTCCTATGAAAGTCCGCGGACTATCTAGAGCAAAGGCAGTTGCACTAGCAAGTGATTTGCTGCTTAAAGTAGGCATGTCGGAACATAGCCATAAGTATCCGCACGCTTTATCAGGTGGGCAACAACAGCGCGTAGCAATCGCACGTGCGCTAGCGATGGAACCTCGCGTTCTTCTTTTTGACGAGCCAACCTCAGCACTCGATCCTGAAATGGTTAATGAAGTGCTCGACGTAATGAAACGGTTAGCCGCTACGGGCATTACTATGCTCATTGTTACTCACGAGATGGGGTTTGCTAGTCAGGTGGCTGATCGCGTGATTTTCTTCGATCAAGGCGAAATCGCAGAAGACCTCCCGCCTTCGCAGTTCTTTGGGGAAAGCAATAACCCTAGAGTTAAAGCATTCTTAGGTCGCGTTTTGCAACCAGGTATCTAAAGCAGTTCGCACAACGGTTAAAACGTTGTGCGACTTACTTGGTGATTTATGAAATCCACGAATTCAAAGGAACCAATTACCAACCTTACCCACCACAATAACAAAACACAAATTAACAACGCATATAACTAATAGCAACGCATACACTCCACCTTACTAAAAATTCACCAAACCCAAAATGCAGTATCATGTTCCGCTATAAAAAAAAACCAATAAAAAGGACAATAACCTATGAATGCATTTTCTCGCTCTCTCCTATCCCTCGCAGTCGCAACAGTATTGATTGGCGAAGTGCACGCCGCTCCGCTGCTCTCTGCAGATGTTTCAAGTCTCACGCCCGCAGAGCAGATCCGAGCTACAAATTCTTGGGTTGAAATCGACAAAGTTGCTTTCGAAAATAACATTCGGACTCTTCAAAATAAGCTGCAGGGTAAGAGCCAGATATGTGCAGTGATGAAAGCAGATGCGTACGGCCATGGTATTGCCCTTCTTGTACCTTCAGTAATCGCTATGAATGTGCCGTGCATAGCCGTAGCAAGCAATGAAGAAGCACGAGTAGTGCGCGAAAAAGGATTTTCGGGGAGACTGATGCGTGTTCGTACAGCAACACTGGCAGAAGTTGAAAATGCATTAAAATATGATGTTGAGGAGCTTGTCGGTGGCCTGGAATTCACTCAAAAAGCTGCGGAAATCGCAATAAAGCATGGAAAATTATTGCGGGTTCACATTGCACTGAACTCCTCTGGCATGAGCCGTAATGGCTTGGAAATGCATACTGAAGAGGGTAAAAAAGCGGCCTTGGAAATGGTTAAACAAAAGGGCATAGACGTAGTCGGAATTATGACGCACTACGCTGTTGAAGATCGTGAAGATGTACTCAGAGGTTTGAATACATTCAAACAAGAATCTCAATGGCTTATCGACAATGCAAAACTTGATCGTTCGAAAATAACTCTACACTCTGCTGCATCATTCGCTATACAGAACGTACCAGAAGCCTGGCTTGACATGGTTCGACCTGGCAACCTGATCTATGGTGACCCCGTTGAACACAGTGAAGAATTCAAACGTGTCATGTCCTTCAAAGCCAATGTGGCTTCCGTAAATAATTACCCATCCGGCAATACCGTTGGTTATGATCGAACCTACACGCTGAAACGGGATTCCGTATTAGCAAATGTCCCTGTCGGATATTCTGATGGATATCGACGCGCTTTCACTAACAAGGCATACGTTCTGATTAACGGACAACGTGTTCCAACAGTTGGAAAGGTTTCTATGAACACTCTGATGGTCGATGTCACCGATATTAAAGGTGGGGTGAAACCAGGAGACGAAGTAGTCCTTTTCGGGAAACAAGGATCAGTCGAGATCACTCAGGCTGAACTTGAGGACTTTAACGGCGCACTACTCGCCGATCTATACACTGTGTGGGGTAATTCAAACCCTCGTATACTGAAGGCGGATTGATACGCGCCAACACCCTCAGTGAGGGCAAGTATCCCTGCCAAAGCCCGGCAAAGGCTTTAGCAGGGATTTTTTTTCGTTACTCACACCAAAGTCGCCTAGTTCGAATAACCCAAAAACACTATCACAGCTTTTATGCCTCATATTCGATAGGTGCACATAATTCCGGCGCAAAAATTCCAATTAACGCGTAAAACAGGCAAAAATGATAACCTATAATATCATCAAGATTTTTTGATCCTCCCCTGATCGAAGAGACTACGGAATACTTCATTCCATTGAAAATGGCTTTTACCGTGTTAGGTCGTTTTGCATTGGGTACGGTTTGGTCACCCCGCCCAATGCATTTTTTAAAGGCCCATTTAATATATAACTCATCGACCATAGCCTTCAACTCCTCACACCCCAGCCAAATGCTTATATAAATTGGTGTATCTCATGACAGACTCAATACTTGACAAAGCAGATTGCCGCATATTATCGCTTCTACAGCGCGACTGTTTGCTCCCGGCGGAGAAAATCGCAGAAAAAATAGGTCTGTCTGCTTCGTCAGTGCTGAGGCGTGTAAAGAAACTACGAGGTGACGGAGTGATTCGTGGCCAAGTGGCTGTTGTGGATAAAAACAAACTTGGCGTACACCTCACGTTTGTTACCGCTCTTGAGATAGTAAAGGAACAGAAAGAGCAATTAGCAAAGCTACAACACTGGCTGACTCATGAGATTTCAGTTCAGCAAGCATTCTATACGACAGGGTCAGCAGACTTATATTTAATTGTCGTGGCAGCTAACGTAGAGTCATACAATGACGTTACACAACGTCTAGTGGCTGCAAATCCTATTATTCGTCGCGTAACCACAAATGTCACTCTGCAAACCTTCAAGAAAGGGATATTCGTACCAACAAATCACGACTATGACAGTCTTCCAAAGTGACTTCGTGAGGATGAAGGTTTGAACAATCAGAGTTTAGTTAAGATCACTTTTGTCACGGTCAATTGCAGGTGCCTGCCCCCCCCTTACCGCCTCCAAGCGTCTCAGCCTATCAGTGGCGCTGTCGCCTAAACGATTGACCATCTCCATTGCCAAGAACTCCACTTGGGCCATGGCAGGTACTAGAGAGTCATACGCAGATCCAGATGCAATATCGCTAACAACCACATACCGTGAAAACTCAGCGGCAGTGGACTGCCAGCGGTCTGTAAAAAGCACAACTGTTGCCCCCTGCTCCGACGCGCGCTTGGCTATATGAATCGTATCTGCCTGATACCGCCGATAGTCGAAAACGATAACTACATCTTTCTTGGACAAATCAAGGGTGAGGTCGATATCGTGGGAAGCGCTTCTACCTAAGATCTCGGCATTGCCTCGGATCTCTCGTAAATGCGCATAGAAGTATTCAGCGAGGGGCTGACTAAACCGTCCGCCCCTGAGATAAATTCGTCGTTTGGAATCAAGAAGGACATCTAAGAGCCCTTCTCCTCCAGCAACCTCATCTATTGCCTGTTCCACCATTTTCCCCAGCTCTCGACCGAAGAGGTTTTCAGAAGGCGGGGCGCCATGATCAATCAGAGTTAAAGGAGAAGTGAGCATCGACTCAAGCTCATTGACCCACGCCTGTTGGAAGTCGGCATAGCCAGAAAAACCGAGTTTCACCGCAAATCTCATGACCGTTGGAGCACTGACACTTACCCTTTCGGCCAACTGGTGCACTGATCCCAGAGCAATGACCGGCGTTGCAGAGTTGAGAAATCGCACCAGCTTACGTTCACTTGGTGTGAACGTTGGGTTCGCGTCCTGAATGAGCTTTTTAATCGAACGGCTTGCTGTCATGGCTTTTTCAAAAATAGGTAAGTGAAGCGATTATTGCACAATTTCTGATTTTAAGGATTTCCGTAACGATTATTACACGCGCCTTCAAAGCCACTAAAGCGGAAGAGGTGCGTATGACTGAAGCAAGGGGGGAGCTATCGGATGTCGCAGGTCACAGGAGTCCCGGGGGGCTAGAAAGACGGCGACGTCCTAGGCACTACAAAAAAGCCTCGGTGAGATTCGAGGCTTCATTGCGACCCAACCTGTCAGAGCGGACGATTAAGCTCTGCGATCATCTCTTGGGTGTTCGTAGTCCTGCAGTATCCCCCAAAAGCAGCCAACGCAGCGTTGTGCCTGGCCTCAGAATAGGTTGCACAGGCATCAGGGACACATACCATAAAATACCCTCGATCAGCTCCATCACGCACAGCCATATCAACACACTGATCAGTCAACATGCCTACTACGATGACAGCATCGACTCCCAAATTGCGGAGCACGTAATCAAGATTGGTTGAGTTGAAAACCCCCGACGAGGTTTTTGGCAGCACGATATCGTCATCTCCAGGTGCGACCTGATCGATGACCTTCGCCTCCCAAGCCCCTTTAGGAACAAGGAGACCCGACAACTTGTGATCCAACGATCGATCACGACCATCCCGGGTAAGGCTCTCAATCGTAGTGTAGATCACCTCGGCACCAGACTCTCTAGCCGCACTGATCAACAACTGTATGTTTGGAACAACCCGCTCCATAACTGCCTGGTAGTAGGCTGGTTGCTTCTCTTTAACGTAACTCGAAACTTCCGCATTTTGCACGTCTACTACCAGTAAAGCGGTACGCTTGGGATTGACTTGGGTATCCCGAGAGATGCCGTTAAATTCTATTTTATTCACTTAATTTATCCTCAACAAACTTGTTATTCGTTCCGATGGGTCAGGCTGAAAGCAGCGATCCACGCCCTAAAGGAATGTCGCCGGCGATGTACGCCAAATCCATGCCCGGCATCGCATAGCGCCGGTTTTGCCTAGCAAACAGAACACCCTCTACGCCTGAGCAGTACCGTGTGGACTCTCCTGAGATGGGGTCGACGACGTCTACCACCGGATCGCCTGGCTTCAAATATGCCCCGCAATTCTGGAGATAGACGATTACACCTGGCCTTTGTGCGACCAACACCTCAGTACCATCCAATGGAGTGGGCTCATGGTTTGCTTTTGGCATTTCTATCGATAGCGGGCTAGTCAGAACCCTGCGCACCCGTAAGAAATCGAGGATTCTTTCAGCATCCTGCTCTGCAAGAGAATGGGAAACGTCAAGCTGCCCGCGCAGTTCTACAGCAACGCTAATCGTAGGAACTGGGATAGGAAATTTTGGAAGCCGCAACTGCAACTTCGCCCAAAAACTAGCAGCGATTTCGTCGAAACAATTATTTCCCTGCTCCAAAGCGTAGAGAGTTGCATGCGCGCCCATGAGAGCTGCAAGTGGCATTACGTCATCTATCGAGCTCGGATGTGTATAAAGATGAAGAACGGACTCACAATCGCAATGTAAATCCAAGGTGATGTCTGCATCGCAAGAGAGCTTTAGCAATGTATTACGCAAAGAATCGACTGCTCGTGCGGTCTCTCTTTTTGAGATCACATCTGACAGCACACGACGAACAATTTTTACGTTTTCTTGAGCATTATTCGTAAGCACACAATCGACTTGGAGCGCGACCTCTTCGACTAGCGAAGGAAAATATCGATTGAAATTCTCACCGCTCGCAAGGTCGAAACGCCCCATTTGATAAGTCAGAAGTGTTTGATCCAACCCAACTGGATTTGATACTGGAACTAATATTACTTCACCAACGAGGAATCCGCCCCCCTCCTCTTTCAATAGCTTTTCCCGAAGGTAATGTGCGACAAGCAATCCAGGGAGCTCGCTTGCGTGCAATCCCGCCTGAATGTAAACCTTCTGGCCGCCCGATACCCGTCCTTTGAACTGGAAGCTAACGATCTCTCGAAAGGTTCCTAGTGACACCCCTTTAATGGGATGATGATGTTGTTCCATGATTACCACTCCAAGCGCCCTCCCTAAAGGGCGCCGTTAAAAAGTGACTATATTCAGGTTAACTAAACTGTAATGTTCTAGCTCTTCGCCCAAGGATACAGAGATAGACAACGCCCACTACTACCCAAATAAGACCCATGCTTTTTGCGTGCGCATCCAGACTTAACCATATGTAGCCAATGATAATCAGGCCTAATACAGGCACCACGCCATCTTTAAACCAACGGCGACTTGGAGTTCGAACCATGAATTGATTCAAGACACACAGGTGCAAGACGAAGAATGCTGTCAGCGCTCCAAAGTTGACCAAAGACGTAAGCGCACTAACATCGCTGATGAAGCAAACGCTGACCACCAGAGAAACTGCTCCAACAAACAGGGTGCTGATGAATGGAGTCTGGTAGCGAGGATGTAGACGCGCCAAAGCAGAGGGCAGCTTCCCGTCACGTGCCATATTGAGCAAAATCCGCGAAATCGCAGTCTGAGCAACCAGTGCGCAACTAAACCCCCAGGAAACTGCGGTAGCGACAGCACAGGCAGCCTTCAATGATGGGCCTCCAACGGCATTAGCAATAAGGTAGAAGGCATTATCTTTATCCGTCCCCAATGAGCCAAAGTCAGGCCACGCCATGCCAGCAACCCAGGTCTGAAGGATAAATAACCCCCCCATCAAGAATAGAACGATGACAGTTGCACGTCCCACATCTTTGGCATTGCCTGAGCTTTCTTCTGCCAAGGTACTAATCGCGTCGAAGCCCAAAAAGCTCAGCGCTGCAATCGACACAGCACTCATCACAAGCGAAGGGCTAAATGTCTCAGGATTGTATAGAGGCAACGTAGATGGATGCCCGAGCGAGCCGCTGAACACCATATATAGCCCCGCAGTTACAAACCAGATCAACACTGCTACCAGTACAATTGCGAAAACATTGTTAACCCTAGCCGTGAGTTGAATGCCACGGATATTGATTGCCGTATTGAACGCAATGAAAGCAACTAGCCAGATCCACTTGGAAATAGCCGTGACACCTTCTAAAGCGATGGCGGCAACGACGTAGCACAACGCAGGAATCAAAATATAATCGAGCAAGACAATCCAGCCCACCAAAAATCCAAGCCGTGGGCCGATAGCATGGCTTGCATACGCATAAACCGATCCAGCTTTGGGGCAAGTCTCAGACATGCGAGCATAACTTAAAGCTGTGAATAGCATCGCTACCATACCAATTAGGTAGGCAAGCGTAGCCATTCCTTTGGAGTCGCTGACGATATATCCGTAGATCGCCATCGGAGCAATCGGAATCATGAAAACCATTCCGTAAACCACTAAGTCACGTAGTTTCAGACTTCGCTTAAGTTCTACATTCTCGGTATTATTTTTCATTTTTTTGCCTCACGATCGTCGTGTGGGACAGCAAGAATAATTGACCTTAACTAGCTAAAATCTTCCTTAGTAAACGGCCGAGTACATGTCCCGAATGGCAAAATCGTCCTTTCCAGCAGTTTCATGTATTTCGCTCTGCTTAACGGCTCGGTAACAGCTAAGCAACGAGGTGCCCATTGCTGCCTTCAAATAGGCGTCGTTCTCCAATTCCTTCAATGAATCACCGAGGGAACCAGGCAGTGCTTTCAGGCCGAACCGTGAGTGCTCATCCTTAGGAATCAGGCAAGGATTAACCGCGACCAATTCGGGCATAACCAACGAGCGTTGAATACCATCGATACCTGCGGCGAGCAGTGCTCCTAACACGAGATAAGGAGACGATAAGGCGTCGGCGGCGCGGAATTCGATGTTTGCTTGCTTTGCTGCAGCGTCAGCATTCACATTGCTAACAGGCGCAATTCGTAGAGAAGCTTCGCGATTCTGTTGGCCAATACAGGCATACGCAGCACTCCAGCTATTTGGGCGAAGTCGCTGATAAGAAACGACTCCAGGTGCCGTCAGTGCAGTCAGTGCCGCCATATGCTCAAGCATGCCTGTCGTGAACTGACTAGCCACCTCGGAAAGTTGACCAGGTCGAGTCGGATCGTATGTCAGTGGTTCGCCAGCGGTGCTCCAAAGAGAAACATGCACATGGACGCCATTCGTACCAGAGTTTCCAGTCACCATTGGCGAGAAAGACACCTTGCGGCCATTTTGTCGGCAAATCTCCCTAACTACCTCTCGAACATTGATTGCACGATCAGCGGCTTGAAGCGCTTCGACTGGACTACAGGTAACCTCGAATTGGCGTTGAGCGTACTCAGGTAAGCACATTTCGGGGTCTACGCCGGCTTGCCGCAGCGCATCGACAATTTCACTGCAAAGAGACTCCTCTGTACGAGAGGCTTCGAGAGAAAACGGCGGAGCGGGATTCGCAATGTCTGTGAGCATGAACTCATGCTCGAACGCGGCGATCACCTTGATTCCCATTGAAGCAAGCGTATCGATTTGACGTTTCAGGAAACTACGTGGGCAGGCGTCCCAAGGAGAACCATCAAGATTCAAAAAATCGCAATGGTAATAGTGCAATGGTGTAACTGCAGTTCCATTGTCGACAAAAACCTTAGTGGCGGGGTCAGGCATCATTAGGATATCGCCCTGAGCGCCCCATTCATTTTCAACGATGGATCCGAACATATTGATGCCGAGATTTGCAGGTGTCCAGCACACTCCCTTGCGCAGATAACCTTCCAATCTTTGCTGCGGGAACCCTCGCCCGCGAGTAATGCCGGAGTAGTCCTGACTGACAAAATGTGCAAGTCCAGGGGTATTTGTGCCTTGTTTCATTGCGATTTCCTCCGAGGTGCAGGTGAGCATGACCATGTCCATCCACGTTTCCCTCGTCAAAATATTGAGAATTATTCTTGTTTGTCCCGGCAGTGAAGCATTGCATTAGCGTCTGTTATTTTTGTTCCACCTTTTATCAAAGCTCTTTTTTCTGTAACGATTGAAACATTAGCATCCAAAGTTTCAATCGGCAACACGTTTTGTAACGTTCGTTACACCCACTTGTCGGATCACGATCCGTACCGAATTCGATAGCGCACTAACAAAAATGCTCTGCCGCAAGGCTTGCGCTGGCTCATTCCATAACAGCGTGAAGGTTTAATTTAAATTTAGCTTTTTTATGCATGAATACGGCGTAATCGTTAATAAAACGCCGACTTCAATTAGATTGAATTTTTAAACTGCCAGATGCTTGATAGCTGTACAAAATTAGAACCGCAATTGCTTGCCTCCCTCCGCCATTACTTGACAGTAGCTTATGAAAATAAAAATCAGCATTGCTAGAAAGATCCTGGGCACAGCGGCACTCATCATTGCAGCCGCGTTCACTTTGTTCTCCTTTTACAACGATAGTCAGCAGAGAGCGTCAATCAAAAAAGATCTAGATAATTACATACAGGAAATGGGGGCTAGCACCGCCAGCGGAATACAAGACTGGCTATCTGGAAAAATTCTTCGTATAGAAGCTCTTGCCGAGGATCTTGCAGAGTCTCCAGAACAATCATCGATAAGCGAGAAGCTTAAACGAGGAACTCTTCAATCAAACTTTTTATTTACCTACGTAGGTGAGCGGAATGGGAATTTTGTTCAGGAACCTTGGGAGGAAATGCCTTCAGGATACGACCCTAGAAACCGCCCATGGTACGTCAGCGCTACTCAGGCAGGCCAAACCATCCTAACGGAGCCCTACCTTGACAGCAATATAGGAAAACTTGTAATAACAATCGCGACTCCTTTGCTGCAAAAAAATGGTCAGCAATGGGGAGTTGTCGGCGGTGATCTCCAATTAGATACCATCGTTAAAAAAATCAACACTCTAAATTTTGACAACAAAGGCTTCGCTTTTCTGACAGATGAGAACGGAAAGATTCTAGTTCACCCAGATAACAATTTAGTTGGAAAAACACTTTCCGATATTTTTTCTGACAACTCGCTCACTACAAAATCCAAAGCATCTGAAGTACAACAAAACGGAAAACAACAAATAATTAGTTTCACACCAATCTCTGGAATTCCATCGGTCAAATGGTACATCGGCATTTCCATAGATAAAGAGAAGGCATACGCGGCCCTTCAGAGCTTTCGCGAAACGGCACTCATCGTCACGCTTATAGCAATTATCACAGTTATAATTGGACTAGGACTGCTGATTAGCACTCTGATGCGACCAGTGCGAGCGATGAGTATTGCAATGCAAGAGATTGCCGAGGGTGAAGGTAACTTGACCCAACGCCTGGAGGCTCAAGGGAACGATGAATTCGGCGAGCTTGCAAGATCATTCAATCGTTTTGTTGACCGTATTCATGTGTCTATACGTAAGGTTTCTTCTGCTACGGATCACCTCAATATTGTTGCCCGTCAGGTCACCTATGCATCCAATGCATCAATTAGCAATTCAGATGACCAGGCGTACCGGACTAACAGTGTCGCTACTGCGATTACCGAGCTCGGGGCGGCGGCCCTCGAAATATCGCGTAATGCTGCATTCACCTCAGAGAACTTGAGCAACGCTCGAAACCTAGCGGGAGTGAGCAAAGATGTAGTCGGACAAACAATTAATGCAATTGATAATCTATCGATTCGCATTGGTGCTGCACATGATGAGATACACAACCTCAATCATCAGAGCATCAACATCGGTCAAATTTTAGACGTTATCACAGGAATATCTCAACAAACGAATCTACTAGCTCTGAATGCAGCGATTGAAGCTGCAAGAGCTGGTGAAGCCGGACGTGGCTTTGCAGTGGTCGCAGATGAGGTTAGGAACCTAGCATATAGAACCCAAGAATCAGCTCAGCAGGTTCAAACACTCATTGAAGAGCTGCAAAGAGGCGCAACACAGGCCGCCCAGTTGATGAGAGACAGTCAAGCCGAAAGCGGACAAACGGTTACCATCGCTAACAAAGCTGGCGTGCAACTCACAAATGTCGCTGTCAAGATGGATGAAATTGATGGCATGAGTCATTCCGTTGCCGCTGCTACCGAAGAGCAATCTGCTGTGGTTGACTCTATACATTTAGACATCACGCAGATTAATTCACTTAATCAGCAGGGTGTGAAAAATTCGCAGCTGACGCTAGCCGCGTGTATGGAGCTAGAAAAACAAGCGTCGATTCTTACGCAGCTCGTTGCTGGCTTTAGAATCTGATCTAGCAAATCTTAAGGAGGCGAATCCTTATTGGAAACGCCTCACTCATCAAACTAGAACATCAGCAACTACAACCAATGTATCTCCACACTGAACTAAGCCAGGGAAGTGTCGCGCGACTAACAATCCAGAGCGTTTCGCGCGATACTCAACCGGAGTGGCACCTGTACGGTGAATATTGTGGATCCGCGCCAACAGATCTCCGCGAGAAACCTTTTCTCCAAGATCCCGACACATTTCCAGAAGTCCGCTGTCTTCACAAGTCACGAAACAATCGCCGTCTGGCATATCGAGTAAAGCCGATTCGTTGAGTTGAACTTCACCGCGTAGGATGCCTGAATGAATCAACAGGTTCCGAATACCATGATCAGCAATGGCGACCGTACGCGCACTGCTTGATCCTCCTCCGCCTAATTCCGTTGCTACAAATACCTTTCCCATTTCTTCGGCTGCAGTGTCGAACATACCCACAGCATCAAGTTCAAGCATCCGCATGGCGTAAGGAGCGCCAAACGCCAGCATCGCAGCTTCAGCCTTCGACTGAGCGGCTTTGTCGCAGAGCACATGACAGGCTGCAAACGGAACAAAATCCAAAGTTTTCCCACCAGAGTGAATATCCAGGACTATATCTGCCATCGGAAGCAACGTGCGCTGAAAATAGTCCGCTATCTTCTCTGTAACTGTACCGTCGGGACGCCCCGGAAAACTGCGGTTAAGGTTGCCTGCATCAATAGGTGAAACTCGCGTGCCGGCGTGAAAAGCAGGAGTATTCATAAACGGTACGATAATCACGCGTCCCTGGATATCACAGGCCATCAATGTCAGTGCCAATTTGCTCAGGGCTATCGGCCCCTCATATTCGTCGCCATGGTTTCCACCTGTAAGCAATGCAGTTGGCCCCGTTCCATTTTTCACTACGGTGATGGGAATCATCACAGCTCCCCAAGCGGAGTCGTCGCGTGAGTAAGGCAGCTTTAAATATCCATGTTGGACACCGTCGCGCCCGAAATCGACAGTCGATATTATTGGGTTTTTACGAGTTGCATCTGTCATCTTAAACCCTTGAACTGTATTGAATTTAAACTTTATAACCTGAGAACACTAGCAACCGCATCACTCACGAGTCACAGGCCAGCCGGATAATGACTCACGTATTGAAACAATTTAAAAGCTTTGGAAACCTAACGGCCCCCAAGCCAATATTTAAATCATTGGGGCTGGAGAACTTATTCGAAACCACATAAATAACGCAGCATTACTGCAAAATAAAATAAAATAAGCAGAAAACCATAGCCGCTTAGTCTTAGTCTCATCGCACAGGCTCAAAATGATCCTGTTGACTCAAGGGCAAGGCAACAGTACTCCGAAAGAGAGCGCAAAAAAATTCAAACTCATCGTCAAATACTGCCTTCAACAACTAATATAAGTGGGAGTTTTACAGATGAAAAAAAATTCACTATTCCTCATAACCGTATCGCTGATGGGTTCGCTTTTGGTTGCACCTACTCAAGCGAAGACACTTGAGGACATCCAGGCTTCTGGGAAAATCGTCATAGGTACCGATGGTACATTTCCGCCTTTTCAATACTTTGACAAGGGACAATTAAGTGGTTTCGAAATTGATATCGGTAATGAAGTTGCCAAACGTCTAGGAGTAACTCCGGAATGGAAGCCAATGTCGTTTGACTCTTTATTAGCCGGACTAAACCAGGATCGCTGGGACATTGTTATTGCTTCATTCACTGTTACACCCGAGCGAGCAAAATCCGTTCATTTTACATCTCCTCTTTATTGCACAGGGGGAGTCATAGTAAGTAAAAAGCCCAATATTAAAACTATCTCTGATCTAGATGGAAAAACCGTTGCTGTACAGACAGGATCAATATTTTTCCAAAAAGCAAGTGACATTCCAGGAATCAAGCAAATTCGAAACTTTGCCTCTGATAGTGATGCACGTAACGCAATGGTCTCAGGTCGAGCAGATGCATGGCTGTCCGATAAATTTGTCGCAAAACTTGCAATCGCATCCCAGCCAGATCAAGGAATGAAAATTGGTGATTTTGTGACGAAAGCGACGGTGGCCTCCGCAACAAAGAATGGCAACAATGAATTATCATCTGCTTATGATAAGATCCTAGCGGATATTCAATCAGATGGAACCTACGAAAAAATTTCAAAAAAATGGTTCGATGAAGACATTCGTTGTATGTAACTAATCTCCACATAAAAATCTACCTCAAGGCGCCACTTTAGTTATTACGAACCTTGCGGTAGATTTATTGCAATACTCAAACATACTTGAGACCTGTCCTTAAGCAGGCAAACCTTCCCAGTTCAGCCCTCCAACAGCAAACAACTTTTATCTTGACGCAGAACCGAAATACGGCGCTTGGAATTTTGCAATACCGCCGCCCTCACCAAAAAACGAAAACGCGGCAATTGTAAAAACAATTGCCGCCCATTGATCCAGAGTAGATCAGTTTAGCTGTAGGCTTCCTCACCAACACTGCGATTGGCAGCATTGATATGCCTATATTTCAAAAAATATACCAGTGCTAACCACGCGAACCATATAGGCATCAGTGATAACGCCATCAAAGTATCTGGCTCTAAAGCTAACAAAACAATCATACAGACGAAAAAAACAAGACAAAAAATGCAAAGTGGAATGCCGCATGGCATTTTGAATTTAGACGATGCATGAAGCTCTGGTCTTTTTTTACGATAGACGATATATGCAATTAAAATTAATGACCAGATAAAAATAAGAAGCACGGACGCGATGGTGCTTACTATTGTGTAGACCGTCATCACACTTGGTATGAATATTAACAACATCGCACCTAGCGCGATGCAAAAGCATGAAAATATCAAACTCCCACCTGGAACCTTCCTTCGAGTAATAGATCCGAACACTGAAGGAGCTTGTTTAACAGTTGCTAAGCCAAATAGCGTTCTACTGGTACAGAAAATACCGCTATTCGCAGCGGATATAGCTGACGTCGTCACTACAAGATTTATCATACCTGCCGCCATCGGCAATCCTGAAATCAAGAATAATTGCACAAAAGGGCTTTTATCAGCAGAAATCGCATGCCACGACGAAACACTGATAATGCAAATTAGCGACAAGACATAAAACACCATAACCCTAATGGGAACGGCGTTTATAGCTCGTGGCAACGTTTTATGCGGGTCTTTAGCTTCTGCCGCCGTTGCACCAATCATTTCAATGCCGGCAAAAGAAAATATTGCTATCTGAAATCCTGCAAAAAAACCACTAAAACCATAGGGCAATACGGCGTCTTTTTCAACTAAATGAGATAGTGAGGCTGTAACACCGCTTGGAGATACAAAAGATACTGCAATCAGCACCCCTCCCACTGCAATCAAACTTACGACCGCGATTACTTTCACTAGAGAAAACCAAAACTCTAACTCACCGAACATTCTAACAGTCAAAAAATTTAAAAATATTAAAGCCGTAAGAATGGTCAATGCCGCGACCCAGGCATCTAGATCAGGGTACCAGTATTGAATATAACCTCCGATTACCACGCTGTCAGCGACTGCCGCAACCACCCAGGTAAGCCAATATGACCAACCTATAAAAAAACCAGCCCACGGGCCAATATAATCTGTACAAAAATCAGCAAAATTCTTGTACTTTAGATCAGAAAGCAATAACTCACCCATTGCTCTCATCACAAAATACAGGACAACCCCTATCAACATATAGGTAAAAACAATTGAAGTACCTGAAACACTGATAGTCTTCCCTGCACCCATAAACAATCCTGAGCCAATTGCTCCGCCCAATGCGATGAATTGTATATGTCGATTAGAAAGCTCTCGGCTCAATCCAGCTGGTCGCGATACGTCGTCATTACGACGTTCCTCAACTTTCTTTGCATCAATCATACTTACACCTAAAACCATTTTAATTTTATAAGACTTGTACGAAAACGGCGAAATCAACATGCAACTCAAATAAGCGCAAACACAAAAAAAAAGGCCGGTGAGGTTCCGGCCAAGAGTGTAAAACGCATGATTCATTCAAGAAATCAGCGAATTGCGCCTTCAGCAGCCAATTCTTTGATTACCTTCTGTACCGCTTGGTGAGCAAGATCAATAATTTGATCTACTTCTTTTTCGGTAGTAACGAGAGGTGGAGCGAAACCCAGGATCTCGCCATGAGGCATAGCGCGTGCAATCAGATTCAGATCGCGAGCGGCCTTAGAAACTCGTGCACCAACTTTCAATGCTGGATCAAAGCGTTTCTTGGTAGCCGGATCCGCGACAAACTCCAGGGCCGCCATCAAGCCAACGCCACGAACCTCACCAACGATTGGCAAGCCTCCAAAAACCTCCTTGAGATTATTCTGGAAGTACGCACCCACACGAGCGGCGTTTCCAGGGATGTCTTCCTGCTCAACAATGTCGAGCACGGCATTCGCCGCGGCGACGCCAATTGGATGGCCAGAATAGGTGTAACCATGAGAGAACGCGCCGACACGATCGGCTCCCTCTTCCATCACCTTGTAAACCTTCTCGCCAACGATAGCTGCGGACAGAGGTGCGTAGGCCGAGGTCAAGCCTTTAGCCACCGTAATAAGATCTGGTTCGATGCCATACTTATCGCAACCAAACATCGCTCCGGTACGACCAAAACCGGTGATCACTTCGTCAGCGATCAGAAGAATGTCGTACTTTTTCAGGACTGGCTGAATAGCAGCCCAGTAGCCTGCAGGAGGAGGAGTAATGCCGCCGGTGCCCAGCACTGGCTCTGCAATGAAAGCGCCAATGGTATCTGGATCTTCACTCAGGATCAGTTCTTCCAGCTCTTGAGCACGGCGAGCGGAGAACTGCTCTTCAGTCTCACCCGCTTCAGCACCCCAATAGTGATGCGGCACACCGGTACGCAAAATGCCGGTGACTGGCAAGTCCATGAAGTCGTGATAGAAGCTCATACCGGTCATTGAGCCCGATACAACCGAGCAACCGTGGTATCCACGATCACGGGTGATGATCTTCTTCTTTCTTGGAAGCCCGCGCAGGTTGTTGTAGTACCAGACCAGCTTCGCTTGGGTTTCGTTTGCGTCCGAACCTGAGAGGCCGTAAAACACCTTACTCATTTTGCCTGGTGCCATACGCACTAAGCGATCCGAGAGTCGCGCCAGCTCGTCTGTGGTGTGAGCTGCATAGCTATGGTAGTAGGCGAGCTTGTGCGCCTGGCGAGAAATAGCATCCGCCACCTCGGTACGACCATAACCAACGTTCATGCAGTACAGGCCGGCAAACCCGTCAATGTATTCACGGCCTGTGGCGTCGGTGATACGAATGCCTTTACCAGTTTCAATGATAGTAGGGTCGCCGAGCTTACCGCTCGCGAAATCCTTCAGGTTTGTGAACGGGTGCAGGACGGAATTACGATCCTGGGCCGAGATCAAATCTTGTTCTTGCTTATTCATTTTTATTTCCTCAATTCTCACAAGCTGCCAAAGCAGACGTATTTCAGTTCCATGTATTCGGCTATGCCATGCTTGGAACCTTCTCGACCAAGACCGGATTGTTTCCAGCCACCAAACGGGATTGGTGCGCCTGTAAACTTAGGCGTATTAAACGCAACCATTCCGTACTCCAACCGATCCGACATACGCAGCGAGCGACGCAGATCATTGGTGTATACATAGGCAGCTAGGCCGAACTCGGTGTTGTTGGCGCGACGTAGCACTTCTTCTTCCGTATCAAAAGGAAGAATTGCTGCGACCGGGCCGAATGTTTCTTCAAAGGCGATATCCATCTCGTCGGAGACATCCGCCAGTACGGTCGGAGTAACGAAATTACCGTTTATTTCCGCGCTACCAACCACAATGCGCGCACCCAATGAGACCGCATTTTCAATATGATCACGGCACTTGGTCGCTACTGAGAGGCGAGTCATAGGGCCTATATCGACACCTTTTTCGAACCCGTGTCCCACCTTCAATTTGGCTGTTGCAGTAGCGAAGGCCTCAATGAATTTTTCATAATGGCCGCGCTGAACGTAAATCCGATTGGCACCCAGGCAATCCTGACCCGAGGTTGCGAACTTGGCGCCGATGCAGCCAGTAACCGCCTCTTCAATCGAAGCGTCATCAAATACGATGAAAGGCGCGTGACCACCCAGCTCTAGCGACACTTTTTTCACCGTGTCACCGGACTGCTTTAGCAAAAGCTTTCCTACTTGAGTCGAACCGGTGAAGCTGAAAGCGCGGATTTCTGGACGCTTCAGCAAGCGCGCAGATTGGTCGATAGCGTCGCCAGTCAAAACTTGGAATACCCCAGGAGGAATACCAGCCTCCTCCGCGAGCTTGGCCAGCGCGAGCGCTGACAGAGGGGTCTCAGGTGCAGGCTTTACAATCATTGTGCATCCAGCAGCGAGAGCTGCACCTGCCTTACGAGTAATCATCGCGCTTGGAAAATTCCAAGGGGTAATCGCAGCCGTAACGCCAATAGGTTGCAACTTTGTTAGTAGCTGACTACCTGCTAGGTGACTTGGGATTGTCTCGCCATAGCAGCGCTCACCTTCAGCCGCAAACCACTCAAGGAAGTTCGCACCATAAGAGATTTCTCCTAGGGACTCTGCGAGAGGCTTGCCTTGTTCGGCAGTCATGATTACGGCCAAATCCTGAGCATGCTCGCGAGTCAACGCTGCCCATTTGCGGAGAATTACGCCCCGCTGAACTGGTAGCAGATCGCGCCATGCAGGGAATGCGGCACTGGCCGCTTCAATGGCGCGATCAACCCAAATGACATCACAATGGGCGACCTCTGCGATCTTTTCGTCAGTGGCCGGATCTGTAACAGCCAGGCGATTATCGGCATCAATCCACTCTCCATTGATGTAGGCGCGTGTTTCCAGGAGTTCTGGGCGGGCGAGGTGATTCAGTGCAGTTTTGGAAAGGTTTTTCATGGCGACCACTTAGCGTGTTTTTTGTTGGCACCAGTTTATTGACCCTACGTCGCTGCAATACGTCTATAAAGCGGCCGATAACACATGATTACTGCGTTTTTTTTCCACGCCTGCATATTTTCTGCATCAACACACTCTGTGACTCCGCAAAGCGAAAATGACAAACCCGTTCAGCAGCGGAAATTGCCGGGCTGACTTCTGGAAGGAGTGACAAAGGTAATGGGTTATCGCTGGGAAGCCTGGTCAGCTTCTGATCGGCGGAGGTGTCATATGTCGCTCGATTTTCAACGCCGACCGGATTTTACGTGGCGTAATCTAAGACTGTTGAAGCGAATTGAGGATGAAAAGGCGAAACGCTTACTACTTAGGAGATCATCTTATTGCCGATGGTTCTAGGGATGTTCGAGGTGGCCTCCCAAAACCGTATCGTTTTGTCGATATGCTGCCTCCTGAACATGAAGATCACTGTCGCAACAATATGTAACCCTACAGCGGCGATGACCAATGAGATAAACCCGGTTTTGGGGTATAGGTCACTGGCTACTGCAGTTCCAAACATGAAGCCTACGTAAGTGATTGCGCTGTTAAGCCCAAGTACCATTCCGCGCCTGTCTGGTCGCACTTGAGACAAGAGGAGAACCATACTTCCGAGACAAAGATGTTCAACGATACCCCACGTTACAACCACGAAAAATAATGCAACGAAGTTATGCATCGCAGGTAACAGCAAAGCAAAAAGCAATGCGTTGGCGATAAGCGCCATGGACAGCAATTTTTTTGGCCCTAAACGACCTATGATCTTCCCTGCGACAGTCGTTATCGCGAAGCCAAATCCATAAGCGAGAACAAGTAGTCCGGATTCGCCCGTCGGGATATGTAAGGTGGATTGTGCCTCCTGCATCAAAAATGCATAAACCGCATAAAACGCGGTCGAGAAGACAAAGCTGATACTTAGCATTGGAACAACACCAGGGTATCGCAAGGCGACGGCGGCCCCCTTTGGTTGATCATATGACACTGCATTATCCAGATCTCTGGGCAAGTAGTAGATTCTGGGTAATACCATCACTAGTCCGACTGCCGACATAAGGTAAGCGAATCGCCAACTGGAATTTTCAGCAATATAAGCACCAATAGGAACAACGACTACCATAGACAGCGACCATCCTATCAACAAACGTCCCAGTGCTTGGGAGGCTTGCTGTGGACTCGTGATTTTCGTCGCAAGCGCGTAGGCGCTTGGCAATACGAGCCCTGCTCCAAAACCTACGAGAACCTGCGCAGCGCCCAACATAATTAGGTGCGTCGCCATTGAACTGGCGAGCAAGGCGACCAGTAGCACCGATAGTCCTATGAGCAGTGATCGTCTTGCACCAATCCGATCAATCAATGGCGCCAGGACGAGAGCAGATAGCGAAGTGCCTCCACCGTAGGCAGCCATTACTTTGGCGACAGACTCTACAGAAGCGTTTAGTGCATGGGAGACCTTTCCCAGTATCGGGCTGAGTAATAGCCCATTCGATCCGACAACTGCCACCGCTGCCATCAAAGTCAAGACCACGACGGTTACCGCCTTGGCCGCACTCTGATCCATAATAAACATCCGCAATATTGTTGGAGTAAAGCCTCCGTATAATACAGGGCAAAACGGAACGCCAGTCTGCGTTTAGCAGGTTTTCTCGCTCGAAAACGTCCTAGAATCCCGCTCTTGTCTACGTCGCCGGTTGGATGCCTTTCAAAGTAACTTCTTAGCTATCAATCAGAATGCCAAGAGGTCACTACAGACCATGCCGATTTATATGAACGGGTACATTATCTTTTATACGTCCAAGTGATGACCTCCACCTCGGAGGCAGAGTTTTATCACAATTCCTTATCAAATCGGAATGATGCGACTTGAGCAGAATCCAGCAAATGCCTACCGCAGCCGAGAAGGGAACGGTCAACTCTGCGGCTGGGTAGGATAAAAAGCAGGTTCTTGCAGTTCATGAGTGATCAATTCGACGAAGTCTACAAGGGCGGAATGCGTGGCCATTGGTTCCGATTATTCGTGCATGATCCTCAATGCTATCGGCCAGTTTTTCAAGGGTTCACACCAGAATGGGATCGCTGCCTTGGGGGGAACTGCCCTTAGCGGATTCCACTGTCATCGGGATATGTAACCTAAGAACTCATACCTTCGGTGTGGGTGAATAGTGCGTAACTGCCCGCGTAGCCTCTAATTTCAATACTTGCCCGCGTAACTAAGCCATTGCGCCTACAAGTGGGAGTTGCTTTATGATTGGTCATATTTACTTTGCACTTCGATTTCGGTTAGAACCGTGGCATTACGCAACACCATCAGTTATTAACATCATCAGACTGAGGCCTAGCTTAGCCGTCTTGGTTGAAATGACCGCTCGCATCGATTGAACCGAGCGCTATCACCCTTTGAGTAGAGCTAGATCCCCCCCTTAGGCGCCAGTAGCCCAAGGCACATTCCAACTTATCCGGCGTTGCTTCTCTGTTCAGAGCAGGACGTTGAAATGGGGAGTCTGGAGTGTTCGCGCATTCGACATGAAAGACTTACTCGTTGACTACGTCCATTTCGCGCAGGGGAAAACCTCGGAGCACCACATAAATACCATACCGATGGCGGCATATCGTTGGTTAAAGAGAAATGAGCATACCCGCCCTGACCTCAATACCCATCGGCTACACGGTGGACGTTGCGCCAATAAAAAGACCCTGAGAAGGCCCTTATTTGTACTCAACCAAAAATCAGTCCAATCGCCCAAATCTCACTTAACTCCCCCGCCACTTGCAGCACGCACTGACAGTGTGGGCGCCGGTGAGGCATTAGAACGCTCAGTATCTATTAAAGACCACCTTGAAATATTAGCTGCATAACACAATGGGCACATAAGGTTCCACCTACCACCCTAACTATAAATTAAACCCATTACGATTCTGAACTTACCAGAACCTCGAACATTTCCAAGCCTAAAGCTGAATAAAATTCATTAAGTAGCTCACAAATACGATAGCTATGAAATTATCACTCGAACAATTACTAATCGAGTTGATCTTCATGCAAAAGTCTCACTGGGCCAGAACCCGCGCTCCCCAGAATATCCTGTGGATTGCGTAAAGGGCAATGTATGAGCGACAAGCACCCGCATCCGATACAGTTTTCGAGATTTCCTTGAAGCTTTTGTAGCTGAATAATCCGTCGGCTCAATTCAGCTGACCATTCGGTTGAGACCTCCGCCCACTCGGAAGCCGACGGTTTCCGATCATGGGGAATCGGTTCCAGCGCCTTCTTTATTTCCGCTAAGGGAATACCCGCCGACAAGGCCACCCGAATAATTGCTATGCGGCGAAGTACACCACGGCTGTAAACACGCTGATTTCCAGCCGTTCGTTGCGGTTCAAGAAGCCCCTTCGTCTCGTAGTAGTGAAGCGTAGAGACCGCAACTCCACTTCGCTTAGATACCTCTCCAACGCTCATGCGTTGGGCCGAAGAAATATTTTCATTCATAAGCTTGACCTCAAGCATGGTTGAGGTTTTATAACATCATCCGAGCTCTGCTGCCAATAGGTAGCGATCTACCTCAGCATCAATCGATAGAAAAAAACTATGGATTATATTATTCAGATTTCAAAATTGGTTATGAGTACAACGATCAACGCCGCGAATCCTGGTGCCGCCGGCACGTAAGTGGTTGGCAGAGCACAAGTTTAACTGGCGAAAATTTCTAGCATGCTTTTTGCAATGCTGATTTAAAGTTTCTGTAATCATATGTTGTATGGCATCGCCAAAAATTCGAACCAGCGACACAATGCGAAATTACCTCAAGCAGCCGGGATGCAAGAACGTACGGCTAAAAGCAAATGTAGCGCAAGACTTATCCTTTCAGGAATATATAATGAACGATAGAATCAGACCGTCTTATTCAAATACTGCGAAAGCGCTCCACTGGATCATGGCCGCAATTTTCTTGGCCGCTTGGATTATTGGGTTTTATAGCGCGACATTTACATCCTACACTGAAAGTGCAAATCTAAAATACAATCTGATTATCACACACAAAAGCATCGCAATGACTATTCTATTTCTAGCGCTTGTTCGAATATTCTGGCGATATACGCATCCCGCACCTTCACTGCCAGAATCGATGCATATAAATATGAAGCGCCTGGCGCATCTAGGGCATATTATGCTTTATGTGGCGTTGCTGATCCTTCCCATCTCTGGCTGTATCTCCAGTTGGTTAAGCGGTTACCCTGTTCCTGTACTCTTCATAGTGACCATCCCAGCTTTGGTTGAGACGAATAAGACTATGGCGCCCATTGCACAAATGGTTCACCAATATCTAGCGTTTGGCGCAGGGCTGTTGATTATTGGCCATGTGATAATGGCCCTCAAGCACCACTTTATTGAAAAGGATGGCGTCCTGATGTCTATGCTTTGGCTAAAACGATAGTCTTCATAATAAATGAATCATGGAAGATATGATCTAATATCTTAACCCCCTAACGTGGAAGAAATAAAAATGGCTAAATTACTGGTTCTTTATCATTCGATGTACGGTCACGTCGAAACAATGGCTTACAAAGTCGCCGAAGGTGCCAAGCAAGTACCAGGCGTTGAAGTCACGCTGAAACGTGTCCCGGAAACCATGGATCCTGATCGCTTCAAAGCAGCTTACGGTAAGGTGGATCAGCAAGCACCTATAGCAAGCCCAAGCGAACTGGCCGATTACGATGCCATTATCTTTGGTACACCGACTCGTTTCGGTAACATGTCTGCTCAAATGAGAAATTTCTTCGATCAGACAGGCGGGCTGTGGGCCAAGGGAGCACTAATAGGAAAAGTGGGTAGCGTTTTCACCTCCACGGGCACCGGTGGCGGTCAAGAGATGACAATCACTTCAACCTGGACGACTCTAGCGCACCACGGGATGATCATCGTTACACCTGGTTACAGTCACCCAGCAAGCTTCGACATCTCAAATGTGAGCGGAAACACTCCTTACGGTGCAGCTACAATCGCTGGCGCAGACGGATCACGTCAGCCAGATACTCGTGAGTTAGAGCTAGCCCGACATCAAGGTGAATACGTAGCGAAAATCGCTTTGAAAATCACGCAGTAATCTTAAACCTCCCCGATAGGGAAATCGGGAGGCTCTATTTTAGTTGGCTAGTTTATCGCGATCTCAAATCCCTTTGTTACTAAGGAAACAATACATAATTTCTAAAGGGCTAAAGGCTGACGAGGACATTAACAACACTGGACATTAGTGTACTTCAGAGCTCATGAAAATCAAAGTACAGCTATACCCCATATTTATTTAATTTTCTGGCTAGTGCCATGCTCCCCAAATTTTAGAGCACTAGCTGTTTTTTATAGAATCTCCAAAAATAGCTTGAAACTATACTACAAGCCAAAGCACACACCGAACTTTTAGCCTCCAACAAAATTTAAAGATCTGGAATTCTAATACAACCAAACAACGAGAAACACATTCTATGAATCGTAGCGAACTACGCAAAGCAGATATCAATCTTTTTGTTATATTTGAAGTATTGATGAAAGAAAGAAATGTGACGCGTGCTGCGAATAAGCTTTTTCTAGGACAGCCTGCTGTGAGTTCATCACTTAACAGACTTCGCATTCTTTTTAACGATCCTTTATTGGTCTCCATTGGTCGCCGCATGGAGCCTACGGCGCGTGCGCACGAAATACTTCAGAACCTTGTTCCGGCACTGGACGCGATGTCCAACGCATTAAGCTCCAGCAATGATTTTGACCCCGCATCGAGTACTAAAACATTTCGGGTTGGTATTTCAGACGACGTTGAATTTGGGTTACTACCAGACGTCCTATGTATGTTACGGAGGGAAGCACCAAATGTAGTGATCGTAATCCGACACGCGAACCACACACTCATCAATGAGTTATTAACCCAAGGCGATATCACCTTGGGGATCAGTCAGACTAAAGAACTGCCAGCAAACGCCAAACGTAAGCTACTGCGTAAAATTAGACATCGTGTCCTTCGCGCGGACAACACAAACACGCTATTGACCTTGGATGAGTATTGCTCACGCCCGCATATTTTAGTTTCACCCAACGGGGATATCGTCGGTCACGCTGATGAATGGTTAAATTCTATTGGCCGCAAACGAAACGTAGTGCTCTCAATACCTCAATTCAGTGTTCTGCCGGCGCTATTAGCTAATACTGAGATGCTAGCTGGGCTTCCCGATTATGCAGCTAAGCCGATGGTTGCTTCTGGGTTGCTGTTCGATGAACCGATGCCATTCGCTACGCCCGAGTTAGAGCTGTCCATGGTGTGGCGCAGCGTTGATGATACTGACCCTGCTGAGCGCTGGTTACGCAACCGAGTGGAGTCCATGATGAGCGACCGAATGGTGCCCGCAGCTTAACACCGCGATGACAATTCGGTAATGGTCATAACCGTGCTTTTCGACGTTGTGGGGAGGATAGGAAGTTCCGGCCTCACTGCGAAGCGCCGATTCGAAAAGGTCAAAGCCGACCGAGTGACGGAAAAGTGGGGCCAACGAAAGAGTAGTAGCCATTGCTAAATCTCCTGAGTTTTCTCCAAGTGATTTGAGACGCGACCCGCATTCGGCATCGCGTATGGAAATTCCTATGCAACATTTGAAAAATCTCATCGCGAGTATCGGTTTGCTAGTTGCAGGCCAGTCAATGGCAAATGCGACGACGTATCCCGTAACGGTGACCGATGTTGCCAATCGCCAAGTAGAGATTGCGCACGGGCCTAAGCGAATCGTCCTTCAGGATGGTCGTGACCTATTTACCTTGGCTCTGCTCGACCGCCAGGATCCTTTTAAGCGCATCGTCGCCTGGAACAACATCGTCAAGTGTGCCGATCCGAACACCTGGAAGGTGTTCGAGCAGCAGTGGCCGGAATCGGCGAATCGTGCGACGGACATGAAGTTCGGCGATGAAGGCGATCTCAATCTGGAAGCGATAGTTTCGGCGCATCCTGACCTGCTGGTTTTCCAGACCCGCGCCCGCGCTTCCTTGGAGAGTGCTGGTGTCGCGCAAAAGCTCGCGGCACTCAAAATCCCCGCGGTGTTTGTCGATAGCGACATTGATCCGGTGACCAACAGCCAAAAAACCGTTGCTCCACTAGGCAAAGTTCTCAATCGCGAAACAGAGGCCAAGGCATACCTTGATTTCTATCAGAATCACCTCGCCAAGATCGATCAGAACATCAAGCAACACACGCAAAAACCCTTGGTGTTCGTCGAGGCAAAAGCCGGCCAAGGCGGTGCGTCTGCATGCTGTTTCACTCATGGTGACGTGTATTGGGGGAAACTCGTGCAAGCCGCCGGAGGGCAGAACTTAGGGTCTAGCTCACTGCCCGGTGCGACCGGTGACGTGACACTGGAAACGGTGCTCGGCAAACAGCCCGACGTCTATGTGATGACTGGCTCACAGTTCCCAGGTTCGACCTCTGTCGCGCCGCCATTTGGTTTCGGTGGCAGTGTGCAGCAGCCGATGATAGATCGCTCATTGAGCCTGCTGCAGGAGCGTCCTGGATTCGCCCAATTGAAAGCCAGCCAGAACGCTCAAGTGTACGAATCTATCACCAGTTTTACGCGAGCTCCTGGAACATTCTCGCGCTCGAATACCTCAATCAAGCGTTCTATCCCGACAGCGCGCAGCGCCTCGATACAGCCGAAAGCCTCGCCACGCTTTTCAGCCTTACCGGATTGAAAGCCGTGCCCGCCGTCCTCTACTCGCCTGCGCCTGCCAATGAATGAGTTACCAGAAGCCATGTCGATGCCGGGTACTCTGGTCTCGCCCTCCCCCCAGGCCCACTACGCTCATACCGTTTGGCGACGTAGCGCGTTACTGACCCTATTGTTGGTGCTGGCACTTGCAGCATTCACTGCTGACCTGATCGTCGGCTCCGGGACGCTCACACTGGGTGAAGCTATAACCGGGTTGCTGCGTCCCGACAGTGTCGATTCCAGCACCCGGGTAATCCTTTGGGAACTACGGATGCCGATGACACTGATGGCGGTACTGGCCGGCACATGCTTGTCGCTCTCGGGATTGATGATGCAGTCTGTCCTCGACAACCCGCTCGCAGAGCCCTTTACGATGGGTATCTCGTCAGCCGCCGGTTTCGGTGCGTCACTGGCCCTAGCCTTCAACCTATCCTTCAGCCATGCGTTACCAGGACTGAGTGCCGATCTGATCGTCACCGCCAACGCGTTCTTGTTCTCGTTAATGACCGTTGGAATCATCCTGCTGCTGACACGCGGACAGGTGGGCCTTCAGGCCATCACGCTGCTGGGAATCGCGATGCACTTTGTCTTCAGCTCACTGCTGGGGATGGCTCAATACGTGGCGAGCACCGATCAATTGCAAAGCATCGTGTTCTGGTTGATGGGCTCGCTGCTGCATGCCACTTGGAACAAAGTCACGTTGTGTGCGGTGATCGCAGCCATCGCCATTCCGGTCGTGCTACTACAAGCGTGGGCGTTAACCGCCCTGCGAAGTTTTGGCGAACAGGCGGTGGTGTTCGGCATTCCGGTGCGCCGACTGCGTACGACAATGTTGGTACTGGCGGCGCTGCTGGCGGGCGCTGTCACATCGGTGGTGGGTGTGATCGGCTTTGTGGGCCTTGTCGCGCCGCATGTGGCCAGACTGCTGGTGGGCGAGGATCAGCGCTTCACCATCGGCGTGACCATTGCCTGCGGGATCATCTTCGTGACCCTAGCCTCTCTGGCAAGCAAATTGATCGTACCCTGTGCCGTGTTACCCATCGGCATGGTCACCTCACTGATCGGTCTGCCGTTCTTCATCATTCTTATCCTGCGCGACCGGAGGCTGACGTCCCGATGAGTTTCTCTACCTCCGACTACCGGGTAACTTTGCGCGGCAAGCCCATTCTCAAGGGACTGAACGTGCACGTTGCCGCCGGCCACACAATGGCGTTGCTGGGTGCAAACGGCGCGGGAAAGTCGACCTTCATGAAAGGATTGTGCGGACTGGTGCCTGCTTTCGGTTTTTCCAGCATCAACGGTACGGCATTATTGGGGATGTCTCCTGCCACCCGCGCGAGGATGATTGGCTACGTCGCGCAGGATCTCCCACATCTCGACGTACGACTGTCCACCTACGAGCTCTTGCTACTCGCTCAGCAAGGCAGTGCGCGCAGTTGGAAGACCAGCGTAGAGGCGCGATACAAGGCAGCCGAACTGCTTGAGCTAATGGGATTGCAACGTTTCGCCGAGAGCCAGCCAGGGCGACTTTCCGGGGGCGAACGACAGATGATTTCCCTTGCCCTTGCGCTCGTTCGCAGTCCGCAATTGCTCCTGCTGGACGAGCCCACATCGGCATTGGATCTAGCCAATCAATTGCAGATTCTTGATGCCGTAAGCGAGTACACACGCACGTACAAAATCGTCACGCTGGCGATCTTCCATGACATGAATCTGGCCAGTCGATACGCCGACGACACGCTCATGCTTGATCAGGGCATCGTGCATTGCTGCGGCCCAACGAGAACCACATTAACCCCAGAAAATCTCGCGCAGGTGTATGGGGTTGATTGCAGGGCGCTGAGCGTCGATGCCGGCGCATTCACGGCGATCTACCCAGTGTCGGTGATTGCGAACGAGGTTGGCAGCCAATACTAATTGAGCGGGCTGATCTTGATGCGATCAATTAGCCAGCGCCCTGCCGGCCCGGGCAATGTATTGGTCGAGTGAACTGCAGAAAAATCGATCTTCACCCCCTCTCTGGGGATGCTCTCGACATCCAGCATCACTAATGTGCCTGCTGCGAGATCTTGTTCAATCATATGCAACGGCATGCTGCCCCAGCCAACGCCATCTTTCAGGAACGCGTACTTGGTCGATAGATCGGCCAAGCGCCACGTCAATGGCGACATCACGCCATAATCCTGTCCTCCCAGCATTTCCGAACGGTCTGTCAGCACCAACTGAATGTGCTTTGCCAATTCACGTTTGGATAGTCTCCCTGTCAGGCTGGACAGCGGATGATCGGCGGCCGCCACCATCACCAGTGAAAACTCACCAATGCGCTCGATGGATAAGGAGGGAAAGTTGATTGGCAGCGAGGCCAGGATGCCCAGACTACAACGGCCATCCAATATCGGCTGATAACCTGCGCCAAGCCCTTCCACAAACATTTTCAATCGAGTCAGCGGGAAACGTTCGGCGAACTCTTTGACCACGGCGGTAATTGCCGAGGTGGGGAAAAACACATCCACCACCACCGACAACTCTGGCTCAAGACCTGAGGCCATGAGTTTGGCCCGGGCCTTCAAAGTGTCCACTCCAGAGACGATGTTGCGTGCATCGGTGAGTAATAGCGCGCCTTGAGGCGTCAGTTTGGGGAATCGTCCAGAGCGGTCGAACAGTACGACCCCAATCTGATCCTCCAGGCTTCCGACCCAACCACTGACGGCTGATTGAACCCGGTTTAGCTTTCTAGCTGCTGCCGAGAAACTGCCTTCATCCACCGCAGCGATAAAGGTTCGCAGTTGATCGAGCGATACGCCATCGAGCATTTCATTCTCCATCCATCTCATTGGCAGATACTTTACATCTCAATATACCGTCTATTCAGATGCAGCCTCAAAGTTCATCGTTCTCGTGACGTTCAATCCACACGATAAAGGTGACTTAACCATGCAAATTCTCCATCTCGACTCCAGCATTCTCGGCGCCGCTTCAGTGAGTCGCCAGTTGTCCTCAAACATTGTTGGACGGTTGAAGGCCCTGCATCCTGACAGCAATGTGATCTACCGAGATCTCGCGCTCGACCCGGCCCTGCACCTTTCCGGCAAGCATCTGGCCGCTTGGCAGGGTGCGGGAAGTGACGATGCAATGCTCACGGAAGATCTCTACAAAGGCACTGCGTATCTGCAAGAACTGCTCGAATCGGACGTCGTTGTCATCGGCACGCCAATGTACAACCTCACGATCCCTACTCCGCTTAAAGCGTGGATTGACCGAATCTCATTGGTCGGCAAAACCTTCCAATACACCGACAAAGGCCCCGCAGGCCTGTTGAAAAACAAACAGGCCTACATCGCGTCTTCTCGCGGTGGCGTGTATTCCTCTGGTAGTCCTGCGGCGCCTTTGGAACATCAAGAAACCTACTTGATCGGGTTGCTGGGATTCCTGGGCATCAGCGATACCAAGCTTATCCGCGCTGAAGGCTTGGCTATCAATGCGCAGGTCAAAGATGCCGCCATCGCTAAAGCTCTCGAAGATATCGCTGCCATCACCGGCTGATCACCAACCGCGCTTCCCTTTTCCGCAATAG
Source organism: Pseudomonas sp. MWU12-3103b (assembly GCF_023100615.1). Classification (NCBI taxonomy): domain Bacteria; kingdom Pseudomonadati; phylum Pseudomonadota; class Gammaproteobacteria; order Pseudomonadales; family Pseudomonadaceae; genus Pseudomonas; species Pseudomonas sp. MWU12-3103b. Next base: position 130,704 of record NZ_JALMEY010000008.1, read on the forward strand.
AGGACTAGAGCATGACTTACTCCATCATCGGTTCCGGCAAGGTCGGCACCGCCCTCGCCCGCCAATTCGCCCGTAATGGCATTCCCGTCGCAATCGCTAACACCCGAGATCCAATAAGCCTCGCACCGCTCATCAATGAGTTGGGCAACACCGTGACGGCGCAGCCTCTTGAACAGGCTCTGGAAGCAGACATCGTCATTCTCGCCATTCCTTTCGGCGCTCATCGAGAGATTGGCCAGCGATTCGCGAACTGGAAGAACAGGATCGTCATCGATGCCATGAACACTTATGGCGTGCCGCCTCAGGAACTTGACGACCGCGCTTCCACTGACGTCGTCGCCACCGCTTTTGTCGGCGCAAGGGTGGTGAAAACCTTCAACCAGCTCCCTGCGGCAATGCTCGCCAAAGATCCTGCACGAGATGGAGGGCGCCAAGTGATGTTTGTGTGGAGCCGGAATCAGGAAGCCAACACGACCGTTACCCAACTGGTGGATCAGTTGGGCTTTGCCCCGATATCCTTGGGTGAGATTGATGAAGGTGGGAAGCTGCTGGGCTTGGGCGGCCCACTGATCCTGCAAAACATTATCAAATATCAATGATTCGACGGCTGTGGGTCATGTGCCGTGAGCAACTAATTGTGGGCTTGCACTAAGTATGAGGAGGTAGTCAAAGAAAGTCGCTCGATGAAAGGGTCTGGTACACACCGAGGTCATCAGTTTCACTACTTTCAAAAAGTTGTGATATCACGCTCATCCGTGATTTGCACGATAAAAAAGGGCCATCACAGGCCCTTTAATACTCAAACCAAAATCACTTTGTCAGCCAAGACTCAACAGTCGCGGCGCCGTGCTTCGCTTTCCAATCTTTAAGCGTTTTGTGGTTACCGCCTTTGGTTTCTACGACTTCGCCTGTGTGAGGGTTTTTATAAACCTTCAACTGACGAGGCTTGCGGCTACCTGCTTTGGACTCAACCGCTGGAGCGCGACGACCTGCTTGTGGATCTAGCAGATTGATCACGTCCTTAAGGCTGTAGCCGTATTTTGCGAGCAAATCGCGCAGCTTCTTTTCGAAATCAATTTCTTTTTGAAGCCCTGCATCGCCTTTCAGAGCTTCGAGCGCTTGGAGTTGTTCGGCGAGGTGTTTTTCGAGCTGGCGGAATTCGGCAAGCTTAGACATGGAAGTTCTCGATGGGTGGTTTGTACATTAAGAATACACCAAAACTCACATCGCGAATTCACATCACAATACTGTTTGCCGCCTAATTTATCCGCAATTCCTAGTACACTTTCTAATAGCTAGATAGCTGACTAATAAGCCGACAAGAGCTTTTTAACCTCGGCAATGATCAAGTCTATGTTGAATGGCTTCGCCAACACCGCATCAAAGAGATCAGATCTCTCCATACCGATGTGAGCTTGGGCACCGCTCATAAGGATTATCGGCAGATGATTGGCGGAAGGGAGAGCTCGGACGGCTGTGGCAAATTCTAGGCCGTCCATGACCGGCATCATAAAGTCGGTGATTATCAAGGCTGGCCGCTCTCTATCCAGCACCTCTAGTCCTTTTCGACCATTGCTGGCCGTCACTACCATAAACCCCTCATCCTCCAATGCGAAGCTGAGAATATCAGCGATCAAGTACTCGTCGTCGACGACCAGGATAGTGGCCATGTTAATTCAACCCGCACAAAGGCTTAAGATCTTGAACCGGGCGATGACTCAGTGGGGACTGAAGGTTCATGTCTTGAAGCCTTTTTCAGGAAAACATCATGATCACGGATGACGACCTCAAATCGTGAGGGATCGTAAGAGCTGTCTCGTACTTTAAGAATGGAAAGCGTCCTGCTTAGTTCAGAGTGATTTTCAGCGAATCGCATCAGCATCAGGTTGTCGACGATGCTGGACAGATCAGAGTTTGGTGCGCTGACCTCGGAGCCAAATAAATCACGCATTTCCCAGGAGGCGAATACCGTAACGCCCCTGGATCGTAGCTCGTTCATCAGAGCACTGAAGAAGTCAGTAATACGCGCTGGATTTGTTGTGACTCGCGTCATGCCACTCAGGCTATCGATGAACAGACGCTTAATGCCCTTTTCTTCAACGATACTCAGCAGCCGTGCACCTAGGCCATCCAGAAGCCCCTCTGTGGTGGGCTGCCAGGCAATGCTCAGCGCTCCGCTGTCTTCCATGCCCTTGATATCTATACCCAGCGATTGGCCTTTGAGCCGCAGACGTTGTGGACTTTCGTAAAAGCCAAAATGTAGGCCCGGAGATTCCACTGTCGACTCAGCCAGAAACTTGAGGCCAAGGGTCGTTTTCCCAATCCCGGATGGGCCTATGACAAGAGTCACGCTGGAGCTGTGCAGACCTCCCCCCAAGATCTCGTCCAGCGATTGAATGCCACTGGCGATACGCGTCATATCCGCGCTGTCTGAAGAAGACGGATGGCTGTAAAGGCTTTCGAGTCGCGGATAAACCACAAGGCCAACTTCGGTGATTTCGCACTCGTGGAGGCCGGTCATTGCTGGACTGCCGCGAGTCTTACGAAGCTGAATTCGACGCACTGAGCGAGTGCCGTAAAGCTCCTCGCCCATCTCAATAACTCCATCAACCATCGTGTGCTCAGGGCTGCCATCGTCGAGTCGAGAGCTTGTGAGAAACAGCACCGTGCAGCCAGCGAAAGCGGCGTGCCCTTGCAACTCGGAAATGAATTTCTTGGTGTCGATATGTGAATCAGCTTTTGAGCGTGCATTGAGCAAACCGTCCACAACCATTACGGTAGCTTTCTGACGGCTTATCTCGCGCCTGAGCAGTTTCACTACTTCATCCAAACCTTCATTTTCCAAAGTGTCAAACGCGCTGACAAACTGGATTTCAGCCCCGACCTTGGAAGAGTCGAAAAAGCTCAGAGTAGAAAGGAACTGAAAGAGTCGATCGTGCGATTCGGCCAACAGCGTGGCGACCAGAACCCGGCCTCCATTGCTCGCATGATGAAACCCAAGTTGGTTCGCGAGGATCGTTTTTCCAGACCCTGGGCGCCCTTGGATTATGTATGAAGAGCCTGCTACCAACCCGCCCTTGAGCAGAGCGTCGAGCCCTTCGATTCCACTTTCGAGGCGTTTTAGCTTTTCCACGATGCGACCCTGATCTGAAAAACAGGCTGTTTAAGCCGAGTGGGGGGAATGCTAACGCCATTTTCGGTCTGGGGCTATTCACACCTAGAGCATGGTTCGCATAAAAGTTGGACTCAAGGTAATCCCACGTTGTCCACCCTCACGAACCTCCTATGCAAGGATAGCAATCACCACACCCATGGAATATTTAATCCCCAAAGTGTTTAACAGCAACGGATAAGTTCGCAGCTGAGATAGGCACACCTAGCTTACGGCCATCGCTCTGACTTCGGCTTCACCGCTCACCAAGCCCACGTCCACATGAGCTCAAGGGATCACTTTCAGCAACCCTGACTTTGCGATTTCAACTCGGGAAAGATCAGTTTCTTTACCCAAGGAATACCGCACAGACGCTTACATTCAGTCGAAGCCTTCTACAGCCCCAGATCTCGACCCAAAAAATCATCCTTCAATTCGTCAGTGGCCATCCCTATATCCATAAGGTGCCATTGCAGATGGCTTCTCAGGTGCGTTCTCAGACGAGATCTAAGCTCGACGTAACTTTCAGTTGGGCCAGCGCATGATGACGTTTCAGGGCATCACGTAGCACTTTGATGCTCTCAGCACCGATTACTGACACGTGCAGCCGCACGATAGGATCAAGCCCAGGGATTCTCTTGAAACTGGCGACCGCCTCTTCAAGCAGTCGCGCAAACGACACCTTGCTACATGCCTGCTGCGCCGTGCGCCAAACCTGAGACTCAATCTCGTCTTCCATCTGCTCTTTCCAGTTGATCTGCGGACTGACTCGCACGAAGTTGTCCGACACGGGTATTTTTTCAAAAAAAAGACCGTGAATTTGAAATCAAACGGGTTAGCAGCGGCTTTCAGCCGCTAAGGGACGATTTTGCTGTACACATGAGGCCGCCATACACCGGCGTCAGCCAAGATAAGTCGCAAGGAAAAGCCAGAAGCAAGAGCACAGCAACAGCGAAAAACCACATAGGTTGTCCAGGAAGACCGGTGAACGGAGAGGCGCCAAGATCGCTGCTTTTCTGTTGTCCTCAAATATAAAGATCCGTCGCACAAAAAAATTTTCAAGGGGCGAAAAAAAAATAAATTTTCATCAAGCAAAATAAGCGCCGGGCGATACAGCGCCCATCAGGCTTTCGGTTTTGCTATCTCGATCACTCCTGTGAAGCCAGCAGGCTCGGATGCCCCTCATTTAAATCCTTGCAAGGAACCTATTCATGACCTTCAAGAGGCCTTTGACCTTCCAAGCGGCATTGAAGAAAAACATCAAACGGATTTTCACCTATTGGGCACCAATCAGTGTGATCTTGGGTGGTCTCGGTACCATTTTGGGATTTTATACGATATCGGCCTATACGACAGCGATCGGTCGTCCAGACTTGATGGCTTCAGCGATTGAGGCTAAATCAGCACTGCTCCTTTGGCTCGCAGTAATCGCATTCTTAGTCGCGGCCTATTTCTTAGTTCTCATGACGACGAGTGTACTATTCGGGCTCTCAGTATCACTTTTCAACAAAAGTCCAGACCTCCAAGTTGACGTGATGAAACTGCTTCTTTTACCGGTACTGCTCGGAATAGCAGTGCTGATGGTGACGATATTTAGAGGTATAGAAGTCACCGATGGCTATAAGCTGATCTGGGTAGTTGCCTATGGCATTTTGACAATTCTGGCATTGCAGAGAAGCCCGACGTTCAGAAAGGCTATAAACCGTTGCGCAACGACGGACTCACCTGGAAAATTAAAAAACAAGGCAACACGTGTCGTTTTTTTGGTCATGCTGGCATGCATTCTGATCAGCACTGTCCTATCAACCGTACTACCTGTCAGCCTCATCCTTAAATCTTACTCCGGTGAAGATACGCCCGAAGCCTTAATCAAGCTAAATCTCATATCCATTGTTTTCGCCAGTATGACATTGATCCCTGTCGTCGTTTTCTATGACAGCAGAACCGATCTTTTCAAACGTGTTTCGCAGTGTCTGGCAGCAGCATTCGTAATCCTGGTCATTATCATTGGCGCTTCTCCAGGAGGCCCTCTGACCATTGTGTACACGGCGTCTTCGATGATGAACGTCCGCGACCATACCGCAGCAAAGTTTTTGCTGACCGAAAATTATGCGAAAGAGGATCTCGATCCTGAGGTTTGGGGCACTGTGGAGACGGTGCGCAAATATCCTCTAGCCTCCGCATTTCCACTCTTTTCTTTCGGAGATGTGTTGCTGCTTTGCCCAGAAAAACTGATCAAAACCGAACTCAAAGATTGGCCAGCCAAATCGGCTTACTGTGTTGTCACAAAAAACAGCAAGGCCCTCCGGATGCCGCTAAAACCCGAAATGGCAGCGGAGGTCAAAAGGTCGATCGAAACCGATCCTCAGAAGCCTGCCACCTGATAGCTATGTCAAGAAAGGTCGATTCAAGGCAGGCCGCGCCACCATCACAGTAAATTGGCGCAGCTCTGCCTTCCTCGCAGTCGTGCAAGCACCGCTGAAACGAAGGATACGCGCCGTCCTCGCAGCATGGCTAAGTTACAAACGCACATTTAGCTATCGATGACCAAGTTGATGAGAGGCACGGCCCATGCCTTCTCCGCTAAGTTAAGTCTGATCCAAATACCTCTTGCATCACTGACTCATATCAGCGCTTTCTTTCCGACAGTTTAACCCCTTTTTTGCTCCCCATGCCCGCCCTAATTTTTTTCGAAATTCGTAATTGGCGCATTGGATCTCACCCAAGAAATCAACTTCATCACAGGGTCTTTCTCAAGCTCTCTCCCTTGATAAAAATTATCTAGACCTCGAACCACCAGATAAATCCCTCCGACCAATACCGCAAGATAAAAGTCGGAGTTTACATTGTTTAATACTTGCTCCCCATAAGCTCGATGCGAAGCAATTAAAAAACCCACCCCCACTTCAGAAAGCCCATAGGTAGCTCTCCACTTTAAACGTACTAAAAAAAGAAATCCACCCACAACCAAAGTAAAAAAACCCACCAACAAAGAAAATCGCAAAGTATCTGTTGCGCCAGACCAAACCATGGATATTAAATATTTAAAACAGAGTACAAAACTTAAAAAAATTAACAAAAACAAAAAACTACAAAAAAAACTAACAGCAATGCTCAGCAACCCCTGCCACCCACACCAAGCCTTCTTAGATCCTTGAAAAGAATACACAGAATAACCAACAACCCCCAAGCTAAACGAAAGAGCCATAATCAGAGAAGCTATCAATACCAACAAGTAGCCATACACATAAAAGCAGAATCCAACACTACCAAGAGAGCCCAAAACACCCAGTACCACAACAACCACAGGAACCCAACCGCGCCGAATTGCACAATCATCTTTTTTGCCGCCAAAAGCTTCATTTCCTTTTTTCATCACATCATCTCAATTATTTGGCAAAATTTAACCATTAGAAACCCCACCTTCTACTTAAAAAGTATAACAGAAGCGCTTCACCTAATGATCAAAACTTATTCTAGAATGCAGCATCTTTTCAAATATTTCTACATCTTATAAAAAGCTATCGATCGCAAAAGTACACTCGGGCGGCACCTAGGGCCAGCCTAAGAACTACAATACCCTTTAGTCCGAACGCGATAAGAATTTTTATCCAGCGTATTTGCAAACCGCTTCCTCCAGGAACGATATGTAAGTGACTGGCGACTCTTTTTACGACTATGGGTACGGAAAATGGAACATCTCAAAGCGCACCGGGAGCGGATTCAAAATGATTGAGTTGGATTTGAATGCAAACGACTGTGAGGCATTGATCAGGCATTGCGAGAGCTTTGTGCCGACGGGAGATGATCCGAGGGAGAAGCGGCGCCTACAGGATGCTCTGGAGACGCTACGCGAGGCCTTGGTGAGTCATCTGAATGAGCCAACACTCCCAGCGAAGAACCTGAAAACAACTTGATCCTGGAACACTCACGCTCGACGTGAAAACCATGCAAACCTGCCACAAAAGCAGGTTTTTTTGCCTTCACCATTGCATCTGTTCAACACGTTATGACGGCAACAGCTCTGACAGTTGCTGCCTCGATAGCCCTGTTGAAATTTCAATCAATGGAGAAGGAAATGCCCATGCGACAAAAGAGCCGCTTTAAATCCGCAGCCCAGTTTCTTGCTGAAAAAATGGTGCAGGCACTCATTCAGGAAGTGCTTCGAGCCGTTCTCCGGGATTGGCTCGAATAAATCCCTCGGCATTTGGATGCCAACCATGGGCTCGTCCTCTGTTTCATAAATGACAAAACCCGCTCAATGGCGGGTTCTGGATTTGCTCAACGAGCGAATTGTTTGGTGGTGCGCTACTCAGGAATTCGACAGCTCTCGTATTCCTCAAGCGGCAATCCCGACTTGGAGCCAACAACAACGCCGGTCAGCCCACAGTAAGGGCAACAGGCGTGCTTTTCGTTGTACCACTTTGTGATTTGGGCGGGTTCTGACCATTGGCCGCAGGCGCTGCAGATGCACCTCACGCTCGCGTTAATTTCCTCGCGATTGTTCCAACCGTGCTCGCTGGCCGACTCGTCCAGCCACTGTAGGCGAGAGATTGTTGCTTCATCCATCGAATAGACCTGATCACTTGTTCACATCGCGCGATTTTAGCGCAGCGTCGCTCAGTTCGTATCCGCGCGGCATCGGAAGGACACCAGCAGAGTGAAGTCCGAGTCGTCGGAAATGCCCGTCCTCCGACCCGACGGTGTCATGGTCATCACGGTCAATGTCCCGCTTACGTTGTACCCTGTTTGGACGTGCTGTCTGCTTGCCTGAAAGTGTCGAATTGTCTCGTTGCGTTCAAACTGATGCGCTTGCTTGGCTTAGCGTATCGGTTGCATCTTAATGGCCAAGTCCAGTGCGCTGATTGCACAAAGACTTGCATACTTACGACTGCCTCTGCCAGCGAGTACGAAAACCGTATCGGTCGTTTCGAAGAAGCAACCTTCTACAGAGGTCGCAAAATGCGTTCTGAATAGGCCTCGCTCAGGAAGTTTTTGGGCGCTGTCGAACACCAGATTTTGGGTGTACAGGATGGTAGGTACTAACCCTTGGCCCCTCATCTCCCGCTGACACTCATCCTCAAGCATCAAATCGAGGAGCATCCACTCACGCACCACGCAGCTGCGCTTTTCAGGGAATGATTCCATTGCGGCCTGCTTCAGTGCCCCGTCGTCTAACCCTGAACCACCCAAGACGGTGGCCGGCCCAAAAAACAAATCCCCCAACAACTCAACATCTGTAACGCTCATTTTTTCCATTGCCAATCAAACCTACCGCTCTACCCTGCACGCGAAGAGGAGCTCTTTCACAGTGCCCTTACCCTCGCCAACCTGATTGCCGCAGCGAGTTGTTGAAAAAAGCATCTAGCCAAAAAATACTCAGTGATAAACGCGATTCATATAAATATTGCTTCCTCCAGGTATCCAGCTGACCACCACGTAGAGGCTGCCGGCGATGGTTCTGAATAGCGAATAACCATCGATGAACAGCACGCCTATGATCCTCGACGTCCGCATGCTTGTTCCCTCGCGAAATCGCCCAGTGGTATCGCCGTAAACCGTTCCCATCAGAACAGGTGGACTGTCGATGGCGGCGAATAAGTACGCCGTAACGGGCACTCCGAAGTCCTTTTCCATCGCCACAGCGACGGCTGCCGGGACACATGAAAGACTCTGTTGATCAATCATCAAGCCGGACTGTCACTAGGGTAGCGACGCTCCTATCACGCAAAATCTCGCCGAGACCATCGACCATTCAGACCGCCCTTCTTTACTAAAAATAGAGGTTCGTGGTTCACGCACATCCGCCCCCGCCGTGCGTTCGGATGGGCGCCGTTGACGCATTATGTTTGATGGACACAGCACGGCCAGGCGAAGCAATGGAGCAGAGGCTCAGTTGATGAGCGTTCGCTGCACAGATTCGATCTGACTCCCGATCTTGATCTCGATTTACAGCTAAATTGAATGACCAACGATAGTCACGTCGTTGAGCCTCCAAAGCGTGTCGCTGCACTAACGAGCCATTAGATCCACTCCTATGAATATATACATTTGAGTGGATCATGGCAATCGCGGCATACAGCTCTGTTTTTACGGAACGGAAAAATGTCTGTCCGCACCGCATTTGCCGCGACCTTAAAGCTCTTGCGAGCAAAACGTGATCTCACGCAGCAAGCGCTGAGCCAAAAGGTCGATCAATCACATGTCAGTCGCATCGAAAATGAGAAGACCTCACCAAGCCTGGAGGCCATCATTGAGCTCGCCGACGCGTTGGAGATCAGTCCTGTTGCGCTGATGGCAATCGTATGTGGAGTGCAGGACGATATGAGCGCCGGCGAGATCCTGAAGAATGCTGAAAGGGATCTGAAATCGCTGAAGCTGTTGAAGGGATCGATCCCGGTGGAAATTGAACAACCCGTTCACCCACGGATTACGGCAGCAGCCCAAGCACGAGAGGCCGTCCGGGTGCTCAAGGAGCAAGGTCTTTCGCGGGCTGAAGTAGCTATTAAGCTGGGGATGGCAAAAACCACCGTTCAGCGCCATTGGAATCGCTCGGACTGAGCTTTTTGCTCTTTCTTGTCTATGCCCTCGCCCGCCAGGCAATCCAGACCATCTTCGAACCACTGCTATGCTTTTGCTCTCTATCCGAACGGAGTCGAATCATGGCCGAGCAATATTCCCTTCCAGACATTTTGGCCAGGCTGTACGAAAACCAACTGGCGATCGAAGCAGCGCTGATGGAGCTTGTGCTGCTGGAGGAGCAGCGCGGGTCATCTGAAGCTTGTGACAATGCACGTGGCGCACTTGAAAGGATTGGTGAGAACGCTGGGCATATCAAGCAGGGGATCGCGAGGCTGGGGGGAGATCCTGGTTCATCATTCTTATAGGTAGAGATCTAATCAGCCAATCTCCTCTCGCAGGGCGCCTTAGTAACCGAAGACTTGAATCAGCCATGTAAAAAAATCTGCTTGATACTCGGTTCATGCCTCATGGCAATTTTATAGATTGTTGCGCCTCCTCGTATTACTGGCTCCTATCTGCAGAGCGCAGTAAGCTCCTCTCAAGATAGCTAAACGCCATATGAGATTAGGGATGATCGAATGCTAGATTCTCGTAACTCAATGCCTGCCGTACTGGATCGTCAAATCGAGACAGAAGATCAAGATGCTTTCGGACACCGGCATTACGCTCAAGCCTTACGCTGCTTGATTGAGGACGAAGGGCATCGGCCACCGTTCAGCATTGGTCTCTTGGGTGGTTGGGGTACAGGGAAAAGCTCAGTTAAAGAGCTCTACACACGAGCCTTGGCTGATGACACCTCAACTCTCGGTGGCCGCCGCCCGCGCAGTCAACGCTTCAAAAGCATCACATTCAATGCCTGGCGTTTTGGTGGGAAAGAGCAAGACATCAAACGCGCATTGCTCAGACATGTCTTCCTTGAGCTTGGCGGGGATGAAAGCAAGCTGCACGACGATCTTTATCGAAATGTGACGCATACGGAGTCAGTCGCCAAACCGATCGGTGACTTGATCAAACAACACCTAATCAGTTGGGCAGCGCCGGCGCCCGCCTTCGCAATCGCGTTTATTGTGTTTCTCATGTTTATCACCGCCGGCCTGGCATGGTTGCCACTTGATAATGGGATCACGCAGTCGTCTTTCATCGCGGCAGTCAGCGGCATTTACGCCTATCTCATCAAGGTGATGAAGCCCTCCACTGTCAATCCATTCAATACCATCACCCGAGTACATCTCCCTAGCGTCAACGCTGAACAATATGAGGAGTTACTGCTCCAGCAACTGCGTAAATTCAAGCCTGCCAAAGACAACGCAGTTCCCTACGAACGCCTCGTCATATTCGTGGACGACCTCGATCGTCTATCTGCGGAAGAGATGGTATTAGGCCTGGACGCCGTCAGAACCTTCATGGAAATCCCTACAGACAAGCTCCCGGAAAACCTGGGCCTGGTGTTCGTAATCTCCTGTGATGAAGGCAAGGTTGCTGATGCTCTTTCACGTCGACGCGGTAACCCCGAACAACCAGGCTCCATTTTCAACCCGACAGACGCCAGGCGCTATCTCGACCGGATCTTCCAGTTCCGATTGGAGATTCCCCCTCCTCCACGAAACGATATGAGGCAGTTTGCACTTTCAAAGCTCAAATCATTCCCGGATCTGGTGAAGGAGATTGCGGACAAAGGCGCATCGGTTGAACAGGTCGTCGATCGCATGATTCACGTTAACGTTACCGATCCCCGCAATGCTCTCCAAATCGTCAATGCCTTCACGCAAACCTGGTGGCTCGCCAAGGCCCGAGAACTCGACGCGATTGGCAGCGACCGCCCCGGCGGCCTGCACGAAGGGGCAGTCACCAAACATCCGATCGCCCTTGGCGCACTGAGTGCTGCACGCGTGAGCTTTCCAGCGTTCTATCGAGATCTGCAGGAAGACCCTCAACTGCTGTTGCGTCTGACCAATCTCATGGTCAGACAAACACCGTTTAAAGACGAGCCTCTGGACGCCCATCACGTCCTCAAGCGGTATGTGACACAGGACGAAAATGAAAAGACAGTACTTATTGAGGGATGCCGAGATCTTCGTCAGTTCCTGGCGAGCTTGGTAGGAACTCCCTGGCCAGAATCCTTGCAAAGCCTGTTATTGCTCTCGGAGGACTCCGTTACCCGGCAATACGGAGGCCACGCAACTCGGATTTATGCCGCTCTGGTTTCCGGTGATACTCAGAGCTTCCTGGAAGCCCTTTCCCCGCGCGCGAATGAGTACCTCAGCGATCAGGAAGTGCAGTTGCTACACGGTATGCTCAGCGAGCTCCATAGCACCGAGGAAGCTCTCAAATTCAACGCCATGCGTGTGGTTGCGGACATTATCGACCGTCTGCCACCACGTACCCGAAATTTGATTCTTGGAGTCCTGAGCAACGACATTGTTACTTCAGGGGAGCTCCGGTCAATGCTTGGCGTTGAGAAGATTGGACGAATCACCGCTGTCGCCAACGCCGTCGACCAGCAATACATTGCCACCGTACTTATTGACGAACTGCTCACCAGCGGGAGCGTGAGCACAATGCGCCTGCCTAGTGGCCAGACTCCTAACATCACTGAAGCGATAAGCATGGCCACAAAGGCGGTCGAAATCGCACTCTCTGTATTTGCCGAAACAGGTTTGCCAGGACATGCGAAAGAACTGCTGTTGAAATGGCTGTGTGAACGCACTGTCTCTACAGCATCAAGTTCATACACCCTCCCCTTCATGAGCCTGCAACAATGGATGGACGCTTACGAAACATTGCTTCTTCCTGAAATTGGAACGGTCTATGTCAGTCAGCTCACAGCAGCACTCCATCTTTTTGAAGAAAACGCTGACGACAACGCTGAGCCGCTCGACACCCTAGACATGCCCTTGACTGCACATCGAATTAACACGGTTTGGGAGCGTCTGGCCGGTGAAGGCGAAGAAAGCCGTGAAAAGCTCTGGGAACAAATCACCCATCTCTCCACGATGGCCGCTCCAGAGATGATTGGTTGCGTAATCGTGGCCTTGGAGCGGTACGCCTCGCTAGCTGATGACGAACAACTGCTGGAATGTCTCTGCAGATTCAGCAGTCGGGTAGCCGACTTCAATGAACACTCTCTCGACTACAAACACGCATTCCGCTTAGTCGTAGACCTAGGTGCAATGCGCAGAACATTGTTCAATGAAGAGCACTACGAAGCCTACGCGGATTTTTCTATTGCACTGGCTGAAATTGACGGGTGCGAACAGGACGCAGCTGAAGTCTTCCGCACCTTTGTTATCCATGAGACGCGCTCGCTCAGCAGAGTGGCAGAACGATGGATCAATTACCCTCTCGAAAATGTCCCAAGCATCTGTCGCGTTTCTCTTTTCGAGTCCTATGGAAAATTGACCGAACAAGATCGGCAATTGCTCGCCGAGCACCTAACAGAGCTTATCAATCGTGCAGAGCTCGATGAGGAGGATGGATCGCTCTACGCAGATGCCACTTCAAGCATTTCGCAGAAGCACTGGAGTGATGACTCGCTACGAACTCATCTGGATAGAGTTCTGCAGGTGCTGCTGGCCAATGTCAACAACTGGGATAGCTATCTGGCGCAGGTGATCCCAGGGTTCTCCCGAGTATTTATCCACGCCTCTCCTTCCCTCCTGGGCCCCTCGCTACAAAAGCTGTTCAGTAGCGCTAGAGCGGTTAAAAACACATTCGAATCGCTGCACCGCTATTTCAGCGGGCGCTGGCCTTCCATGGAACTCCTTCCAACTGGGTATGCACCACACTCACTTTTTATGGAGGCCAGACAGCTCGCAGAAACGTCCCCAGGTTTTGTTGGCCGCCACACGCTTGCATCCATGGAGAGCATGCTGAATACAGAAATTGTGCCAGCCACCCTACATCCTCAGCTAATTGAAACGGCGTGCCTTGTATGGCGGCAGTCGCCTGAAGAAGCGACAGATTGCTTGAGCAATGGTGACAAACAACTGTCGATCAACCAGATATCCGGTTTAGCTGAAGCTGTTAATTTCAACAATGAGCAACAGGTCAACCTGCTGGAAAAAACCTGGAAATCTTTAATTCCCGAGCTTCCAATGTCGGATTACCTTGAAACCACCAAGGCCGTGCTGCTCAAAGGCTCGTTTGGAAACACGGCAGATCCTGATCTCGCGTTGACAGTCTGGTGTCGTGCGCTGCAAGGAAGCGCATTCGCCGAACTCAAAACCCTGCTGCATAGTAACGAAATCAACGATGAACAACGCAGGCGCGTATTCACACAGATAGTCCAAGTCAACCAAGATCCAAAAGAATCCAAGGAGGTACCGCAGTTAGCCATCCACCTCCTCAAAATTCCCGATAGCCCGCTCTGCTGGGCTGCAGTCAGCACCTTGCGCCCCCAAATCAACAGACGTCTTCAGACACAAGAAGAAAAGTTGGAGTACGCCAAGGTTCTGCTAGGCGAACTTCCGAACGCGGCTTCTGAAACTGCCAAAGGGCTCATGGCCGCCTGGGCTAAAACCGTTGGCACCGATGCCGTATTGAAAGATGTCAGACCTGGTGACCTATCTGAAAGCGATCTGACGATTATTGCTAAATCGTTCGGGTCAAGCCGCCTCATGACAGGATTGCAGAAGCGGTGGCACAACTTGCAATGATGTGAATAGCCGGAAAACTTGAATCATCGTCGAGTTGGGCCGCCAGGTTGGTCAGGAGAACGATAATTTTGACTAAATTTGCACTCAATGCCGTTACTTTTCCGAAATGGATTAGCAGGTGAGTCCTCAAAGCATCGGCACGCAGAGATCCGGGCAGAGCTGGGATTGAATCGCTAAGTTCGCGTTCAAACCCAACAATAGCTCGAAATCTGGGCGGTGTGACATATCTGATGTCAATGAGACCTAAGCATACGATTGGATCCATTGTGGCTCGTGCCAGCTCTGATACATATTAGTCTGGCCAATTCGGCGCTTATAGAGATTCAAAAATGCCTAACGTATACGTAGAACCGCAGCCAACAGGCCGCCCTGAAGGTAGCGCAATCACCGGATACCAATTGAAGCTGGCCGGTGGCACAAAGCTAATCGACCGCACCTTCCCAACCCAGAAAGAGGCTATTGATAAAGCGAAAGAGCTTGGTCACAAACCCAATATCGCCCGGGTGAGAAATACCGATATCGGTAAGCCAGATCATTGGCGTAGTGCAGATTGATCATATCGCTGTTGCTTTGAGAAAGCCCTGCATTAGGGCTTTCTCCCTCAATCTGCCGCCTCATACCTACTGAATAGTGACCGGGCCGAGCTTGAGCTCAAAACACCTCCAACGTCCTATGATTGCCGCTCTTGAGCTCTACCTTCACCGCCGCTTGATAGTCACTCCCATCGCGGGGCTGACTTAAAGTACTTTGGATTCCCAGGCACTCAAGCGTTGAAATATGCCCCCAAGCCTCTCACACTTTCATATTTTTCAGACGCACCACTCAAGTAAGTATTTTGTTTGCCGTTACAAAGAGCAAGCTCGATTGAAAAATAAAACTTTTAAAAAGATAGGACGATGAAATTTACTATTCTTGCCACTACAACATTGCTTATTTTTTTTGCTACACCTATCAACGCTCAACAAGCCGCGATTAAAGAAACTGATGCCTTGGACATGATCCGCAAAATGGCGGTAGATTTCTGCGTTGAAGCCCAGACTGCTGGATCAAATCACCAAGCTGAGTTGAAAGGGTCGATCGATGCAAAATTAGGAGCGCTTGTTAAAAAATTAGGCGATGCAAAAATTGGCTTGGCTGCAGACTACTCACAGGAATCTCATGTCGGCGTTCTGCGACATCAAGTGCTAGACGCAATCAAAGAAACAAACAGTTGCAAGCGGCACGTATTTGACGAACTCGTCAATCGCCTTCTTCCGGTAAGCAGTGCGCGCAATAGCTCAACAACCGAAAATTCAAAAAAATACGGTTCTTCGCCACAAGACGCATACTTAATAGCTACGCACCCAACAAAGATACAATTAAGGGAATGAGCTTTTTGCGATTTATTGTTGATGATGGCAAGAATTTTCTAAGCACAACGATAGAAAACAAATCAGAAATCCCCGCCCTCAACGTATCTATCGATATCATTAACGAAAGCAAAAATACGCCCTTTGCAAAGTCAAAAAAAATCAAACTAATAAAGAGCAACTACTACAAGTCATCCGAGACCGGAAAACTCACTATCCCGGCTGGTACGGAGGGTTTTTTTCCGCTTATTTCCGTAGAAGAATTAAGCGCATTGATAGGTGCTAAAGAAAGCAACTACTGCCTGTATGATGCTTCACCCGAACCTGCCGACTTCAACGAAAAAAACGACGCATTCAATCGACTGTACGACTCGATCCCGCCTGAGGCGCGCAGGCCACAAGCGTCAACAGTTCAAATGGGGTTGAGATTAAAAATAACGTACGAAACGATATTTAAAGAAAACATCACGAACTATGTACTCGTATTCGCCCACTTCACGGAAAAAAATTCCAGAAACTGGGTTTGGTATCCAACTTCAAAGAAAATTGCTCCCGCCCAATGCATCAATGCTTAGCATTTTTTGTCAAATACCAAGAAATTAAGCCCATTCCTGAGCAGCAGAGAAGAGTACGGTGACGAAAGCGCTGTTAACGCGTAGGTCACCGCCCCTTCATATACCCTTCCTCACTATCATGAGAAGGTTCGTCGGTGCGGGCGTCGTTTCGCAAGGATACCCTCACGCCATGGAGTCGGTTATCTCCCGCAACATGGATCACCATCGCAGGTCGCCCATTGGAAGGACGACTATGAGGCTCCGCCTGCGCTCTACCTTCTGGGGACATATTTGTCTCGCCATTTACGCCCGTGGCAGATCGCTCCCTGCCGTTTTTCTCAACGAGAGCGTCGGTCTCCTCACGAATCTTACCGGCCAAGGAATAGAACGCCTTTTCCAGCTCAGCCCTTTCATCTCCGCTCACACCGGACTCAAGCTCTTCGCTCAAACGCTTCAATTCAAGCCCATCAGCAATCATGTCCCGAATTTTGCCCTTGCCAAAATTCGGAGACAAAATTTTATCAAGCTTGGCATTGGCCTGATCAATCTCAGTGTCACTGAGGATTCTGGAGGATCCTCTCGAAAAACTAACTTTTAAAGCCATGTGTTAGCCCCCTGTGCAAACCGCGCTAAATTCGTATTTCCAGTATAGCGCTCTGCGGTAAGGGTAATGAAAGTGCAAAATTCGTTGTACAGGTCTTCAAAATCAGGTGATGCCCGATCGAAAGCCAAATTGCAGTCGATGATGAAGACGAAGGGGCGTGCTTTTTGACCTGGCTGCGCGTCGAATACGATAGGCAGGCAGAGAATCCACGTCCTATCTGCCCACGACGATGGAGAAATTGTGTGACGTGGTCGAACACCATTTTTTAGATCGTCGGCAATGACTTCCCTTCCCAGCCATGCAGCGCCCGGGTGGCTATCTTTGATCAAGACTGTCAACCGCTCATCGGGGTCATCCTTGCGATAACCATAGGTAAACGCTGTTGACAGTGACTTCATGGAGTTCCCGCGCTGCACCGCAATTGCCACACGTAGACGATCTTTTGCATGCCCGCGATAAAGAGAGCCACGGAAAAGTGAAAATACCTTTTGTAATTCCCCATACAACCCTTCTACAGCCTCTTGGAGAACCAGAGGCCCTCGAAGCGCGATGGAAAGCTCTTGCATGACCCTGCTTCGCGCATTTGCAACCTCCTTGTAAACATCGTTTGCTGGTAAATCAAAATCCAGAAGTGTTGTTTTCGTACTCAGCGCGACAGTCAGAATTTTGTTAGGCGTCCGCGTGTGAACCTCGCTTGATCCATTGACAACCGTGCCTGTCAGCGCCGAGATCCAAAACTTACTGTTTACCGGCGATGGGGGGGACAAGCTCAAAGCAATCGTAGGGACACCTGGGTGCAGCAATCTCTCCTCATCCAATGCCCACGCTGGAAGGTTTGAGACTAGCCCTCCATCCAAAAACCTCCCAGTCATCGGCAGGTCATCAAAAGGAGTTCTTCGGGTAAACCTCAGCTTCTTCGGCTTAAAGATTATAGGTAGACAGATGGATGCAGCGACTGCATCTGCAACTGCAACGTCGGGCGTTCGCTCGGCACAGAACAGCTCAAGGCTCTCCGTCGCCGTATTGGTGGCGATGATCTTGAGGGACGGGCAACCCGCCTTCTCCATGTCCTCAAAAGTGATATCGCCATCCTTCTTGATGCCGACTTTCTCCAAGCGTTCCTTTAGCTTTCTTGCCAAAGTCAAATCGATGATTTTTCGAACATTCCGTACTGAAGTAATCCCCCACAACGCCCAAACAAGGCAGATGATCAGAAAACCCAATGTCCAAGGGGCTACGAGCACTACGAGCTGCCACAACCCAGTCGAATATGCATCAAAGGCCTCGGGCGCTCTCATTGCCAGCCCGATCAACGCACCAAGGGGTAGGCCAATGAGGAAGCACCACCAGAGCATCAGACCCCATGTCTTTTTAACCGGGAGCAGAATCCCCTTGAACAGGCCAGGCAGCGATTTGAGCAAATATAGAATCAGCCAACCTTGCAGGGTGAATAGCTGCGTGGGCTTGCTATAAGGCAAATCACCCTTCTTCTTCCCGAAAGGAGGGCGAAGAAAAATGTGCTTTTTCTCTTCAGGATCCGCTAGATCTCTCCCCGAATAGCCTGCGGCCACAAGCGCCGCTGCAATAGATCCAGCCGACGTACCCGCAACACCCTTTACGATCAGTTTTTCTTCTTCGATCGCGATGAGCCCACCTGCATGAGCAATGCCTTTTGCGCCTCCTCCCTGCATAACCAGAAAGATTTCTTTGACGCCGTGCTTCGTTTCAATTTCATCAATCATGTTTAGTAAAAACACCTTTTCATAACTAATGGCGCCATATCCCTGGCTATTTCAAAGACAGGAAGTTGCAGGGGCTTAGGCTTTCTGGTCGTGCGCCTGACGACTCTGAGGTTTCAAGGACGCCGAGCGCCGTCATTCCCAACGGCAGTCACTGCCAAACAGTCCTACCTCAAAGTGGCCATCATAATACTGGCAACGGCACTGCTCTAGTGGTCTGCTGAAAGCCAACAGTAGATCTGACTAGGTTTCCCTCCTCCCATTGGGATACCAAGATCCGCGCGAGTCACCGCCACATCAGGAGCAAACGTCAATTGCTGGAGATCTGCTGCAGGCGTTGATTGATAGATCGCCAGACAGACCCAGAAGGAATGTAAACAGAAGGGCCCAAACAGGGCCCTTTTTTACACTTTTTACGAATTCAGAGGTTTTTCAGGAAGCGGTGGGCCTCTGGGGATCAGAGGACGCGGGAGTTTGGGGGCAAAAAAATATTTTTTACAGAGGCGTTGACAATCGAGAGGATCATAACGGATCTGGTGGCCATCAGTGTTCAATTCTCAACGGGGTCAATCGTGCAAAAGCGGCGATGTTAACACGCTCGGTGGGGGTGTTTCAGGTAGACCGAGTCGCTCCATTCGCGAGCAAGCCCGCTCCCACACAGGATCTGCGGTGGTCACAATGTTGATGTACGCAGGAGATCCAGTGTGGGAGCGGGCTTGCTCGCGAAGGCCACGACTCGGTGCAACGGAGGGAATCAGCTCTGCTTGTATCCGCGAACCTCATCCACCCCACGGTTGGCCAACTGGTCAGCCCGTTCGTTACCGTGGTGACCAATGTGCCCGCGCACCCACTTCCAGGTGACCTTGTGCCGGTTGACCTGCTCGTCCAGCTCTTTCCACAGATCAGCGTTTTTCACCGGCTCTTTCGCCGCTGTCTTCCAGCCGCGTTTTTTCCAGTTGGCCATCCACTCGTTGATGCCCTTCATCACGTATTGCGAATCGGTCACCAGCAGCACTTCGCACGGACGCTTCAAGGCTTCGAGGCCACGGATGGCGCCGAGCAGTTCCATGCGGTTGTTGGTGGTGTTGGCTTCGCCGCCCCACAGTTCCTTTTCGACGCCCTTGCACACCAGCAAGGCGCCCCAGCCGCCCGGGCCGGGGTTGCCCTTGCAGGCGCCGTCGGTGAACAGTTCTACGCTATCGACGCTTTCGCTCATGCCACTCTATCCAGAAAAATGCCTGGCCCCGTCAATCGCGGATCGACGATGGCCGCGGCCGGAACAAGTCCGGCCACTATAAAAAGAAGGTTTACGGTTCGATACGACGGCGGTTGACCTTGGCCATCGGCAGCGGAATCAGCTTGCCCATCGGCTCGCGGCGCTCCTGACGCACCGGACGCAGGCCAACCACGATCTTGCGCGCGACCAATAAATAGAAGCCACCGCCCGACAGCTGCCAGTCGCCGGCCTTGCGTTCCCAGCCGGCCAGTCGAGCCTGCCACTTGGGCGACGCGAGCGGCGGACGATAGCACCCGAAGCGGCGTTTCTCCAGCGCAAAGCCCAGCAGATTGAGCCAGTCGGCGACCCGCGATGGCGAGATGCAGCGTGCCTGGCGCAAGGCGTCGTGGGCGAATACGTGGCGCAAACCCCAGGTGCTCCAGGGGTTGATGCCGATGATCAGCAGATGTCCGCCGGGGCGTACGCTGCTTGCCGCTTCGCGCAGCAAACCGTGGGGTGACAGGCAGAAATCCAGACCGTGCTGCAACACCACCACGTCGGCGGCGTGCTCGCTCAACGGCCAGGCCTGTTCCTCGCAGACGATCTCGACACCCGGCAACGGTGCGCCGAGCCGCACGTTGCGCTGCACCTGCGGCGCCGACGGCGGGGTCTGGGCCGACGGCCCGTAATGCACCAGGTAGCCGCCGAAGAACCGCCCCAACTCGTCTTCGAGCATGCGCCGTTCTTCATCCAGCAGAAATTGCCCGAGCGGGCCGGCCAGCCATTCACGGGCCGCGCCGATCAACGCCAGCCAGTCGGGATCGGCCTGAGCGAACGCTTTATCGGTCATGTCATTCTCCAACGCCGCTAGAAGCTCTAAGATGCGCCAATGTTTTCCGCTTGGCGAATTCCGACGATGATACAGATCAGTGCCCTGCCCGCGTTCACCGACAACTACATCTGGTTGTTACAGGATCACCGTACCCAGCGCTGCGCCGTGGTCGACCCGGGCGATGCCGCGCCGGTGCAGGCCTGGCTGGCCGCGCACCCGGGCTGGGTGTTGAGCGACATTCTGATCACCCATCACCATCACGATCACGTCGGCGGCGTCGAACGCCTGAAAGCGGCGAGCGGCGCCAAAGTCTACGGCCCGGCCAGCGAAAACATCCCGGGGCGCGACGTGGCGCTCAAGGACAACGACAAGGTCAGCGTCCTCGGCTGGGACTTCGATGTCTATGCGGTGCCCGGTCACACCCTCGGCCACATTGCCTATTACCACCACGGCCTGCTGTTTTGCGGCGACACCCTGTTCGCCGCCGGTTGCGGACGCCTGTTCGAAGGCACGCCGGAGCAGATGCACCACTCGCTCGGCCGTCTCGCCAGCTTGCCCGAGGATACGCTGGTGTATTGCACCCATGAATACACCCTGAGCAATCTGAAATTTGCCGCGGCCGTCGAACCGAGTAACCCGGACATTGCCGCCCGTCTGGAAAAAGTCACCCAACAACGGGAAAAAGGCGTGATGACCCTGCCCTCGACCCTGGCCCTGGAAAAGCTCACAAATCCGTTTTTGCGTACCGCTGAAACATTAGTTACACAAAAAGTGGACGAACGGGCAGGCGCTCAAAACCGGGCGCCGAGTGAGGTTTTTGCGGCTCTGCGGGCATGGAAAGATAAGTTCTAAGTGACTCACCAGCTGGTACAAAAATTCTGAATGGTTGACCGCAGGGGGTGCGCTTTCTAGAATCGCCCGACATTTTTGCCCGGAACTTACTTCCAGCCAATGTCGTCATCCATACGTAAGTCCGTCAATTCAGACACGCTGACCCGCCTGGCGCAAGCCATCGCGGTGGCTGTGTCCGCCACGTTGGCGGGCTGTTCCAGCCATGCTCCGCAGCCTGAAGCGAGCCATACGCCGAACATTGCTGCGCGAGCCAAGCAGAAACCGATCTGGCTCAGCGAAAAGCCTAGCCCGCAGGTGCCTCAGGACATCTGGGAGCGCATGCGCGGTGGTTTCCAGCTGCAGGACGGCCTGGGCGTCAACCCGCGCATCGAGCAGCAGCGGCTGTGGTTTGCGAGCAACCCGTCCTTTCTGGAGAACGCCGGCGAACGCGGCAGTCTCTACATTCATTACATCGTCGAGCGTCTCGAAGAGCGCAACATGCCGCTGGAGCTGGCCCTGCTGCCAGTGATCGAGAGCGCCTACAACCCGATGGCCTATTCCCGGGCCGACGCTTCGGGCCTGTGGCAATTCATTCCGTCCACCGGTCGTTACTACAACCTGCGCCAGACCCGCTTCTATGATGGCCGTCGCGATATCACCGCCTCGACCACCGCCGCGATGGACTACCTGACTCGTCTGCACGACATGTTCAACGGTGACTGGCTGCTGGCCCTGGCGGCCTATAACGCCGGTGAAGGCACGGTCAGCCGCGCCATCGAGCGTAATGAGAAGCTTGGCCTGCCGACCGATTACTGGAACCTGTCGTCGTTGCCGGCGGAAACCCAGGCCTACGTACCGAAGCTGCTAGCCCTGTCGCAAGTGGTACTGGCCCCGGAAGCCTACGGGGTGAACCTCAACCCGATCGCCAACGAACCGTATTTCCAGGTCGTCGAAATCAACCAGCGCATGGACCTGTCCAAGGTCGCAGCGGTGGCCAACATCGACGAAGACGAGCTGTTCCAGCTCAACCCGGCCTTCAAGCAGCGCACCACCATCGACGGCCCTCAGCATCTGCTGGTGCCGACGTCGAAGGCGCAATTGCTGACCGCCAGCCTGCAGACCATGCGGCCTGAAGAGCTGATCAGCCCGCGCTCGCTGAAGCCGGTGTTCGACGGTGCCGACCCGACTGAAGTGGCGAAGCTGAAGCGCGCCTATCGGGTCAAACGCGGCGACAATCTCGGTTCCATCGCCAAGGCCAACAAGGTCGAAGTCAAGGACCTGCAGCGCTGGAACAAGCTAACCGGCAAAAACCTCAAGGTCGGCCAGACCCTGGTGATGCAGGACAACACCAAGCGCACCCCGGCGCGCAGCGGTGGCCGGGTCAACACGGTGATCGCCGCCAACAGCAAGCCCAAAGGCAAGGCCGACAGCCAGCAGCAGACCCAGTACAAGGTCAAGCGTGGCGACACCCTGTACGTGGTGGCCAAGCGTTTCAACGTCGAGATGCAGCATCTCAAGCGCTGGAACCCGGGTGCCGGCAAGGCCCTCAAGCCCGGGCAGATGCTCACGGTTTACCAGCCGCACTGACAGAAGAGCCCCTGAATTTTCAGGGGCTTTTTTTCGCCTGACGCCTGGCTTGATTTTGTTGGCGCCCTCAAAATTTCTCCCCCCTCACCCCAACCCTCTCCCCCAAGGGGGCGAGGGGGAAAGGGAGCAGATTGGTTTTTTTTTCAAACCTGGGTTCAACTCGATATTTCAGGTTGGCGTACTTCTCATAAACACCTCGGTCAGTCCCCTCTCCCTCCGGGAGAGGGTTAGGGTGAGGGGCTCTTGGCCTTGCCGATTAACCCCACATTAACCTCTGTCTTTTTCCTGTCCAGACAAGCTGTTACTGTACGGCCCACAAAGCCCAAGCCGCCTGGATCGGATCTGACTTGAAGCGTCCCCTCCTCCTGCTCCTGATCAGCCTGGCCTTGAGCTCACCCGCAAGCGCGACGATTACCGAAAGTCACGGTTATGCGCAGTTCGGCACGCTCAAGTACCCGGCCAGATTTACCCACTTCGACTGGGTCAACCCGCAAGCGCCCAAGGGCGGTACGTTGCGGGTGATGGCGTTCGGCACCTTCGATACGGTCAATCCATACACGTTCAAGGGCACCAGCCCGGTCACCACGCCGAATTTCCTGCAGTACGGCATCAACGAGCTGAACGAGCCGCTGATGGTCGGCACCGGCCAGTATTCACCGTCCGGCGACGAGCCAGCATCGAGCTATGGCCTGATCGCGCAATCGGTGGAGTACAGCGAAGATCGCAGCTGGGTGGTGTTCAATCTGCGCCCGGAAGCGCGCTTTCACGACGGCACCCAGATCACCGCCTACGACGTGGCGTTCTCCTACCGAACACTGCTCAAGGACGGCCACCCGCTGTACCGCACCGCCCTGCAGGAAGTGTCGCGGGTCGACATCCTCAACCCGCAGCGCATTCGTTTCGTGATGAAACGCTCGGGCAATCCGTTACTGATCCTGCGCCTCGGCGAGTTGCCGGTGCTGCCGCAGCATTACTGGAAGGATCGCGACTTCAAGGCCACCACCTTCGAACCACCGCTGGGCAGCGGCCCGTACCGCATCACCTCGGTGACGCCGGGGCGGCAGCTGATTTTCGAGCGGGTCAAGGATTACTGGGGCAAGGACCTGCCGGTCAATCGCGGCAAGTACAACTTCGATCGCATGGAAGTCGAGTTCTACCGCGACAGCGACGTGGCCTTCGAAGCGTTCAAGGCCGGCGAATTCGACATCTACATCGAGCATCAGGCGAAGAACTGGGCCAACGGTTACAACTTCCCGGCGGTACGCCGTGGCGAAGTGATCAAGGCGCAGATCCCGCACCAGATCCCGACCCAGAGCCAGGGCCTGTTCATGAACACCCGACGCGCGACCTTCAGCGACGTCAAGGTGCGCGAAGCGCTGGGCCTGATGTTCGACTTCGAATGGACCAACCGCGCGCTGTTCAGCGACGCCTACCAGCGCACCACCAGCTACTACCCCAACAGCGAGTTTTCCGCGACGGGGCTGCCGGTCGGGCATGAATGGCTGATGCTCAAGCCGTACAAGGAGCAACTACCGGCCAAGCTGTTCACCGAGCCGTTCACCCTGCCGCAAACCGATGGCCGTGGCATCCCGCGAGAAACCATGCGCAAGGCGCTGGCGCTACTCGCCGAGGCCGGCTGGAAGCTCAACGGCCAGCGCCTGCAAAACACCGCAGGGCAGCCGCTGAGCTTCGAACTGCTGCTGGTCAATCCGAACCTTGAGCGGATCCTCCAGCCGTACATCGAGAACCTCAACAGCATCGGCATCGACGCGCGCCTGCGCACGGTGGATCGCGCCCAGTACAAGCAGCGTCTGGACCAGTTCGATTTCGACATGATACTGATGACCCTCAACCAGACCCTCAGCCCGGGTCTGGAGCAATGGCAGTACTTCCATTCCAGTCAGGTCGGGGTCAAGGGCAGCAAGAATTACGCCGGTATTGCCAACCCGGTGGTCGATCACCTGCTCGAACAATTGCTCGCCGCGCAAACCCGCGACGAACAGGTCGCGGCCGGCAAGGCGCTGGACCGCGTGCTGCTCTGGCAGCACTACAGCATTCCCAACTGGTACCTCAATTATCACCGACTGGCCTACCGCAACCGATTGGCCTTCGTCACCACGCCGCCCTACACCCTGGGCCTGAGCGCGTGGTGGCTGAAATCTTCGGAGAACAATAAATGACGCCCATCCGCGCCCTGCTCGTGCAGGCCAGCGGTCTGCTGTTCGCCGGGCTGGTGATTGCCGCCCCGCAACACGCCGTGACCCTGTACAACGAGCCGCCGAAATACCCGGCGGACTTCAAGCAGTTCGATTACGTGAACCCCGACGCGCCCAAGGGCGGGATCTTCCGTCAGGCCGGGTTCGGCGGCTTCGACAGCCTCAACCCGTTCATCAGCAAAGGCGTGCCGGCCGATGATGTCGGGCAGATCTACGACACCCTGACCAAGCACAGCCTCGACGAGCCGTTCACCGAGTACGGCCTGATCGCCGCGAAGATCGAGAAAGCCCCGGACAACAGCTGGGTGCGTTTCTACCTGCGCCCGGAAGCGCGCTTTCATGACGGCCATCCGGTGCGCGCCGAAGACGTGGTGTTCAGCTTCCAGACCCTGACCAAGGACGGCTCGCCGCTGTTTCGCGGCTACTACAGCGATGTCGAAGAGGCCATCGCCGAAGACCCGCTCAAGGTGCTGTTCAAGTTCAAGCACACCAACAATCGCGAGTTGCCGCTGATCCTCGGTCAGCTCCCGGTGCTGCCGAAACACTGGTGGGCCAGTCGTGATTTTTCCAAGGGCAATCTGGAGATCCCGCTGGGCAGCGGCCCGTACAAGGTCGCCGAAGTGAAAGCCGGGCGCTCGGTGCGCTATGAACGGGTCAAGGACTACTGGGGCAAGGATCTGCCGGTCAATCGCGGGTTCTACAACTTCGACGTAATGACCACCGATTACTACCGCGACAACACCGTCGCCGTCGAAGCGCTGAAGGCCGGCCAGTTCGATTACTGGCTGGAAATGACCGCGAAGAACTGGGCCAACGCTTACAACATCCCGGCGGTCACCGAAGGTCGCTTGATCAAGGAACAGATCGCCAACAGCAACCCGACCGGCATGCAGGGCTTCGTTTTCAACCTGCGCCGTCCGGTGTTTCAGGATGTGCGGGTGCGGCAGGCGCTCGGCCTGCTGTTTGATTTCGAATGGACCAACAAACAGCTGTTCAACGGTGCCTACTTCCGCACCCGCAGCTATTTCGAGAACTCGGAAATGGCCGCCACCGGCCTGCCCGACGCCGAGCAACGGGCGATCCTCGAACCGTTTCGCAGCAAACTGCCGGCCCAGGTGTTCAGCGAAGCCTTCGAGAACCCCAAGACCGACGCCAGCGGCATGATCCGCGCCCAGCAGCGCGAGGCCTATCAGCTGTTGCAGGAGGCTGGCTGGAAGATCGTCGACGACAAAATGGTCGACGCCAACGGCAAACCGGTGGTCATCGAGTTCCTTCTGGCGCAGACCGAATTCGAACGCGTGCTGCTGCCGTTCAAACGCAATCTGGCCGACCTCGGTATCGATCTGGTGATCCGCCGCGTCGACGTTTCGCAATACATCAACCGCGTGCGTTCGCGGGACTTCGACATGATGGTCGGCAGCTTTCCGCAATCCAACTCGCCGGGTAACGAGCAGCGCGAATTCTGGATGAGCGCGGCCGCCGACAAACCGAGCAGCCGCAACACCATGGGCCTGAAGGATCCGATCGTCGATCAACTGGTGGAAAACCTGATCAACGCCGACTCGCGCAGCAGCCTGGTGGCGCATGCGCGGGCGCTGGATCGAGTGCTGCAATGGGGTTACTACGTGGTCCCCAACTGGCACATCAAGACCTGGCGCGTGGCGTACTGGAACCACATCGGTCACCCGAAAGTCTCGCCCAAATACGACATCGGGATTAACACCTGGTGGGTCAAGCCCGACGCAAAACCCGCCATAGAAGTCGAAACCAAACTGCAAGCCGACCCTGTGGGCACGGAGTAATCAGATGCTGGCGTATATCTTTCGGCGACTGCTGCTGATCATCCCGACCCTGTTCGGCATCCTGCTGATCAACTTCGTGATCATCCAGGCCGCGCCCGGCGGCCCGGTGGAGCAGATGATCGCCAAGCTCGAAGGCTTCGAAGGCGCCACCAGCCGCATCGCCGGTGGCGGTGCCGAGGTCTCGGTGGCCGGCTCCGCCTATCGTGGCGCGCAAGGCCTCGACCCAGCGCTGATCAAGGAAATCGAGCACATGTACGGGTTCGACAAGTCGGCCCCGGAACGCTTGTGGATCATGGTCAAGAACTACGCGAAGCTGGATTTCGGCGACAGTTTTTTCCGCGACGCCAAGGTTATCGACCTGATCAAGGAAAAGATGCCGGTATCGATCTCGCTCGGGCTGTGGAGCACGCTGATCATGTACCTGGTGTCGATCCCGCTGGGGATCGCCAAGGCCACGCGGCACGGCAGCCATTTTGACGTGTGGACCAGTTCGGCGATCATCATCGGCTATGCGATTCCGGCGTTCCTGTTTGCGATTCTGCTGATCGTAGTGTTTGCCGGCGGCAGTTATCTGGACTGGTTCCCGCTACGCGGGCTGACCTCGAACAACTTCGATGAACTGAGCCTGGGCGGCAAGATCCTCGACTACTTCTGGCACCTCGCGCTGCCGGTGACCGCGCTGGTGATCGGCAACTTCGCGACCATGACCCTGCTGACTAAAAACAGCTTCCTCGACGAGATCAACAAGCAGTACGTGGTCACCGCCAAGGCCAAGGGCCTGACGCGCAATCGTGTGCTCTACGGCCACGTGTTCCGCAACGCCATGCTGCTGGTGATTGCCGGGTTTCCGTCGGCGTTCATCGGCATCTTCTTCACTGGCTCGTTGCTGGTGGAAGTGATTTTCTCCCTCGACGGCCTCGGTCTGATGAGTTTCGAAGCGGCGATCAACCGCGATTACCCGGTGGTGTTCGGCACCCTGTTCATCTTCACCCTGCTCGGTCTGGTGGTGAAACTGATCGGCGATCTCACCTACACCTTGGTCGATCCGCGCATCGACTTCGCCAGCCGGGAGCATTGAGATGAACCTGTCCCCTCTCAACCGCCGCCGGTTCGAACTGTTCAAGGCCAACAAGCGTGGCTGGTGGTCGCTGTGGCTGTTTCTGATCCTGTTCGGCCTGAGCCTCGGCGCCGAGCTGATCGCCAACGACAAGCCGCTGGTGGTGCATTACGACAACCACTGGTACTTCCCGGCGATCAAGCGCTACCCGGAGACCACCTTCGGCGGCGAATTCCCGCTGGAAGCCAACTACAAGAGTCCGTACATCCGCGAACTGCTCAAGGCCAAGGATGCGTGGGTGTTGTGGGCGCCGATCCCCTACAGCTACCAGAGCATCAACTACGACCTGAAAGTCCCGGCCCCGGCCCCGCCCTCGGCGGACAACCTGCTGGGCACCGACGATCAGGGCCGCGATGTGCTGGCACGGGTGATCTACGGCTTCCGCATTTCCGTGCTGTTCGCGCTGACGCTGACGGTGTTGAGTTCGATCATTGGCGTGATTGCGGGCGCTTTACAGGGCTTTTACGGCGGCTGGGTCGATCTGGCCGGGCAGCGCTTTCTGGAGATCTGGTCGGGTTTGCCGGTGCTGTACCTGCTGATCATTCTCGCCAGTTTCGTCCAGCCGAATTTCTGGTGGTTGCTGGGGATCATGCTGCTGTTTTCGTGGATGAGCCTGGTCGACGTGGTGCGCGCCGAGTTCCTGCGTGGCCGCAACCTCGAATACGTACGTGCGGCACGGGCGCTGGGCATGCAGAACGGCGCAATCATGTTCCGCCACATCCTGCCCAACGCGATGGTCTCGACCATGACCTTCATGCCGTTCATTCTTACCGGCGCCATCGGCACCCTGACCGCGCTGGATTTCCTCGGCTTCGGTTTGCCGGCCGGCAGCCCGTCGCTGGGTGAACTGGTGGCCCAGGGCAAATCCAACTTGCAAGCACCATGGCTGGGCATGAGCGCGTTCGCGGTGCTGGCGCTGATGTTGAGTTTGCTGGTGTTTATCGGCGAGTCCGCTCGCGATGCCTTCGACCCGAGGAAGTGAAATGAATCAGGACAATCTGATCGAAGTGCGCGACCTCGCCGTCGAGTTCGGCTTGAACGAGCGGCTGCACCGGGTGGTCGAGGGCGTGAGCTTCGACATCAAACGCGGCGAAACCCTGGCGCTGGTCGGCGAGTCCGGCTCGGGCAAATCGGTCACGGCGCACTCAATCCTGCGCCTGCTGCCCTACCCGCTGGCCCGCCATCCGGCCGGCAGCATCAACTATGCCGGGCAGAATCTGCTGGGGCTGAGCGAAAAGACCATCCGGCATATTCGTGGCAACCGCATCGCGATGATCTTTCAGGAGCCGATGACCTCGCTCAACCCGCTGCACTCGATCGAGAAGCAGATCAACGAGATCCTCGGCATCCACAAGGGTCTGAGCGGCAAAGTCGCGACCAAGCGCACTTTGGAGCTGCTGGAGATGGTCGGCATTCCCGAGCCGCACAAACGCCTCAAGGCCCTGCCCCACGAATTGTCCGGCGGCCAGCGCCAGCGGGTGATGATCGCCATGGCGTTGGCCAACGAGCCGGAACTGCTGATCGCCGACGAGCCGACCACCGCACTGGACGTGACCGTTCAGCTGAAAATCCTCGATTTGCTCAAGGAACTTCAGGCTCGATTGGGCATGTCGCTGCTACTGATCAGTCACGATTTGAACCTGGTGCGAAGAATTGCGCATCGCGTATGTGTCATGCAGCGCGGTTGCATCGTCGAACAGGCATCGTGCGCAGAGCTGTTCCGTTCGCCGCAGCATCCGTACACTCGGGAATTACTCGGCGCGGAGCCCAGCGGAGGCCCGGCGACCAATAAAATCGGGGCGCCGCTGCTCGAAGTCGAGAACCTCAAAGTCTGGTTCCCGATCAAGAAAGGCCTGCTCAAGCGCACCGTGGATTACGTCAAGGCAGTGGACGGCATCAATTTCAGCCTGCCTCAGGGACAGACGCTGGGGATCGTGGGGGAAAGCGGTTCCGGCAAATCCACGCTGGGTCTGGCGATTTTGCGGCTGATCGGCAGCAAAGGCGCGATTCGCTTTGAGGGCAAACAGCTAGACTGCCTGACGCAGAACGAGGTTCGCCCGTTGCGGCGGGAGATGCAGGTGGTGTTTCAGGACCCGTTCGGCAGCCTGAGCCCGCGAATGTGCGTCAGCGACATCGTTGGCGAAGGCCTGCGGATTCACAAGATGGGCACCGCGGCCGAGCAGGAAGCGGCGATTATTGCGGCATTGAAGGAGGTAGGTCTGGATCCGGAAACCCGGCACCGCTACCCTCACGAATTTTCCGGTGGGCAACGGCAACGTATCGCCATTGCCCGGGCTTTGGTGCTGAAACCGGCGCTGATCCTGCTGGACGAGCCAACTTCCGCGCTCGACCGCACGGTGCAGCGGCAAGTGGTGGAGCTGTTGCGTTCACTGCAAGCCAAGTACAACCTGACGTATTTGTTCATCAGCCATGACCTGGCTGTCGTCAAAGCGCTGAGCCACCAGCTGATGGTGGTCAAGCATGGCCAAGTGGTCGAACAGGGAGACGCGCAAGATATTTTTGCCGCCCCCAAACATCCGTATACACAGCAGTTGCTGGAAGCCGCTTTTTTGGCACCAGCCACTGCGCAATAACCTGAAAGAGGAGCAACACATGGGTTTTCTCGCCGGTAAGCGCGTACTGATCGTCGGTGTCGCCAGCAAGCTGTCCATCGCATCCGGCATCGCTGCCGCCATGCATCGCGAGGGCGCTGAGCTTGCCTTCACTTATCAGAACGACAAACTGAAAGGTCGTGTTGAGGAATTCGCTCAAGGCTGGGGTTCGAGCCCTGAGCTGTGCTTCCCGTGCGACGTGGCCAGCGATGAAGAAATCGCCAAGGTCTTCGAAGAGTTGAGCAAGAAGTGGGACGGCCTGGACTGCATCGTGCACTCCGTCGGCTTCGCCCCGGGCGACCAACTGGACGGCGACTTCACCGAAGCCACCACCCGTGAAGGTTTCCGCATCGCTCACGACATCAGCGCCTACAGCTTCGTGGCCCTGGCCAAGGCTGGCCGCGAAATGATGAAAGGCCGCAACGGCAGCCTGCTGACCCTGTCGTACCTGGGCGCCGAGCGCACCATGCCGAACTACAACGTGATGGGCATGGCCAAGGCTTCGCTGGAAGCTGGCGTGCGTTACCTGGCCGGCTCCCTGGGCCCGGACGGCACCCGCGTCAACTGCGTATCGGCCGGCCCGATCCGTACCCTGGCAGCCTCGGGCATCAAGAACTTCCGCAAGATGCTGGCCGCCAACGAAGCGCAAACCCCACTGCGCCGCAACGTCACCATCGAAGAAGTCGGCAACGCCGGCGCCTTCCTGTGCTCCGACCTGGCGTCGGGCATCAGCGGTGAAATCATGTACGTGGACGGCGGCTTCAACACCACCGCCATGGGCAACATCGAAGAGTAATCTTCGTTCTGCCGATAAAAAACCCGCCAATCGGCGGGTTTTTTTGTGCCTGCAATGTCTTGAACACCCCAAATCCCCTCTAGGAGTGAGCCTGAATTTCGTGAACAGCGGATAAACCTGTGGGAGTGGGCTTGCTCACGAAGAGGCCGGCAGATTCAACATGGATATCGCCTGACCGGACGCTTTCGCGAGCAAGCTCGCTCCCACAGGGTTCTGCGGTGTATCTGGATTTTGTGGGCAGCCGACAAACCTGTGGGAGTGGGCTTGCTCACGAAGAGGCCGGCACATTCAACATGGATATCGCCTGACCGGACGTTTTTGCGAGCAAGCCCGCTCCCACACTGTTTTTACGATGTGCCTGAATTTTGTGGGCAGCCGACAAACCTGTGGGAGTGGGCTTGCTCACGAAGAGGCTGGCACATTCAACATGGATATCGCCTGACCGGACGCTTTCGCGAGCAAGCCCGCTCCCACAATGTTTTTACGATGTGCCTGAATTTTGTGGGCAGCGGATAAACCTGTGGGAGTGGGCTTGCTCACGAAGAGGCCGGCATATTCGACATGGATATCGCCTGACCGGACGCTTTCGCGAGCAAGCCCGCTCCCACAGGGTTCTGCGGTGTATCTGGATTTTGTGAGCAGCCGATAAACCTGTGGGAGTGAGCTTGCTCACGAAGAGGCCGGCACATTCGACATGGATATCGCCTGAGCGGACGCTTTCGCGAGCAAGCCCGCTCCCACACTGTTTTTACGATATGCCTGAATTTTGTGAGCACCCGATAAACCTGTGGGAGTGAGCTTGCTCACGAAGAGGCCGGCACATTCAACATGGATATCGCCTGACCGGACGCTTTCGCGAGCTAGCCCGCTCCCACACTGTTTTGCAATGCGCCTGAACTTTGTGGGCAGCGGATAAACCTGTGGGAGTGAGCTTGCTCACGAAGAGGCCGGCACATTCGACATGGATATCGCCTGACCGGACGCTTTCGCGAGCAAGCCCGCTCCCACAGGGTTCTGCGGTGTATCTGGATTTTGTGAGCAGCCGATAAACCTGTGGGAGTGGGCTTGCTCACGAAGAGGCCGGCACATTCGACATGGATATCGCCTGACCGGACGCTTTCGCGAGCAAGCCCGCTCCCACAGGGTTCTGCGGTGTATCTGGATTTCGTGGGCAGCCGATAAGCCTGTGGGAGCTGGCTTGCCAGCGATGAGGCCCGAATCAGCGCCGTTTCAACGCCTGCTTGTGCGCATACATCGCCTCGTCGGCATCGGCCAGCAGTCGATCTACCGTTTCATGGCGTTGCGGATCGTATTCGATCTGGCCGACGCTGAAGCGAATCTCGTAGCCGCGCTGCAACATCGCATTGCGCTCGTCGAGGATTTCCTTGAGCCGGGCCATGATCGCTGTGGTTTCGACGTGACTGGAGCCGGTCAGCAGCGCCACGAACTCGTCACCGCCCAGGCGCCCGACCACGTCGCTCTCGCGAAAAGCGATGCGCAGCACATCGGCAAAGGTCTTCAGCGCACTGTCGCCCTCAGCATGGCCGTAACGATCATTGATCTGTTTGAAGTCATTGAGATCGAAAAACAGCAGCGTCGCCGGTTTGTCCCGGTGTTTGCAGGCGTCCAGCGCATGCTGGGCCAGGGTCTTGAAGCCGCGGCGGTTGGACAGCAGCGTCAGCTCGTCCATGCTTGCCATCTGCACCGCCATCAACTCTTGCTCGGCCATGCCGGCGAGATCGCGCAACAGGGCACGCTCCTCGTCGTCGAGTTCACGCGGCTTGATGTCGATCAGGCACAACGTGCCCATTTTGTTGCCGTTGGGCACGGTCAGCGGGTAGCCCGCGTAGAAACGAATCTTCGGCTCGCCGGTGACCAGCGGATTGTCATGAAAGCGCTTGTCCTGCTTGGCATCAGGCACCAGCAGCAATTCGTCCTGAAGAATCGCGTGCCCACAGAACGACACATCACGCGGGGTTTCGTTGACCTCGAGCCCGACGCACGACTTGAACCATTGCCGATCCTTGTCCACCAGCGTCACCAGCGCAATCGGCACGTTGAACAGGCGTTTGGCCAGCCGCGTGAGCCGGTCAAAACGCTCCTCCGGCGCCGAATCAAGAACCTTCAAGCCGTGCAACGCTTGAATTCGGGTGGCTTCATTGGCGGGTTTGATCGGGGCCAGCATCACGCACTCCATCAGGGTCAATGACCGTTAGAGTAGCTTGATTCGCCAGCGACTCACACACTCAACCGCCCGCCACCGGACATGGCCCGCCAGCATCGGCCCAAAGCTTGAACTGGGCCACAAAAATGTCATGCGGCACCGGCACCGGTGCGCGCCCTGCTCCGGGGTTCCAGCCCCACAACACCAGTTTGTCGTCGCTGACATGTTTGATCAGCGCGGTGAAATCACGGTCGCCATTGCTCGAACGGTCCTTGATCATTGCGCACAACTTGTCGGGTGGCAGGCCGATCCACGCCATCTTGTGCGCCGCCGGAGGCAAGCTCCAGTGCGGCGCTCCCGGAGGTGCATGCAGGCCATAATTGGCCGGCGGATTGGTCTCGCCGTGGCAGGTGGCGCAAGGCAAACCGGCAGCGCCCTTGCCGTCCATACCGCGCACCACATTCATCGCGTGCGGGGTTCCGGCGTCGAACTGCAGCGGCGAGTCGCCAGGGATGTGGCAGTTCTGGCAGCGCGGGCTCTGGAACACCTTCTGCACCGTGCCGAACGCCTTGAGCGCCTCCTGATCATCGGCAAACAGGTCCGAGGCGTAGCCGCCCAGCCCCAGCAATATCACCGTGCCCAACAGCAGATGTCGTTTCATCTCACACCCCCGACAGTTGCAGCGGCAGTTCACGCAAGCGCTGCCCGGTCAGCGCATACACGGCATTGGCCACCGCCGGCGCTGTGGGCGGAACCCCGGCCTCACCGATACCGCCGGGTTTGTCGCTGCTGGGCACGATATGCACCTCGACCAGCGGCATCTCGTTGAGCCGCAGCACTTGATAGTCGTGATAATTGGATTGCACCACCGCGCCATCCTTGAGCGTCAGTTTGCTGTGCAGCGCCATGCCCAGGCCAAAGGTGATGCACGATTCCATCTGCGCCGCGATGCTCTGCGGGTTGACCGCTATCCCGCAATCCACCGCACACACCACGCGGTGCACGCGAATCGCCAGATTGTCCTGCGAGACCTCGGCCACCTGCGCCACATAACTGCCGAACGACTCGTGTACCGCCACGCCCAATGCATGCCCGTCAGGCAACGGCGCTGTCCAGTTGGCCTTCTCCACCGCCAGATTCAGCACCCCGAGATGCCGCGCATGGTCCTTGAGCAAGGTGCGTCGATATTCGATCGGGTCCTTGCCCGCCGCCGTGGCCATCTCATCGATCAGCGACTCCATGACGAACGCGGTGTGGCTGTGCCCCACCGAACGCAGCCACAGCACATTGATTCCGGTCTGCGGCGAATGCAGCTCGACCTGTTGATGGGCCAGGCCCTTGATATACGGGCTGTCGGCCACACCTTCGACCGAAGTCGCGTCGATGCCGTTCTTGACCATGGTCTGTTCGAGCATGGTGCCGGCCATGATCGACTGGCCGACCAGCACATGCTGCCAGCTCAGCGGCATGCCCTGCCCGTCCAGGCCTATGCGTGCCTGATGCAGGAACATCGAGCGGTAATACCCGCCGCGAATGTCATCTTCGCGGGACCACACGGTTTTCACCGGCAGCCCCGCGGCTTTCGCCACTTGCACCGCTTCGGCGACGAAGTCCGAGGTCGGATTGGCCCGCCGCCCGAATCCGCCGCCAAGAAATTCGGTGTGAATTTCCACCTGTTCCGGTTTGAGTCCGGTGATCTTGCCGGCGACCATCTGATCGAGGGTCTGGAATTGCGTGCCGGTCCAGATCTCGCACTTTTCGGCGCTGATCTTCACTGTGCAGTTCAGCGGTTCCATCGGTGCGTGCGCCAGATACGGCACGCTGTATTCGACGTCGATTTTCTTCGCCGCCTTGTCGAAGTTGCCTTTCGGATCCCCAGCCTGGCTGGCGGAAGTGCCCGGTGTCGCTGCCAGTTTGCGGAAACTGTCGAGCAGGCCCTGGCTGCTCAGGTCAGCGTGCGGCCCGAGATCCCAATCGACCTTCAGCGCATCGCGACCAAGTTTCGCCGCCCAGTAATGATCGGCAATCACCGCCACACCGGTCGGCACCTGTACCACTTTGTGCACACCGGGCACCGCCAGTGCCTCGGCGCCCTCGAAGGATTTGACCGTGGCACCGAACACCGGCGCACGGGCGACCATCGCGGTCATCAAGCCCTCGAATTGCACGTCCATGCCGAACTTGGCGCGGCCGGTGATTTTCTCCGGGGTATCGAGGCGTTTGGTCGGTTTGCCGATGACTTTCCAGTCCTTGGCCTCCTTGAAGGTGATCGACTTTGGATCCGGCACTGGCAGTTGCCCGGCGGCGTCCGCCAGTTCGCCGTACGTCGCGCGTTTATCGCCGGCGATCACTACGCCGGACTCGGTGCGAATCGTCGACGCAGCGACGTTGAAGCGCTTGGCCGCCGCTTCCACCAGCATCTGCCGCGCCGTGGCCCCGGCGAGCCGGTAGCGGTCGAATTCCATCCAGGTCGAGGTCGAGCCGCCAGTAATCTGCATCCCGCCAAACGCGGGCATGCCGTAATTGGCCGCCGAGGCCGGCGAGTGCTCGACGCGGATCGTCGACCAGTCGGCGTCCAGTTCTTCGGCGATCAGCATGGTCAGGCCGGTCCAGATGCCCTGGCCCATTTCAGAATGCCCGAGCAACACAGTCACGCTGTTGTCGGCGGCAATGCGCAAAAACGCATTCGGCGCGAAGACCTTGCCTTCATTCTCCGCCGCCAGAGCAAAACGATGGGCACCGGGGACGACAAACGCCACCACCAGACCGCCACCCAGCACGGCACTGCCCTTGAGAAATCCGCGACGCGATACAGGACTGTTCATCGTCTATCTCCCAATCAGCCGATCTCGGCCGCACGTTTCACAGCCGCGCGGATTCGCGGATAGGTACCGCAGCGGCAAATATTGCCGGAGAGCGCCTGATCGATATCGCTGTCGGTGGGCTTGGGGATTTTCGCCAGCAGCGCGGCGGCAGACATGATCTGCCCGGACTGGCAGTAACCGCACTGCACCACATCAAGTTCGGCCCAGGCCTGCTGCACCGGGTGCGAGCCATCGGTCGAAAGGCCTTCGATGGTGAGAATTTTCTGCCCGTTGGCCACGGCGGTGGCGGGCGTGATACAGGCACGCAATGGTGCGCCATCGACGTGTACGGTGCAGGCGCCGCACTGGGCCATGCCACAGCCGAATTTGGTACCGGTCAGGTGCGCAACGTCACGCAGGACCCAGAGCAACGGCATGTCGGCCGGCACATCGAGCTCCTGATCCTTGCCATTGATATTCAAGGTCAGCATCGGGGATTTTCCTCAGACTCACGGTGTTCTGAAGGGGCGTCGCTACGGCCATCGAAGCCTGTGCGCGCCTCGGCTTATCCCTTTCAGCAAAGCCTAATTTGCGCGTGAAGCCAGACGTTGCGACCACCGGTCATGCCAGTCCCTGAAAATGTCGACTTTAATCCTACCGCTGATAACGGCTCTCACCCGAGCCACCACGATCGATCTGCGACTGGCGCGCGGGTTACCCATCACATTGGTCAGGAGTAGCGAACATGGGATTTGTCACCACCAAAGACGGCGTCGATATTTTCTACAAGGACTGGGGCCCGAAGGACGCCCCGGTGATCCACTTCCACCACGGCTGGCCGCTCAGCTCGGACGACTGGGATGCGCAGATGCTGTTCTTTCTGGCCCAGGGCTTTCGGGTGATTGCTCACGACCGTCGAGGCCATGGACGGTCGAGCCAGGTCTGGGATGGCCACGACATGGACCATTACGCCGACGATGCGCTGGCGGTGGTTCAGCACCTGGGGGTGAAGAACGTGGTGCATGTCGGCCACTCCACCGGCGGCGGCGAGGTCATCCACTACATCGCCCGTCATGGTCAGGACAACGTCGCCAAAGGCGTGTTGATCAGCGCGGTGCCACCGTTGATGGTGCAGACCGAAAGCAATCCGGGTGGCTTGCCGAAATCGGTGTTCGACGATTTTCAGGCGCAACTGGCGGCCAATCGTGCGCAGTTCTATCGCGACATTCCCACTGGCCCGTTCTACGGCTACAACCGCCCGGGCGCCAAGCCTTCCGAGGGGATCATCGGCAACTGGTGGCGTCAGGGCATGATCGGCGGCGCCAAGGCACATTACGACGGGATCGTCGCCTTCTCCCAGACCGATTTCACCGAAGACCTGAAGAAGGTCACCGTGCCAGTGCTGGTGATGCACGGCGAGGATGATCAGATCGTGCCGTATGCGAACTCGGGGCCTTTGTCGGCGAAACTGCTGCCAAATGGCACGCTGAAATCGTATCCGGGGTTTCCGCACGGGATGCCGACGACTGAGGCGGCGACGATCAATGCCGATTTGCTGGCGTTTATTCGCGGTTGAGATAACCGAAGTCAGCTGACTCCCCTGTAGGAACGGGCTTGCTCGCGAAGGCTATCTGTCTGTCGATATCAGGTTGACTGAATCACCGCTTTCGCGAGCAAGCTCGCTCCCACCAAGGTCGGTGGTGCAAACAATTCTATCTATCCAACATAAATCCTGTGGGAGCGGGCTTGCTCGCGAAGGCAATCGGTCTGTCGATATCGAGTTGGCTGAACCACCGCTTTCGCGAGCAAGCCCGCTCCCACCAGGGGACTCGGGCTTGCCCGGACTTTTTGCTATTCCTCGGTGCGCCCCGTGCGTTCGCGATCACGTTCGTAGTGGTGCGCAAGTGGCAGCGCCGGCAACCATGACTCGCGCCGTACAGTCCACAGTTCATAAGTCGGCTTGAGCTGGTTCGGCGCGTCCAGCGAGCCGACATTCACTTCAATTTCATCACCCGAACGCGCCAGTACCGGCGAACCACAGCGCGGACAGAACACTCGCCCTTGATACTCGCCGGTCTTGCCGCTGACGGTCACCGCATTCTCGGGAAATATCGCCGAGGCATGAAACAACGCGCCGTGGTGTTTGCGGCAATCGAGGCAGTGGCAGATGCCGACGCGGTAAGGTTGGCCCGATGCTTCGAAACGCACATCGCCGCACAGGCAGCCGCCAGTTAATGAGTTCATGGTGTCTATCCTCTGCCAGACTCTGTTCAGCCTTTGAACATAGCAGCCAACAAGCGAACGCCCACAATCGGCCTTTACCGGAGACCGCTCCATGCCCTCCCCTGAATCCATCTTGTTACAGAGCTGGCACACCAACGCTGATGCCTGGATCGACGCGATCCGCAGCGGTGCCATCGAAAGCCGTCAGCAGGTCACCGATCAGGCGATCCTGCTGGCGATCATGGGCCGCCAACCGGGACGCGTGCTGGATCTGGGTTGCGGCGAAGGCTGGATGTTGCGGGCGATGGCGGATCGCGGTATCGATTCGGCGGGCGTCGATGGCGATGCGACCTTGATAGAAGCTGCACGCGAGGCCGGTTCGGCCAAGCTGCATGTTGCCAGTTATGCGGCATTGGTCGACGCCGAAATTGATATTGGCCGTGACTACGATTTGATCTGCGCCAACTTCTCGCTGCTGCATCAGGACATCATTCCATTGCTCGCCGCAATGCATGCGTTGCTGGTTCCGGGCGGCGCCATGATCATTCAGACCCTGCATCCGTGGGCCGTGGCGGCGGGCAATTATCAGGATGGCTGGCGTGAAGAGTCCTTCGCCGGATTCAAGGGCCAGTGGCAGCCGATGCCATGGTATTTCCGCACGCTGTCGAGCTGGTGCAACGCGCTGGACATGGCCGGGTTTCACCTGGTCAGCCTGCAAGAGCCGCAGCATCCGCAAAGCCCGGTGCCGCAGTCGCTGTTGCTGATCGCCGAACGGCGCTGACCGGGGCGACTCGAACCCCTTGTGGGAGCGAGCTTGCTCGCGAATGCGGAGTGTCTGACAGGCTCGTTGCCGCATGTGCCGACGCTTTCGCGAGCAGGCTCACTCCTACAGGGTTTGTCAGCAAGCGCCGCACTTGTCGATCTACGGCACCGCCATTCGACCAAGGACTGACTACGCTGTAAATCCTGCGTGTCTAACCTGCCGAGGATGACTGCCATGCAACGCTTTCAAAAACTCACACCGTGCCTGTGGTTCGATGATCAGGCCGAAGCCGCCGCGAAGTTCTATTGCTCGATCTTCGATCATTCGAAAATCACCGGCCTGACCCACTACAGCAAGGTTGGCCAGGAATTTCACGGCAAGCCGGAAGGCGCGGTGATGACCGTCAGTTTCGAACTCGACGGCCAGACCTTCACCGGCCTCAACGGCGGGCCGATGTTCAAGTTCAGTGAGGCCATTTCGTTTCAGGTCAATTGCCAGAATCAGGAAGAGGTCGACCACTTCTGGGGCAACCTGTCGGCAGGCGGCCCGGTCGAGGCCCAGCAATGCGGCTGGCTCAAGGACAAGTTCGGGGTGTCGTGGCAGATCGTGCCGGTGGCGTTCATGCACATGATGCTGGACCCCGACACCAGCAAGTCGCAACGGGCAATGCAGGCCATGTTCAAGATGAAAAAACTCGACATCGCCGAACTGGAGCGGGCCTTCGCCGGCCAGAGCTAATACACTCCGGTGTCTGGCCCGCCGGGAACCATAACGATGAAACACGCTGCCGCCAAAAATCCTGAAAAAGCCCCTCGCTTCTGGCGCGACGATGCCCTGCCCTTCATCGAAGCGCGGGCCATCGCCGATGGCCGTGAGGTCTGCTACTCGCGTCATTCCCATGCGCATTTTTCGATCGGTGCGATCACCGCCGGACGGAGCATTTATGTGCATGAGCAATCGACGTTCGAAGTCGCCGCCGGCACCGTGGTGCTGATGAATCCCGGCGACGTGCATGCCTGCAATCCGATCGATGATCAGCCGTGGTCGTACTTGATGTTGTATGTCGAGACGCCGTGGCTGACGGATTTGCAGCATCAACTGGAGTTCAGTGCGGAGCAGGAGTTTCGGCGGTTTTCCACTACTCATCTGGATGACCCGCGACTGTTTCGTGACCTGCAAGGGCTTTACGCCACCCTTGTCGACGAGCAGCAGGACGTACTGCGCAAACACAGCGCAGCGGTGGAGTTTTTCAGCGATCTGCAACTTCGCCTGAACCCGGCTGAACCACCGTTGCGCGAACCGAATTTCAAGCTCGAACGCGCCGCCGACTTCATTCGCGAACACTGCACTGACCTGCTCAGCCTGGAGGACATCTGCACGGCGGCGCAGTTGTCACCGTCGTATCTGATCCGTACGTTCAAGCAGCATTACGGCATGACTCCGCACGCGTTTGTGGTCAACCAGCGCATCCAGTTCGCCCGCGAACGTCTGCGCAGCGGCCAGTTGATTGCTGATGTCGCACTGGAGGCAGGATTTGCCGATCAGGCGCATTTTCAGCGCGCATTCAAACAGCATCTGGCGGCGACTCCCGGCCAATATCGCGGCTGATCCTGGCGCCGGGCTCACGGCAACAGCAGATAACCCGCGCTCGCCGCCAGCAACAAGGCCATCAACCGATTGAACAGGCGCATCCCCTTCGGATTGCCCAGATACCCACGCAGAAACGTCCCGGCATAGACCCAGCAACCGACCGACAGATAACAGATCACCAGATACACCGCGGCGAACTGCCAGACCAGCCGTGCCTCGCCATCGGCGACAAACGCGCCCATCCCTGCCACACACGCCAGCCAGGCTTTCGGGTTGAGCCATTGCATCACCGCGCCGTACAACATCGACGGCGCCCGACCCGCCTCGCCGGCATGCAACTGGCCATCATCGGCAGCCAGTTTCCAGGCCATGAACAACAGAAACGCCACCCCGGCCAATTGCACCACCCGGGTCAGAAATGGCCACAGTTTCAGGACCTCATGCAGCCCCAGGCCCATCAGCACCAGCAACAGCACAAAACCCAGCGTCGCTCCTGCCACGTGCCGCTGACTGGCCCGAAAGCCGAACTGCGCACCGGAACTCAGCGCCACTATATTCACCGGCCCCGGGGTTATGGACGCCACCAGCGCAAACGCCGCCATCGACACAATCAGACTCATTACGCACCTGCTGCAGAGTGGGGAGAAAGAGACTCAGGCTAACTAAGGCACGGCCTGCTGTATTGAACAAAATTGCCCTCGTATCGACCGACACGAAACATACGTTGAAACCAATACTGCAAAACAAACCCTGGTTGCGCCGATATAGTCGCCACGCGAAAACAAATCTTCGCGGCACCCGTTATTGACCCACTTATAAAGCCACGGAAGGACTGACACCCAATGACGACTTTAACCAATCTTTTTCCCCCTGCCCCCTTATCAAGTGAGCAAGTTGAGCGACGTGATATTGCGCAGACAATGAGAGCCATGCTCGGAAAGTGGGAAAAGGCCAAGGCCAGCGACAACTATGCCTACCCCACCAACCGTGTTAATAACAAACAACTGTGCATATCGACTCTTGAGGGAAGTCTATTCAATCAAGCGCATTTTTCGGCACACATCGTCCTGCGCCAACTGGTACGTCAGCCACAATTCGTTGCAATCGTCGATACGTTAAAAATCAATGATGACAACTGGACACTGGTCAATAAAAAGGGCGAAATCTTTCAAGTCCATGAAATCGAAACAACTGTCGGGACGTTTATCGAGCGCATTGATATCACCCAGCAGATCAACGAGATTGATTCGTTGAAAGCCGACCTGCAACTGCTGGCCAGCAGTGCAGTCATGACAGGCGGCATCGTGTCTTCAAGCGACCGTCTGCCCTTGCTCAACTGGCTGCAGTTCCAGCAACTGAACCTGCCCGAGACCGCAGATCAGTTGCAAAACCTGATTGCCTGGCTCGAACTGACGTTGCCGCTGCCGCCCACGCATGGCAACTACTGGGGGATATCGAACGAAACCGGCGCAACAGAGCTGTGCATCGACGAAGATCAGCAATCGGCTATCTACCAGGTCATCCATAAGTTGATGGACAAGGGCGAGCCGCGCACGGAACCGCTGATCAATTATCTGGCGGCTGCACTGCTCAAGAAAGAGACGCCGACAGCCCTGCGCGAATACCCGCGTCGCGCCTGGACACTGCTGATCGAGACCGAAGAAGCCAGAGCTTTCGTCCAGTCCTGCCTTGAAGCGTTGAATGGACCGTCCATGGCCAATGCGACTGTGCTGAGCACAGCGCAGCGCAGTCGCCTGCTGGTCGCAGCGGTCATGCTGGATTTGTCGTTGGGTCGCGAAGACAAGAACCAGAACTTCATCGAGCAGAATATCTATAACCCAGGTTACGTGCAGGCTACCTCCCATGAGGTCAACCTGGCACTGGAACAGGCACTCGGACGCCGACGTATCAAGGAATATGCAGTTCCCATGACGCTGGAACTGATCCTCGCCGGACTTGCACCTGAGTTCCTGGTCAGGACACCCGCAACTCTGCAGATCGGCACGCCTGGTTGGGTAATTCTGCGCAAATCGGTAAGTCTGGCCGAGAGCGTCGCGCCGGGCCTGTCCAGTCAGATGTCCTATGACAAGTTGCTTGAATTGGGCGCGATTTTGCCCACCAGTGCGCAACAGCAGACCCTGCATGACTGGGCAAACCTGCAAGGCATCATGGACTGGTCGATGCTGAATGGCCTGGAACCGGAAAATGCCAATGAACTGCCAACCCAGGAACTGTTCAAGCAGGCAGCCAGCCAATACAACGCCCACCTCGACG
The DNA here is from genome assembly GCF_023100615.1 of Pseudomonas sp. MWU12-3103b. Classification (NCBI taxonomy): domain Bacteria; kingdom Pseudomonadati; phylum Pseudomonadota; class Gammaproteobacteria; order Pseudomonadales; family Pseudomonadaceae; genus Pseudomonas; species Pseudomonas sp. MWU12-3103b. The sequence goes on from NZ_JALMEY010000008.1 coordinate 174,105, forward strand.
CGATCAGCGCCGCACTGACAACGCTCGCCACCCCACCGGTCAGTCGGCGCAAGCTGGCGAAAGCCGAGCTGTACGACATTGATTGCGATCCGACGACAGAAATATCGTTGCCGGTCGAATACGGATTCAAACGCAACTATCATTCCGTACTTGATGTTTATATGACGCGCAACCTGTTGTTCAAAAAGGACTATGACAGGCAATCCGGCACAAGTATCTACAAGGCACATCCGGATCTGCTGAGACTCGAACCAATCAATGACCTTTACAAGGCAAAAGTAAAAGAATACTTCAAGCAATACAAAGCGGCCATCAACACCACTATGCGCCTGACACTTTCACGACTGCCACAGGAAGAACGGATGGCACTTGAATTTGGCAAGGCAGCCATATTCATCGTTCGCGAATTCTCCATACAAACCCCGATAAACAGCAGCTTTGTGCCTTTTGATCCACGTAAAACAGCGCGCTTCGGCACCCTGCTGTTTTGCAAGTATGGATTGCAGTTTTACTGTTTTGAGATATTCCCCCTGCAAGGCATTTGCCGCAATAATCCGGCTCTTGCTGAGGCCTACGTCCGCGGCCAGACACTCGATGAGATCGGATGGTTTACCGAAGGGCCGAACGGCGACAACGACTTCAAGTCGCTGACGTATCTTCATACGCGAATCGAAAAAACCGCCTACTTCGAAGGCCAGGCCCCCTTGGGCGAGGAGCTGCGAGACAGGCCGGGCATCATTCTCGAACGCTTTGCCGAATTCGATGAGCCTGACGACGCGCTACCCTTTACGCGTAGCCCTATGCACAGTTTCAACTCGGAACGTTTCAACAAGATCGGCGAAATCATTGCCGAACATAATCCGCCGACCCATTACGATCAGTTTTATGCAATCAGTTACGACAAAACCGCCCTGGAGAAGAATCTTGATGACTGGGACAACATCACCGAAACCATTCTCGACGTCGTCATCCCGTTCCGCCAATGCATCAGGGGCCTGTCCTCCAGTGACCCGGATCTTCGCAGCGGCGCCATATTCAGTTGTGTGATGGACCTGACCGCGATCCTCTTCGTCTTTGCCGGAGCCCTGGGGCCGTTCGGCAAGGCGCTGGGCAGCAGTACAAGACTGTTAAGCCTGAGCAAGGTCGGCGCAAGCGTAGCGCTGTCGGTGTTCAATCCGCTCGATGGCGTTCCGAAGCTGGTTTACGGTGGCGCCAGACTGGTCGGCAAAGGCGTGATGAAACTCAGCCATTTCGGCCATACCGTCATCCGGGCCGGAGCCGGACAACTCCGAGCGCTGAGCAGTACCAGCAGCGGCTCGTACGATCTGGTCAAGGCACTGAGCAAGACCGGGGTTGCAGCAGAGATTCGCATGACGTTGCCGACGCTGGCGCATGCCAGAGCGTTGTTCAAGGATGACACCATCGAGAGCACAAGCCAGATCCTGACTCGCATGACTGACAAGACCATTGCGCTCCCCAAGGATGTCAGCGCGTTTGAGCTGGATCACCTTTTCCGGAATTCGATTCTCGATACCACACGCAAACTGCAATCAGCTCAAGAGCTTGAGAAACTGATTGGCAAGACGGCTGTGGAAGATCTGCTAAAAACCTTCATGTCCAAAAATGCGTTCGACTACAGCTCTACTCGTACACTAGCCAATGCATATGCAACCTCGCTGGCAACGCTCACCGAGGTCGAAGTCCGCAAAGCTAACTACATCAAAAATTATCAGCAGAATCTGCTGAAACAGGACTTGGGCGCCGCCCCTTACAATGGGATATTGGATGAGTCGCGATACAACATACGAGGCCTCAGCGATAATGCCGAGCGAGCCGGCGCATGGATTGTTTATGCATCGAACTCGCAAGGTAACAACTTTGACAGCATCGTCGCGGCACTGCGCGAATACGCGGCCAGCAGTAAATCGCTGACCGATCCTGCGGTCATAGCGCAGTTACATCTTAGGATCGCGCCCGCCACCGCCGACGTCGTTCGCGTGGGCTTGAATGAGGCGAAATATGTTAGCGACATCAGCGGCTTCGCGTTGATGCAGGATCATCTGAAAATACTGAACCCCGCTCATGAACACTTCGGCAAGCAACTGCTCGGTGCGGTTGTGGGTTTCCATGCGTTCGGTGACGGCAATGGCCGCACAGGCCGTGCGTTGTTCGCAATCAGCGAGCTACGACGCAACCGTTTCAACCCGCTTTCGAAAGAAGCATTCAGCGCAATTCATGGCGTCGATGGAACACTGGCAAGCCTTTAACTGCGAGTAGCAGCAGCCCGGCGGGCATTCACCCGCCGGGCTGTTCTTGTCCCGATGTACGGCTATCAGTCGTTCCCGACCAGCGCCGGCACCGTAAACCGAAACTCCGTGCCCTCACCCGGCTCACTGCTGGCCTCGATCCGCCCGCCATGGGCTTCAACAATCCCCTGCGTGATGTACAAGCCCAGTCCGGTTCCGGTCGGGTTGCCCTCCTTAACCGTCCAGTAACGGTCGAACACCCGCGCCAGGTTTTCCTTGGGAATGCCTTCGCCGGTATCGCGCACGGTAAACACGATCTCTTTGCCGTCAGACTTGGCCAACACGCCCACCGAACCTTTGCGCGGGGTGAACTTGATCGCGTTGCCGATCAGGTTCGACAGCACCTGAAACAGGCGCTCCGGGTCGGCGTGGATTTTCAGGTCGGGATCGGCCTCGAACGAGATGCTGATGTCCTTGTCCAGCGCCAGTGGCCCGAGCAGCGACTGGGTTTCCTCGAACATCTGCCCGACATCCAGGGTCTGCGGGGCGATGGTGTAGCGCCCGGCGTCGATCTTCGAGGTGTCGAGCAAGTCTTCGAGCAGTGTGTTCATCCGCCCGGCCGCCTGCTGCATGGTGTCGATCGCCGTGGAGATGCGCCGCGAGGTGTGCGGGCCGTCGGAACTGAAGGTCTTCTGCATCATGCCGCAGAGCATGGAAATCACCGTCATCGGGTTGCGCAGGTCGTGGGACACCACCGCTACCAGTTCATCACGGGCGCGCACCGCCTCCTGCTCACGGCGCACCTGACGGGCGAGGTCGTTTTCCAGTGCCGAACGGCGCAGGTCATTGGCCGCGAACAGATCACCGTGACTCCATTTGGTGGAGATTCCAGCCATCTCGACTTTCCAGATTTCGAACGAAGTACGCGGACGCAGACGCAGGCCGGCGTCGGAATTTTCCAGATCCAGCGGTTTGCGCGGGTCGCCGCTCCAGTTGATGTTTTCCTTGACCTCGGGACGGAACCACATCACCCCGTTGTCCACCGGTTTGGGCAGGCTCATGGCAAGCACGCCGCTGGCCACTTGCTGAAACTGCGCGGCTGGCGGATAGACGCTCGCCAGATGATGGCTGGCGAACACCGGCTCACCGGTTTCCTGCAACCACTTGTGCAAGGCGCGAATGTCTTCCGGCTCCGGGCAGTTGCCATAACGGTGCAACTGCTTGTCTTCGATGATCGCAATGCCCCCCGCCCCGGCCAGCGCCATCAGCACTTGCGGTTGCTGCGCCAGACCATCGAAGACATTTTCCGGCGAGTCGATCATGGCTTGATTGAGCAGCGCCAGCGCCTCGACTTTCTCCTCGCGTTGGCGGCTGATTTCCAGCGCTTCCATAGCACTGATCTGCAGCGACAGCACCTGACCGATGGTCTGGCACGCGCTGCGCAGTTCGTGCGGCACATGCAACGGCTGGCGGTTGCCGCAGCTGATCAGGCCCCAGAGTTTGTCGCCCTTGAGCAGCGAGATGCTCATCGACGACAGCACGCCCATGTTCTTCATGTACTGGCAATGAATCGGCGAGACGCTGCGCAGGGTGGCGAAACTCAGGTCCAACGGGGTCTGGGTGTCCGGGCGCAGCTTGGGCACCAGCGGCACCGGCTGGTAATCGGCATTCGGGATGATCCGCAGCCAGTTGGTGCGGTACAGCTCGCGCGCCTGCTCGGGGATGTCCGAGGCCGGGAAAAACAGGCCGTTGAACACTTCCATCGACGGATCGGACGCCTCGGCGATCACCTGACCGTGGCCCTCCTCCTCGAAGCGGTAGATCAGCACCCGGTCGTAACCGGTCATCGCCTGGATTTCCTTGACGCTGATGTCGTACAGGGCCTGCAGCGAAGTGGCCGCTTGCAAGCGCTGGAGCATGCGCCCCAGATGGGTCTGGTTGCCGGCGACGTTACGCGGCTGGAAGTTCTCGACGTGGATTTCCAGTTCCAGAATCAACACGCCTTGATGCCGGTGCAGCAGACCTTCGAACGCGGTGCCGTTGAGGCGAAAGTGCAGCGGTGCGGCATCGGCAAATACCGGTTGTTGCAACGCCTCGCGCACGGCCGCCGCGTGCGTCTCACCCAGCAATTGGTGCAGCGGCTGACCGATCAGTTCCTGCGCCGGGCGTGCCAGCAGGGTCTCGACATTGGCGCTGATCTGAATGATTTCCAGCGCCGGCTCACTCAGGGTCAGCAACAGGCCATGGGGCTGGATTGCCCCGGGAAAGCGGATCGGTTCGTCGGCACAGTTGGCCAGCAGTTCTTCAAAGGCTTCTTGGTCTTGCGGGTTCATGCCAGTACCTCCCGGCTTTCGAGCCAGCGCTCGAAACAACTGAATGTGGTTCGGGCCGCCGCAACCACGGCTTCACGTTCGCTCGCATCCAGCGATCGACTGCCCAGGTATTCAATGAAAGCGCGCCAGCGGCGGCCGGTGGCGGCGCCATAAATGTCGAGGAATGCCGCGCCATTGTCGGCGTTCAGGCTCAACCGCGAGGCGATTTCGCGGCGCAGGATCTGCCCGCCGAGGGTTGCCCCTTCCAGCACGTACGTCACTCCCAGACAGGCAGCGTTGGAGTCGATCACGGGCAGCGCCTGACACAGCGGCAAACGGGCGATAGCCTCGACCGACAGACCCTGGGCCCTCAGATCATTGAACAGGGTCGGTGCCTTGAGACGTGGCGCAAGATCGAAATCGACCGGGATCACGCCACTGTCGAGCAGTGCACTTTCCAGCGGTCGATAAAAGCCGTAGTAGGCCTGCATCAACCGCAAAAAAGCGTTGGAATCGAGGGTATCGGAGAAAAAAGGAAGACGTTTTTCCAGTGCGATGTGCAGTTCGGCAGTGCCGGCTCGCAGATCTTGCAGCACCGGTGGCACATAAACTTCACGGGCCTTTGCTTGCATGTAGATCGCTCTTGGTGGGGCCGCTTCGGGGCCGGCAGGGTGTTTGCAGCTTTGGACGGATATTACACGGCAAACGCCTTTTTCTGACTTGGCGCACAGATTTTTCTGACGAAACCAGCGCCTTCTGACCTTTCAGAGTTCTGAAGAATCAGAAAAGTTCGACTCGATTAAAGGGCTGCCGATGCTGTACCGCGACAGCACCACGTGACTGTACGGGTCAAGGCGCCCTCAGCCTGTGATAAAAAAGCGTCATCGCTTCTGGAGCCCAAGCCCATGGATCTCGCCACGCTCTCGCTGTTTCTCCCGGCCTGTTTCGCCCTGAACATGGCCCCCGGCCCGAACAACCTGCTGTCGGTGAGCAATGCCACCCGCTACGGTTATCGTCGGGCCTGCGCCGCCGGTATCGGGCGAATCGTTGCATTCGCCGCAATGATCGCCCTCGCCGGCGCGGGACTGTCGGTGGTGCTGCAGACCTCGGAATGGCTGTTCCATGCGATCAAGATCATCGGCGCGGCGTACCTGCTTTACTTGGCCTGGCAACTGTGGCGGGCCAACCCCGAGGCCGAGCAGCAGGTCGCAGGAGCGTCGGTGGGGTTCTGGCGGCTGGCACGTCAGGAGTTTCTGGTGGCGGCGGGCAATCCGAAGGCGATCCTGTTGTTCACCGCGTTTCTGCCGCAATTCGTTGATCCGAGCCGCCCGGTGGCGGCGCAATTCGCCGTGCTCGGCGCGCTGTTTCTGCTGCTGGAATGGATTGCCATCGGCGCCTACGCGTGGATGGGCCTGCACATGCGCCGCTGGTTCGCCGAGCCGCGCGGCAAACGGATCTTCAACCGTTGCTGCGCAGGGCTGTTGTCGGCAGCGGCTTCGGTGTTGTTGCTGGCGAAACGCGCGTGATACCTAGGCCTCGGACGGCCCTTTGAGTTCGACCTGATTGCCGTCCGGGTCGAAGCAATACAACGACAGGCCGTAGCCCTCGGCGCCGAAGCGTCTGGCAGCTTTTTCGACGCTCAGGCCGCAGGACTGCAAGTGTTCGATCAGCGCCGGCTCATCGAACGGCTCGATGCGCAGGCAGAAGTGATCGACGTTGCGCCGCTCGGCACCGGCCGCCCCGCCGCCCCTTTTGCCAAGTTCGCCTTGCAAGTCGACGAGGTCGATCATCGAGGTGCCGGCGCGCAGGTGCACCAGACCCAATGGTTCGTTGTGCCTGACCACCTCGGCGCCGAAGACCTGGCGGTAGAACTCGATACTGCGTTGCAGATCGGCGACACGCAGGACGATGTGATCGATGTGTTGAATGATGAACGGTGGCATGGTTGGCTCCAGCGAATCGGCGATCCGCTGATTGTGGTGCAGAATCGAAAAAATTCACTGTCGATTTTTCGGTGGAGCCATCGAAATCCTGGATTTAAGCTCTGCCCATGAACATACAAACCGCACTCCTGCCACCCCGCGCCGAGATGGTTCGCGCCATGCTCGAACGCGACACCGCCTACGAAGGGGTGTTCTTCACGGCCGTGAAAACCACCGGGATCTTCTGCCGCCCCAGCTGCACGGCGCGCAAGCCGAAACCGGAGAACGTCGAATTCTTCGCCCATGCCGATGAGTGCTTGAGCGCCGGTTATCGCGCCTGCCTGCGCTGCAAACCGCTGGACGCCGCAGCCATCGCCCCCGACTGGGTGCAGCGCCTGCTCACCGCCGTCGATGCCGACCCGGAAATGCGCTGGAGCGATGCGCAACTGCTGGCCGAAGGCATCGAACCGCTGAAGCTGCGGCGCTGGTTCAAACAGCATTTCGGCATGACCTTCCATGCCTGGCTACGCACGCGCCGGCTCGGTATGGCGCTGGGCGGGATTCGCCAAGGCACCTCGATTGACCATGCGGCGTTCGACTCCGGCTACGAATCGCTCAGCGGTTTTCGCGATGCGTTCCAGAAGTCGTTCCACATCACCCCGGGCCGCGCGGCCAACAGTGAACCGCTGCTGTTCACCCGCCTGACCACGCCGCTGGGGCCGATGATCGCCATGGCCGAACGTCGCGGACTGGTGTTGCTGGAGTTTCTCGATCGCCCGGCGCTGACCCGCGAAGTCGAAGAGCTGCAAAGCCGTCATGGCTACGTGGTCGCCCCGGGACACAACGCGCCTTTGCGGCAGATCGAAGAGCAACTCAACGAATATTTTGCCGGGACGCGCAGTGCATTCAGCGTCCCGCTGCATCTGCCCGGCAGCGCGTTCGACCAGCAAGTCTGGGAGCAACTGCTGCAAATTCCCTATGGCCAGACCAGCACCTACGGCGCCATCGCCTCACGCCTGGGCAAACCCGGCGCCAGTCGCGCGGTAGGCTTGGCCAATGGGCACAATCGGCTGTCGATCGTGGTCCCGTGCCATCGGGTGATCGGTGCGGACGGTTCGCTGACCGGCTATGGTGGTGGACAGCCGCGCAAGGCGTTTTTGCTGAGGCTGGAAAACGCTGCGGTGCAGCTCACGCAACCACTGGCTTTCTGACGCTTCGCACCACTCACAAGAAGGGATTTCGATGAACGCGCTCGACACTCGGTTCCGCCAGTTACACCAGGAAGGTCTGCTGATCCTGACCAACGTCGCCGACGCCACAGGCGCGCGGCTGGTCGAGCACGCGGGTGGGCAAGCGGTCGCCACCAGCAGCGCGGCAGTCGCTTGGGCGCATGGCTATCCAGACGGCAACACCCTGCCCCTCGAACGGCTGATTTCAACCGTGGAATCCATCGCGCGGGTGATCCAGGTGCCGCTGAGCGTGGACATCGAGGCGGGTTATTCCGATGACCTTGGCCGTGTGGCCGAAGTGGTCGACGCGGTGCTCGCCGCCGGTGCGGTCGGGATCAATATCGAGGACGGCAGCGGCGCCCCGGAGCTGTTGGCGCGCAAGATCGAAGTAGCACGGCAGATCGCTCAGAAGCGTGGTGTGAAGCTGTTCATCAACGCACGCACTGACGTCTACCTCAAGGGCCTGGTACCGGCCGAGGATCGCGTCGCCGAAACCCTGCACCGTTCAGCGTTGTACCAGGCCGCCGGGGCCGATGGCTTGTTTGCCGCTGGCGTGACCGCCGCTTATGAAATCGAGGCAATCTGCAAGGGCACGTCACTGCCGGTGAACGTGCTCGGCTTCGCCTGCCTGCCGTCGCCGACCGAGCTGCAAGCTCTGGGCGTGCGGCGCTTGAGCGCCGGGTCCGGGATCGCCGAGTTCCTCTACGGCGCGATGGGTTCGCTGGTGAAAAGCTTCCTCGCCAGCGGCAAGCTCGACACCCACGACCTGAAGGCGCTGACCTACGGCGAAGTCAACGGACTGCTGAAATAGCATGCCGGATCGTTATCAGGCGGCCAGCGAATTTCTGGCCGCGCTCAACGAGGACTGGCAGCGCCACGTTGCAGCCGTCGGCCAGTGCCTGCATCAACCGCACCCGGCGCGTGACCCTTACGAATCGCTGGTGCGGGCAATTGCTTATCAGCAACTGCACGCCAAGGCTGGGGACGCAATTGTCGGGCGTCTGGTGGCGCTGTTTCCGGGGCAGACGTTTCCCCGGCCGGAACAGATTCTCGCGACCGACTTCGATCAACTGCGCGGCTGCGGTTTTTCGGCGGGCAAGATTGCGACCATTCAGGGCATCGCCCGGGCAACGCTGGACGGTGTGGTGCCGGATTATCCCACCGCGCTGGCAATGGAGGATGAAGCGCTGATCGAACGCCTGGTCAGCCTGCGCGGGGTTGGCCGCTGGACCGTGGAGATGCTGCTGATTTACAGCCTGGAGCGCATGGATATTCTGCCGGCGGATGATTTTGGCGTGCGCGAGGGCTATCGCCGCTTGAAGGCGCTGGAGGTACAGCCGACGCGCAGGCAGATGATCGAGATCGGCTTGGCGTGGAGTCCGTATCGGACGGTGGCGGCGTGGTATTTGTGGCGCGTGCCAAAACCGCTGCCCTCACCCTAGCCCTCTCCCGGAGGGAGAGGGAACTGACTGGGGGAGATTGGAGATATCCGCCGACCTGAAATAGCGGCTGTGAATCCATAGTCGCCCCGGTTGGCTCCCTGTCCTTCCAGGAGAGGGAACTGACTGGGGGAGACTGGAGATGTTTGCCGACCTGTAATAGCTGCTGCGAATCCATAGTCGCCCAGGATTTTCAGGTCAATGTATTACGCAAGACTCCTCGGTCGGCTCCCTCTCCCTCTGGGAGAGGGCTGGGGTGAGGGTTGGCTTTTCAGAGGCCAGATTTCAACTTGCTGAACGCCCGAATCAAAGCCCGATTGAACGCCTTGCCATTGTCATTCTTGCTGTACAGCGAAGCCCGCACCGCCTCCGACGGATACGTCCCCGGATCATTACGGATCGATGCATCCACCAGACCATCCGCCGCCGTGATCGCATTGGCGTAGTGGATGGTGTCGGTAATCGGCGCGATCACCTCAGGGGTCATCAGGTAATCCATCAACGCCAGCCCCGCCTGCGGATGCGGCGCATCCTTGGGAATGACCATGGCGTCAAACCAGATCAACGTGCCTTCTTTGGGGATACGGTAACTGAGCTGGAACGGCTTGTTCGCCGCTTGCGCCTGCCCTGCTGCAATCGCCACGTTGCCATTCCACGACATCGCCACGCAGGTATTGCCGTTGGCCAGGTCGCTGATGTTCAGATCGTTGTCGAAGTAGCGAATGTACGGGCGGATCTTCGCCAGTTGCTGCTCGGCGAGTTTCAAGTCATCAAGGTTCTGCCGGTTGATGTCCAGGCCCAGGTACTTCATGACCGCCGCGAACACCTCGTTCGGATCGTTGAGCAGACTCACTCCGCAATCGGCAAATTTCGAGACCACCGCCGGGTCGAACAGCATCGCCCAGCTGTCGGTCGGCGCGTTCGACAGACGCTGCTTGATTGCCTGCTCCTGATAACCCACACCGGTGGTGCCCCATGCATAAATACCGGCATAACGGTTGCCCGGATCGAACACCGCCATGTGCTGGCGGAACTCGTCACCGACTCCGGCAAAATGCGGCACCCGCGCCTTGTCCAGCGGCTGGATCGCACCGCTTTCAATGGCCCGCGACAGGTGCTGGCCGGCGGTCAGTACCAGGTCATACCCGCTACGTCCGGTGAGCAGTTTGGTCTCCACGGTTTCCAGCGAATCGAAGTGATCGGCGACCACATGAATACCGGTCTGCGCCTCGAAGTTCTTCAGCGTATCCGGGGCCAGGTACTCGCCCCAGATATACAGATTAACCACCGGTCTGGCGGTGTCGGCGGCCTGCACACACAGGGGTGCAAGCACCAGCAATAACGCTTGAGTCAGTTTGTGCAGGCCCATCATCACACCCCCTTGCGATTAGACGTGCCGGCGTATTGCGGCATGGTGATGCACGCGACGTTGCCGCCACCGAGGAGGATTTCCCGGGAATTTTCGATGCCGACGATCTTGTGCTGCGGGAACAGCTCGGCGAGAGTCGCCATGGCCACCTGATCGTTGCGATCACCGAACAGCGGCACCACGATCGAGCTGTTGCCGGCGTAGTAGTTGATATACGACGCACAGATTCTGGTGCCGGCCTGACGGGTGTGGGTGCTGTCCTGCTGATCGAGGCCTTCGGCTTCCTCAGCGGTCCACTCCAGCACGTCCGGTTGCGGCAGCTTGTGCACGATCAACTCGCGGCCACGGCTGTCACGGGTGCTGCGCAAGATGTCGTAGGCCTCTTGATAGATTTCCCATTGCGGATCGTCGCGGTTGTCGGTCCACTGCAGCACCACTTCGCCGGGGCGCACGAAGCAGGCGAGGTCATCGACATGGCCATCGGTTTCGTCGAACTTGCAGCCGCGTGGCAGCCAGATCACTTGTTCGGCGCCGAGGTAATCGGTCAGGCGCCGGGTTACTTCATCCTTGCCCAGATGCTGGTTGCGATTGCGGTTGAGCAGGCACTGTTCGGTGGTGAGGATGCTGCCCTGGCCGTCACTCTGGATGCCGCCGAGTTCGGCAATCAGCGGTGCGCGGTAACGGTCGAAGCGTTCGATTTCGAGGATCTTGCTGGCGATCTGATCGTCCTTGTCCCACGGGTAGTACAGCCCGCCGTCGAGGCCGCCATAGGCGTTGAATTCGAAGTCGACGCCACGCACTTCGCCGCTCTGGTCGTTGACCACGAAGCACGGACCGCTGTCGCGGAACCAGGTGTCGTTGCAGGTCATCTCGACCACGCGCACTTGCGGCGGCAACTGGCGGCGCGCAGTGGCGAATTGCGCGGCGGAGGCACACACGGTGACCGGTTCGCTGTGGGAGATGGCGGTGACGATCTGCACCCAGACTTTCTGCGCCGGTTTCGCGCCGTTGCGCCACACGTCGTTGCGCTCCGGCCAGCCGAGCCAGCAGCCGGACTTGGCTTCGAATTCGCCGGGCAGACGGAAGCCGTCGCGCTTGGGGGTGGAGTCGAGCAAACGTGCCATGGTCAAACCTCGTCTTGGGGTTGGGAATGACCACAGGCTACGGTCGCGGACGGCTGGCCCGCCAACGATGATTATTGCGGAACAGTTGAATTCAACTCATCAATCGGCCAGTTGATCGTTGAACCATTCAAGCATCTGCGCCACCGCCGGCCGCTCCAGGCGCAGCCGCTCGCAGACCAGCGCGTATTGGCCCAGCGCGGTCATGCTCGAGGTGAATGGCCGCACCAGCCGCCCGCTCAGCAAGTCCTCCTGCGCGGTGAGGTTGTCGCCCATCGCCACACCCTGCCCCTGCGCCGCCGCTTCCAGCGCCAGACCGGCATGGGCGAAATACAACTGGCGCTGCGGGCGCAGATCGCCGGCGTGACTGGTCAGCCAGGCGGTCCAGGTCTTGCCGTCCTGATCGTCATGCAGCAGGCAGTGGCGCGCCAGGTCTTTCGGGGTTTTCAGAGTGCCCTGGTTGAACAGCCCCGGGCTGCATACCGGGAAGAACTGCAGCGCCGGCAACGGCCGTACGAAGTAGGCGCTGCTGTCCACCGGGCCGGTGCCGTAGGTGATCGCCAGGTCGATGTCTTCGCCCGGCGCGCTGGCGTCGATCGGCTGTTCGTAGAGATGCAGGGTGATGTGCGGATAGCGTGCGTAGAAATCGGTGAGGCGGTTCATCAGCCACTTTTGCGCCAGCTCGGCGGTGACCGCCAGGCGCAACACCGCCAGCGAGGAAGGATCGCGCAGTTCATCGCAGGCCTCGCCGATCAGTTCGAAGGCCTGTTGCAGGCTTTGCATCAAGCGTCCGGCGGCGATGGTCGGGCGGATCTGCCGGCCTTCGCGGATGAACAGCGAGACGCCGAGCTGCTCTTCGAGCTGACGGATCTGGTGGCTGACCGCGCTGTCGGTGACGCACAACTCGGCGGCAGCCCGGCCGAAATGCGCGTGGCGGGCGGCGCATTCGAAGGTTCGCAGGGCGGCCAGTGATGGGAGTCTTCGCATGGGTTGGGGTGCCTTTTTTTGGGACATGCTGACCGGGCCTTGAGCAGGCGTCCAGTGGCACCGCGTTATCGTTCTTCGCGAGCAAGCCCGCTCCCACACTTTGAAATGCGTTCCCCTGTGGGAGCGGGCTTGCTCGCGAAGGCGTCAACATGATCACCACAAATCTTCTAGGCTCAACCGCACCCACTTCAGCCAACCGGAGGCCCAACATGCACCTCGAAGGCTCCTGCCATTGCGGCGCCGTCACCTTCAGCCTGACCAGCGCCCATCCCTACCCCTATCAACGCTGCTACTGCTCGATCTGCCGCAAGACTCAAGGCGGTGGCGGCTACGCGATCAACCTCGGTGGCGATGCGGCCAGCCTCAAGGTTCAGGGGCGCAAGCACATCAGCATCTACCACGCGAAGATGAAGGAAGCAGGTGAAAAACGTGCCCATCGCAGCACCGCCGAGCGGCATTTCTGCTCACAGTGCGGCAGCGGCTTGTGGCTGTTCAGCCCGGAATGGCCGGAGTTGATTCATCCATTCGCCTCGGCCATCGATACGCCACTGCCGGTGCCGCCGCAGCACACGCATTTGATGCTGGGGTCGAAGGCGGCCTGGGTCGAGGTGGATGCGAAGCCCAAGGACAAGCAGTTTGCGGTGTATCCCGAGGAGTCGATTGCGCAGTGGCATGAGCGGTTGGGGTTGGTCAAATGACAGGGGGGGTGTTGTGATTAATGGCCCTATCGCGAGCAGGCTCACTCCTACAAGGGAATGCATTCCAAATGTAGGAGTGAGCCTGCTCGCGATAGGGCCCAACCTGTCTACACAAATCAGTCCAGATGCGCCCAGGTCATCCGGAACGACGCCCCACCCCACACTGATTCCCCGACCTCGACCTGCCCGCCATGAGACTGCGACACCCGCCGCACCAGCGCCAGACCCAGGCCGAAACCGCCGGTACGACGGTCGCGACTGGCATCCAGCCGCGAGAACGGCTCGAAGATCTTCTCCCGACCTTCCACCGGCACACCCGGGCCGTCGTCGTTGACCCGCACTTCGTAGTAATCGCCGCTGCGCACCAGCGTCACTTCGACTCGCTGCTCGGCATAACGAATGGCGTTGCGCAGCAGATTGATCACCGCCCGCGCCATGAACCGCGGCTCGATGCGCACGGTGTCGAGCAGGCAATCACCAATCAGCAACTGCACTCCCGCCGCTTCCGCCTCCAGCGCCACACTGCCGACCACGCTGTCGAGCCAGTTGGCCGCTTGAATGTTTTCGCACTTGATCACCGTCGCGCCACGTTCGAGGCTGGCGTAGGTCAGCAGCTCGGAGACCATTTCTTCCAGTTCGCCAAGGTCGGCGTACATGTCGGCGATCAGTTCGCGGTTCTGGCTGGCGTCCGGTTGCTGCTTGAGCTGGTCGAGTTCGAACGACAATCGCGTAATCGGCGTGCGCAGTTCGTGGGAAACCGCGTTGGTCAGCTCACGCTGATTGGCGATCAAACTCTCGATGCGCGCCGCCATCAGGTTGAAGTGTTCAGCCAGATCGCGAATGTTCGAGCGCTTGGACAGTTGAATGCGCACCGACAGGTCGTTGTCGCCAAAGCGCTCGGCGGCCAGACGCAGTTTTTCCAGATCGCGCCAGTGCGGACGCACCCAGAAAAACAACACACAGCCGATCAGCACGGCGATCATCAAGTAGGCACCGGCAATGTAGAACGGCATCAGGCTGGGTTCGGCGGGCAAGCGAATGCTGAGCAGTTGCGAGCCGCCGTCGATGGCTGAAATGTATTGGGTGTATTTGTCGCGGATCACCAGCAAGCCTTGCGCCAGCTCGGCTTTTTCCTCGTCGCTGAGCGCCAGTTGATCGGCGTCGACCAAGGTCAACCCCAGGCCATAGTGCGGGCGCAGGGCCTGCAATTGTTTTTCACGGGCCGGGCCGTCGAGGTTGCGCAGCAACTCCCCCAGCGTCCAGGCCTGGCCACGCACCGCCTCGCGGTTGTAGTCCTGCATCTGATAGTCGAGCAAGGCATCGAACGTACGCTCGACAGTTTGCAGGGCCAGGACCAGGCCCACCGTCATCACCAGAAACAGCCCGAGGAATAACCGCAGCATCTACAGCTCCCACGCGAACGGATTGAACAGATACCCCTTGCCCCACACGGTCTTGATGCACACCGGTTCGCGGGGATTGTCCTTGAGTTTGTTGCGCAACTTGCTGATGTACACGTCGACGCTGCGGTTGAGCCCGTCAAAAGCGATACCGCGCATGCGATTGAGGATGTCATCGCGGGACAGGGTCTTGCCGGCGGCGCTGGCCAGCAACCACAGCAGCTCGAATTCCATGGTGGTCATTTCGATGATCTCGCCGGCCAGACGCACTTCGCGACAGCTGCGATCGATGCTCAAGCGCCCGAACTCCAGCGCACTGACCACGCCAGCTTCCGGCATCTGCCGCCGCTGCAAGGCGCGCAGCCGAGCGAGCAGTACCGGCGGTTTGATCGGTTTGATCACGTAGTCGTCGGCGCCGGATTCCAGGCCGAGAATATGGTCGAGGTCGTCTTCCTTGGCGGTAAGGATGACAATTGGCGTGTCCGACACGCTGCGGATTTCCCGGCACACGTGCAGGCCGCTCTGCCCCGGCAGCATCAGGTCGAGCACCACCACTTTGGGCTGGAACTCGAGAAACGCGGCCACTGCCAGATCGCCGCGATGCACCGCGCGCACCTCGTAGCCATGTTGTTCGAGAAAGTGCGCAATCAACGTGGCCAGACGCTCATCGTCTTCGACCAGCAGGACTTTGCCAAAACCCAGGTTATCCATAACGACCGTCTGCCAACCCATGTGTGAAGTGGGCGACAGTATGGCGGGATTCGTCGGCGAGGCGTTGTTTCGGGCAGCAAAAACCGGTCGCAGGGGCCGGTTCTCGGTGATATTTCATACTCTTAAGAGTTTTTAACAGTTTGTGTTTCAGGCCGCGGCCGGCACACCACTGTGAAAGCGGAATTCTTCATCCGGCGACTCGATCAGCTCCTGCTCGGCAGCACGCACCTTGTCGATCACCTGAGCGATGTCCTTCGCGTCGCCGTACTGGTAAGCCAGTTTCAGATAACCCTGGAAGTGCCGCGCCTCGCTTTTCAGCAGGCCGAAATAGAACTTGCCGAGTTCTTCGTCCAGATGCGGCACCAGCGCTTCGAAACGCTCGCAACTGCGCGCTTCGATAAATGCACCGACCACCAGGGTATCCACCAGTTTCACCGGCTCATGGCTGCGCACCACTTTGCGCAGGCCCGAGGCGTAACGCCCGGCGTGCAACTGGCGCAGCTCGATCTTGCGGCGTTTCATGATGCGCATGACTTGTTCGTGGTGCACCAGTTCTTCCCGGGCCAGACGCGACATCATATTGATCAGGTCGACGTGGGAATGGTACTTGGCAATCAGGCTCAGCGCGGTGCTGGCGGCCTTGAACTCGCAGTTCTTGTGGTCGATCAGCAGGGTTTCTTGATCGGCCAGTGCCGCCTGGACCCAGGCGTCGGGCGTGCGGCAGCCAAGGAATTCGTGGATTTCGGGAAGGATCATGGGGCTCACGGTAAAGGTATTGGCGCGAAGGGCGCCGATTATACCGGCCTGCCCGCAGACCACCAGTCGCAGGCGTTGATATGCATCAAGTCGCAGGCGCATGAGCAGCAACTATAGTTGTGCAACGCCGTGCCTTTTCTTTGCTGGAGACTCCGCTCATGCAAGCCATTCGCAGCATTCTGGTGGTCATCGAACCCGAACATTCGGAAAGCCTGGCGCTCAAGCGCGCCAAGCTGATCGCCGGCGTGACCCAGGCCCATCTCCACTTGCTGGTGTGCGACCGCAAGCACGACCACGCCGGCATGCTCGGCGTGCTCAAAGCCGCGCTGCTGGCGGATGGCTACAGCGCGACCACCGAACAGGCATGGAACGAGAGCCTGCATGAAACCATCATCGATGTGCAGCAGGCCGAAGGCTGCGGGCTGGTGATCAAGCAGCACTATCCCGACAGTGCGCTGAAAAAGGCTCTGCTGACGCCGGCGGACTGGAAACTGCTGCGCCACTGCCCGACCCCGGTGCTATTGGTAAAAACATCCACTTCCTGGAAAGACCGGGTGATTCTTGCGGCCGTGGACGTGGGCAATGCCGATGGCGAACACCGGCATTTGCACACCACGATCATTGATCACGGCTACGACATTGCCAGCCTCGCCAAGGCGCATCTGCATGTGATCACGGCGCATCCGTCACCCATGCTCTCGGCAGCGGATCCGACCTTTCAACTCAAGGAAACCATCGAGGCGAAATACCGCGAACAGTGCAAGGCGTTTCAGGCCGAGTTCGATGTGGACGACGAACACCTGCACATCGAGGAAGGCCCGGCGGATGTGCTGATTCCGTTCATGGCGCACAAGCTGCAGGCGGCAGTGACCGTGATCGGCACCGTGGCGCGCACCGGGTTGTCGGGCGCACTGATCGGCAATACCGCCGAAGTGGTGCTGGATGCTCTGGAAAGCGACGTGCTGGTGCTCAAGCCGCAGGAGGTTGAGGATCATCTGGTGGAGTTGGCGGTGAAGCATTAAGGACTGCGGCGTTTGAAAGTCAGTCTTCGCGAGCAAGCCCGCTCCCACATTTGGAATGCAATCTCCTGTGGGAGCGGGCTTGCTCGCGAAGCTTTTGATCTTCAGGCGCCAAAGACGTCCTTGAGGAAGCCCGGTGCGATATAGCGCTGATAATGCGCTTCCGACAGCAGGAAGAATTCCCGATCAATGGCATCGCGCAACTCCGGCAGGTTCCAGTCGCGGAACTCCGGCAGCAACACCATCCCGTAGGCTTCCAGATTAATGATCACCCGCGCTCCGCGTGCAATCAGCTGATAGGCCCAGCAATATTCCGACTGATGCGGCACGAAGCGGATCTTGCGCTGTTCCAGCTGTTGGCGCAGGCGCGCCGGATCGAAGATCTCGACCTTGCTCGCCATCACTTGTGACAGCAATTGCTCCAGACGCAACCACACCGCACGCTTTTCCTCCTCGCCGTAACCATTCCAGTGGATCACTTCGTGGTGGAAACGCTTGCAGCCACGGCACACCAGATCTCCGTAAACAGTGGAGCAGAGGCCGACGCAGGGGGTCTTGATGGTCTGATTGGGCATAAATTGGCAAAACACTGAAACGCGGAACAGGCCGGCATGTTAGCCCTTTGTCGGGCATTGATCACCCCTCAAACGTCAGGGGCAAGCGCTGGCTCGCGGTTTGCCTCGCCCGCGCACAACGCCACCAAAGTCCAATAGAGCGCGACTTACCTTTAAATTTTTTTTGCCGTAGAATCAGCCAGCCTTTTAAGGCGCCAATGTCCGTTAGAAGCTGTTTTCAAAGCGTCACGAGCACAGTCGTTCCTTCAGAGCGGTGTTGGCGAAGGGTTTTTCCAGCGGGGAAAAGCCCAACGCCAACCCTCATCAGCTCCCCGTTCTGCAGGCGTAAAACTTTGAAAGCAGCTTCTGTAAGGAATTGCCGGTAATTCTGGCCAAACGACCCACAACGTCGTGCGGTGCATGAGTACGGCAATTTCGGGATGAGCGTCCCGGACACCCATTTGGGACCACTGATGAGGGTAATAACTGTGCTTGAAGCCTACCGCAAACATATCGAAGAGCGTGCAGCCCTGGGTATCGTTCCCCAGCCGCTTAACGCCGAACAAACTGCAGGCCTGGTCGAGCTGCTGAAGAATCCTCCGGCTGGCGAAGAAGCTTTCCTCGTTGACCTGATCACCAATCGCGTACCACCAGGAGTGGACGAAGCCGCTTACGTCAAAGCCGGTTTCCTGTCGGCCCTGGCCAAAGGCGAAGTCACCTCCCCTCTGCTGGACAAGAAGCGCGCTGTAGAACTGCTCGGCACCATGCAGGGCGGCTACAACATCGTGACTCTGGTTGAACTGCTGGACAACGCCGAGCTGGCGCCAGTGGCTGCCGAAGAACTCAAGCACACCCTGCTGATGTTCGATGCCTTCCACGACGTGGCTGAAAAAGCCAAGAACGGCAACGTTCACGCCAAAGCCGTGCTGCAATCCTGGGCTGATGGCGAGTGGTTCAAGAAACGCCCTGTCCTGGCCGACAAGATCAGCCTGCGCGTGTTCAAGGTCACCGGCGAAACCAACACCGACGACCTGTCCCCGGCACCAGACGCCTGGTCGCGTCCTGACATCCCGCTGCACGCCCTGGCCATGCTGAAAATGGCCCGTGACGGCATCGTTCCGGACGAGCAAGGCAAGACCGGTCCGATGAAGCAGATCGAAGAAATGCGCGGTCAAGGCTTCCCGATCGCCTACGTCGGTGACGTGGTCGGTACCGGTTCCTCGCGTAAATCGGCAACCAACTCGGTGCTGTGGTTCTTCGGCGACGACATCCCTTACGTGCCGAACAAGCGCGCTGGCGGTTTCTGCTTCGGCAGCAAAATCGCTCCGATCTTCTACAACACCATGGAAGATGCCGGCGCACTGCCAATCGAGTTCGACGTGTCGAACATGAACATGGGCGACGTGATCGACCTGTACCCGCACGCTGGCAAAGTCTGCAAGCACGGTACCGACGAAGTCATCACCACCTTCGAAATGAAGACCCCTGTGCTGCTGGACGAAGTCCGTGCCGGCGGTCGTATTCCGCTGATCATCGGCCGTGGCCTGACCGAAAAGGCTCGCGCCGAACTGGGTCTGCCAGCATTCGATCTGTTCAAGAAGCCTGAAGCACCGGCTGAAAGCACCAAGGGCTTCACCCTGGCGCAGAAAATGGTCGGCAAGGCGTGCGGTCTCGCGGAAGGCAAAGGCGTTCGTCCTGGCACCTACTGCGAACCGAAGATGACCACCGTGGGCTCTCAGGACACCACCGGTCCGATGACCCGTGACGAACTGAAAGACCTGGCGTGCCTGGGCTTCTCCGCTGACCTGGTGATGCAGTCCTTCTGCCACACCGCGGCGTATCCGAAGCCGATCGACGTGACCACCCACCACACCCTGCCTGACTTCATCATGACCCGCGGCGGCGTTTCCCTGCGTCCGGGCGATGGCATCATCCACTCGTGGCTGAACCGCATGCTGCTGCCGGACACCGTAGGTACCGGTGGTGACTCGCACACCCGTTTCCCGATGGGCATCTCGTTCCCGGCCGGTTCCGGTCTGGTCGCGTTCGCCGCTGCCACCGGCGTCATGCCGCTGGACATGCCGGAATCGATCCTGGTGCGCTTCAAAGGCAAAATGAAACCTGGCATCACCCTGCGTGACCTGGTTCATGCCATTCCTTACTTCGCTATCCAGAACGGTCTGCTGACCGTCGAGAAGAAAGGCAAGAAAAACGCCTTCTCCGGCCGCATCCTGGAGATCGAAGGTCTGGAAGGTCTGACCCTGGAACAGGCGTTCGAACTGTCCGACGCCTCGGCCGAACGTTCGGCTGCCGGTTGCACCATCAAGCTGTCGAAAGAGTCGATCACCGAGTACCTGCAGTCCAACATCACCCTGCTGCGCTGGATGATCGGCGAAGGCTACGGCGATGCACGTACCCTGGAACGTCGCGCGCAAGCGATGGAAGCCTGGATCGCCAACCCTGAGCTGATGGAAGCCGATGCCGACGCCGAATACGCCGAAGTCATCGAAATCGATCTGGCCGACATCAACGAGCCGGTACTGTGCGCGCCGAACGATCCGGACGACGCCCGTCTGCTGTCCAGCGTGGCTGGCGAGAAGATCGACGAAGTGTTCATCGGTTCGTGCATGACCAACATCGGTCACTTCCGCGCTGCCGGTAAGCTGCTGGATCAGGTCAAGGGTCAGCTGCCAACCCGTCTATGGCTGTCGCCGCCGACCAAGATGGACGCTCACCAACTGACCGAAGAAGGCTACTACGGCATCTACGGCAAGGCCGGCGCACGCATGGAAATGCCAGGCTGCTCGCTGTGCATGGGTAACCAGGCACGCGTTGAGCCGAACAGCACCGTGGTCTCGACGTCGACCCGTAACTTCCCGAACCGTCTGGGCGACGGCGCGAACGTCTATCTGGCTTCGGCCGAGCTGGCGTCCGTGGCTTCGATCCTGGGTCGCCTGCCGACCGTCGAGGAGTACATGGAATACGCTGGCAAGATCGACAGCATGGCGGCCGATGTCTACCGCTACCTGTCCTTCGACCAGATCGCCGAGTTCCGTGAAGCAGCTGCGAACGCCAAGATTCCAGTCGTTCAAGCCTAACGTTACAAAGCAATAGAAAACGCCGCCCATCGTGAGATGCGCGGCGTTTTTTTATGCCTTGGAATACCGTCCCCTGTAGGAGTGAGCCTGCTCGCGATAGCGGTGTGTCAGATACATTTGTATCGACTGACACACCGCTATCGCGAGCAGGCTCACTCCTACAGGGGGGTTAAGTGTTGAGTTTGAGGGCTTGCCGGACCGCGCCATCAACGCTCAGCCCGCTAAGCGTCACGCCATTTGCTTGCACTTCAGGCAACACCTCCAGCACCGCCAGTGCCTCATGCTTGAGTCGCGCCAGAATCAGGCGCTTGCCCTCCTGATGCACCCGCAGGAAGAACTCCTGGATCGCCTCAATGCTGGTGCCGTCCAGATCCGGGGTTTCCTCCAGACTGAGAATCACCGTGTGCAGCGCCACGTCCGAATGACGAATCAAGTGCAAAGCTGCACCAAGAACTCGCTCGACGTTAGCAAAGAACAACGCCTCACTGGGCCGCACAATCAGCACTCCCGGCTCAGTCACCGCCGTTGGGTGACGCTGCAGATCGACAAAATCATGGCCGCCGTCGATCCGACCGAGCACCTGAATGTCCGCCGCCGACATCTGTTTGAGCATCAGCAACACGCTGATGGCCACCGACACCAGCAAGCCGTCGAGAATGCCCAGCACCAACACCGCCCCCACCGCGCACAGCACCAGCAGCCGATCCCGGCGCCAGACGAAGTAGCGCCCCAGTGGCTGCAGACTCAAGCCCCGCGCCAGCGCATGAACCACGATGGCCGCCAGAATCGGCTCCGGTGTCAGGGCGATCCACGGCAGCACCGTCAGCACGATCACCAGCACCACCAGCGCCGCCACCCCACCGGCCCAGCGAGAAGTCGCGCCAGCGGCCTCGTTCGCCGACGTTGCCGAATACCCGGCCCCCGCCGGCATGCCATGGAACAATCCGGACAACAAGTTCGCTGCGCCGAGTGCCAGCAGATCGCGGTTGGAGGTCACACGATCACCGTGCTTGAGGGCGAACGAACTGATCGAGCCGTACGACTCGGCGTACAGAATCATCACCAGCGCAAACCCCACCTCCCCCAGCCGCAGCCAGTCGGCAAACGGCAGCACCGGCAGGCTTGGCACCTCCAGGCTCAGGTCGATCAAGCCAATCATGTTCACGCCATACGCCGGAAGGTTCAGCCATTGTCCAGCGACGATGCCGATCACCACCACCAGCAAACCGCCTGGCACCCGTGGAAAGCGCGAGAACAGTCCCAACAGCAGCAACGCCACCGCTGCGACGGCCGCCGCCGGCCAGTTCCACTGCGGCAGTTGTTCGAGCAGTTGCGGGGCGAAGCGCACCAGATTGGCGTCGATCAGGTGCACGCCGACCACGCTGGCGACCTGCTTGAGGATGATGGTCAGCGCGAGGCCGAAGGCGAAGCCGCGCAGCACCGGTTTGGCGATAAACGCAGTGACGCTGCCGAAACGAAAGATCCCCGCCAGCAAGAACAGCCCACCGGTGACCAGCACCAACCCGACCGCCAGCGTCGCGCGTAGCTGCGGGTCGCCATTAGCCATGGTCGCGGTGGCCGCCGCCAGCACCGCCGCTGACGAAGACGTGGCTGAGACAATGGCAAAGCGGCTGGTGCCAAACAACCCATAGCACAGCAACCCGGCAAACAGCGCAATCACCCCGGCCTGGGGCGCCAGTGCGGCGATGGTCGAATAGGCGACCGCTTCAGGTAATAGCAGACCGGCAATCGACAGACCGGCGAGGATATCCTGCCAGCGATTGGGTGGCTCTACAGATTGGGGCGCGCTCGACAATCCACTGTCTCCAGACGAAAAAAAGCCGCTGTGCGTATCACGCACAGCGGCCACTGTAGCTGAGTCTCTGGCGCTTTGGCTTACGCCGTCAGCGAATAAATCACCGCCGAAATGGCCACCAGACCGACCAGGGTAACGAATACGTTCGACGCCTGACCGCGATAGCGCGCCATCGCCGGTACTTTACGAATCGCGTACATCGGCATCAGGAACAGGATCGCCGCAATCACCGGACCGCCGACGGCCTCGATCATCCCGAGAATGCTCGGGTTCAGGGTTGCAACGATCCAGCACACCACCAGCATGAACGCCGCCACGATACGATCCAGCGCTTTGGCGCCCGGACGCTTGCCGCTCTTGACGATCAGGCCCTTGAGGCCTTCGCTGGCACCGATGTAGTGGCCGAGGAACGACTTGGAAATCGCCACAAAGGCAATCAACGGCGCCGCGAAGGCGATGGCCGGGTTGCTGAAGTGGTTGGCCAGGTACGACAGGATCGACAGGTTCTGCGCCTTGGCTTCGGCCAGTTGTTCCGGCGACAGGGTCAGCACGCAACTGAAGACGAAGAACAGCACCATCACCACCATCAGCAGGTGGGCGCGGCAGAGGATCTGCGAGCTGCGCTGCTCCGCATTGGCACCGTAACGACGCTTCTGATCAACCGCGAAGGCCGAGATGATCGGCGAGTGGTTGAACGAGAACACCATCACCGGAATCGCCAGCCACAGTGTGTGCAGCAGTGCCGACGGTGCCGGCACTTGCGAAGCGGTGGTGAGAATGCCGCCATTCCAGTGCGGAATCAGGTACACCGCGAGGAACAGCAACGCGACGATGAACGGATACACCATCAGGCTCATCGCCTTGACGATCGCCTGCTCGCCGCAACGCACCACGGCCAGCAGGCCGAGGATCAGCACGAACGACAGCAGCGCGCGCGGTGGCGGCGTGATGTGCAGTTGGTGTTCGAGGAAGCTGGCGACCGTGTTGGTCAGGCCGACGCTGTAGATCAGCAGGATCGGGAAGATGGCGAAGAAGTACAGCAGGGTGATCAGCGCGCCGGCCTTGATGCCGAAATGCTGCTCGACCACCTCGGTGATGTCGGCGCCTTCGCGACCGGAGAGCACGAAGCGGGTCAGGCCGCGGTGAGCGAAGAATGTCATCGGGAAGGCCAGCAGCGCGAGGATCACCAGCGGCCAGAAGCCACCCAGACCCGCGTTGATCGGCAAAAACAGGGTACCGGCGCCAATGGCCGTCCCGAACAGTCCCAACATCCACGTGGTGTCATGGCGATTCCAGCTCGACAGTTCAGCTGGTGCTGCCGCTTCATAGCGTGCGTCGACGCTATTGGCCTGATCATTCATCCGGTCGGATCTCCGCATTCCGGTCACTTGCCACTCGGTCAGGACGCGTCGGAAAAAACCGACAGACATGCTCCGGCCGAAACAGGGGCGCGATTCTCCGCGATAAATGAGCAGAAGCAAAGACTTAGCTGAGGAATGGTTGTGCGGAGCAGATCAGCGGGTTGTCGTTTTCGGGAAAATGGCTGTCGGCTCCGGATACGTGAGATGTCGTTTTCCGGCAAGTCCCAATGTAATACGAGCGGGAAGACTTGATCAGATTGATCGAGCCAGCATGAATCCGAGTGACATGCAAAACAGGCCGAACGCCAGCATTCCCCAGATTGGGTACATATCGCCCTTGTTTTTAATGCGCATTCTTTCAACGTCCTCATCGTATTCTCGATCTGCCCGTTCAATCATGGCCTGACGGTCAAATGTACTCATGGCGATTTCCTTTTTTAGAGAGGGGTCTGAATGGTACAAACGCAAACACTTAAACCTTGAGTGAAAGTCCTACTACGGCTGCTGTTGCGGTCAACACCCCAGTGACTACCGCAAACGGATAAAAATACGTATCCCACCTCAACTTCTTTTCTTCCGCTATAAGCTTTTTTCTCTCGGCCGCCAGTTTCCGTATTTCGCTCATTATCCTTTCGAGTTCCAGGTGTTCTCGATTGTTTTGAAGCATTTGCCTTCCTTGGCTGTTGGTAGTCACTGCCCAAGCTACTTTGTGCCTCCATGATTTCGCGTTCATCACCATTCCGGTAGCAGACGCATCCGCCAAATTCGTAGGCAAAATCCGCGAAAAACGTAGGTAGCCTCGTACAAAAACAGCGGCGAGTTCATCACCCTACACTTTCAATCTGGCCGACATGTTCTAGCGTGAGATCAGTCCCCTGCCTCACGGAGTCTCTGCCCATGCCCCTCGTCCGCGTCGAAATCAAAAAGCACACCGACCCCACCTTCGCCAAACGCATCGGCGAGCAGATCTACGCCGCCATGCGCAGCACCATCAATGTGCCGGAACACGATAATTTCCAGATCCTCAACGAGCACGACGGCGAGCATTTCATCTTCGACCCGCAATACCTGGGCATCCAGCGCAGCGATCAGTTGGTGATCATCCAGATCACCCTCAATGAAGGTCGGACGCTGGAGCAGAAAAAAGCCCTGTACCAGACCATCGCGCACAGCCTGAACACCCAACTGGGCATTCGCATGGAAGACGTGTTCATCAATCTGGTGGAAGTCAAAAAGGAGAATTGGTCGTTCGGCAACGGCATCGCTCAATACGCCAGTTGACAGCCCTTCGCCGCCGCCAGCATGATCGGCGGCATGAACCTTCGCCCGCTGCACCTCACCCGTACCACCACGACCGCCACCGGCGGGTCGTGGTGTTGCTGCCTGAGATGAATCCAGCGCAGTGAACCCAAGGCCCCGCCAGCAATGGACGGGGCCTTGTTGTTTCTCCCGTCCCTGCGGCTTTTGCAGCCCTCAAGGAGAAACATCATGTCCGCAGCATTGTTGATCATCGATATGCAGGTCGGTCTGTTCCATGGCCCGGAAAAACCCCACGACGGCGAGCGTGTGCTCGCCAACATCCAGCAGCTGATCCGCCAGGCACGCCAGCAACACGTGCCGATCTACGCCGTACGCCACACCGGCCCGACAGGTTCGCCGATTGCCGCCGGCAGCCCCTTCTGGCAACTGCTGCCGGAACTCGAACTGGATGCCGAGTCCGACCACGTGTTCGACAAGTCCCGACCCAACGCCTTCCATGGCACCGATCTGGCGCAGCAGCTCAACACTAATCAGATTGACGACCTTTACCTGGTCGGCATGAAAACTCAGTTCTGCGTCGACGCCACCTGCCGCGCCGCTGCCGATCTGGGCTTCAAACCGTTGCTGGTGGCCGACGCCCACACTTGCATGGACACACCGGCATTACCCGCCCAGGTCATCATCGAGCACCATAACGCCACCCTCGGCGGAGCATTTGCACGGCTGATCAACAGCGCCGACGTGAGCTTCTGACGAAGCGCCCGCGCGCTCCCCGTTTCAGCTCCTACACTGGCTGAAGCGGGGCTGCGGCCACCATTGCCAAACCGCTCTGGAATCAGCACTCTGACACGACTTTCGCGACCACACCATCATAGATCACAGGAGCCGCGCAATGCCCGCCACCGTTCTGGTACTGGTTGAAACCATCAATGACTATTTGCCGATTCTCGAGCATCAGGGCTTTCATCTGATCCTCGCACCAACCCCTGCCGAACGTGCGCAAGCCATCGCCAGCCACGGCGCACGGATCGACGCGGTGCTGACCCGTGGCCCGCTGGGACTGACCGCTGAGGAAATCGCCGCCCTGCCGGCGCTGAAAATCATCACCGTGATCGGCGCCGGTTATGAACACGTTGACCTGCAGGCTGCCAGCGATCGCGGGATCACCGTGACCAATGGTGCCGGGGTCAACGCCTCGTCGGTGGCCGATCATGCGATGGCGATGCTGTTGGCGCTGGTGCGCGACATTCCGCGCTGCGACGCGGCGGTGCGCCGGGGTGAATGGCCGAAGATCATGCGCCCGTCGCTGGCCAATAAACGCCTGGGCATTCTCGGCCTGGGCGCGGTGGGCATGGCGATTGCCAAACGTGCTCACCTCGGTTTCGACATGCAGATCAGTTACCACAACCGTCAGTTGCGCAGTGATGTGCCCTATACGTTCTGCTCGACGCCGACCGAACTGGCGCGGGCCTCGGACTTTCTGATCGTCGCCACGCCGGGCGGGATTGGCACCCAGCATCTGGTGACTCGCCCGGTGCTCGACGCCCTTGGCCCGAACGGTTTCATCGTCAACATCGCGCGGGCCAGTGTGATCGCCACCGCTGAGCTGATCAGCGCCCTTGAGCAACGGCGGATTGCCGGCGCCGCACTGGACGTGTTCGATCACGAACCGCAGGTGCCGGATGCGCTGAAAACCCTGAGTAATGTGATTCTCACGCCACACGTCGCCGGCCTGTCACCCGAGGCCACCCAAGGCACGGTGGAACTGGTGGGAAAAAACCTCGTGGCGTTCTTCTCAGGGCAACCGGTGCTGACGCCCATCGCCCTGCCCCCCAGGCTCAACAACCAACGCGTGCATTGAAAAGAGCCGGCAGCGCCCTGCTGCCGTACCTATTCGAAACGCTGATTATCCTGCAACACGCTAACCTATAAGACCGCTGCGCGCTTGTGGCCGCCCGAGTGCGCCATTAGATTAGCCAATGATGTCTGGCCTCCAAAATAAGCAGAAGGGATAAGCATGGCGCTTACTGACCAGTCCACCCGGATCCGCTCTGGCGAAGAACTCGATGCCAGCCTGATCGATCCATACTTGAAGGCGCACATTCCGGGCCTGACCGGCACCCCGCAGATCAGCCAGTTTCCTGGCGGTGCGTCGAACCTGACTTACCTTCTGGAATACCCGCAGCAGGAGTTCGTGCTGCGCCGGCCGCCGTTCGGCCACAAGGCCAAATCCGCCCACGACATGGGCCGCGAATTCCGCATCCTCAATCAACTGCGCGACGGTTTCCCCTACTGCCCGAAAGCCTACGTGCACTGCACCGACGAGTCGGTGATCGGTGCCGAGTTCTATGTGATGGAACGGGTCAAGGGCATCATCCTGCGCTCCGACCTGCCGCCAGAACTGGGCCTCGATGCAGCGAAAACCGAAGTTCTGTGCAAGAGCTTCATCGACCGCTTTGTTGAGCTGCATCGGGTTGACTACAACGCCTGCGGCCTCGGCGATCTGGGCAAGCCTGAAGGCTACGTCGCCCGTCAGATCAAAGGCTGGAGCGAGCGCTACGAAAAAGCCCTGACCCCGGACGCGCCGCACTGGGAGAAAGTCAAAGCCTGGCTCAACGACAAGATGCCGGCCGACCATCCGACCTCGAGCATCGTCCACAACGACTATCGCTTCGACAACGTGATCCTCGACCCGAACAACCCGATGCAGATCATCGGCGTGCTCGACTGGGAACTGACCACCCTCGGCGATCCGCTGATGGACCTGGGCAACACCCTCGCCTACTGGATTCAGGCCGATGATCCGGCACCGGTGCAACTGATGCGCCGCCAGCCGAGCCACGCCCCGGGCATGCTGACTCGACGCGAATTCGTCGATTACTACGCCGAACGCTCGGGCATCCAGATCGACAATTTCGACTTCTACTACACCTACGGCCTGTTCCGTCTGGCCGGCATCGTGCAGCAGATCTACTACCGCTTCTACCACGGCCAGACTCAGGACAAACGCTTCGCGCAGTTCATTCACATGAACAAACTGTTGGAGCACATGAGCCTGCAGGTCATTGCGAAATCGAGCCTCTGACGGCCCACACCAAGGAACCTTTATGTCCATGACTCAGTTGTTCGACCTCGACGGCAAAATCGCATTCGTCTCCGGCGCCAGCCGTGGCATCGGTGAAGCCATCGCCAAACTGCTGGCACAGCAAGGCGCCCACGTGATCGTCTCGAGCCGCAAGCTCGAAGGCTGCCAGCACGTCGCCGACGCCATCATCGCCGCTGGCGGCAACGCCACCGCCGTGGCCTGCCACATCGGTGAAATGGAACAGATCAGCCAGGTCTTCGCCGGCATCAAGGAACAGTTCGGTCGCCTCGATATTCTGGTGAACAACGCGGCCACCAACCCGCAGTTCTGCAACGTGCTGGACACCGATCTGGGTGCGTTCCAGAAGACTGTCGACGTGAACATCCGTGGCTACTTCTTCATGTCGGTGGAAGCCGGCAAGCTTATGCGCGAAAACGGTGGCGGCAGCATCATCAACGTCGCCTCGATCAACGGGATTTCACCGGGCGTGTTCCAGGGCATCTACTCGGTGACCAAGGCCGCCGTGATCAACATGACCAAAGTCTTCGCCAAGGAATGCGCGCAATTCGGCATCCGCTGCAACGCCTTGCTGCCGGGCCTGACCGACACCAAATTCGCTTCGGCCTTGGTGAAGAATGACGCGATCCTCAAGCAGGCACTGACGCAGATCCCGCTCAAGCGCGTGGCCGATCCGAGTGAAATGGCCGGGGCGGTGCTGTATCTGGCAAGTGATGCATCGAGCTACACCACCGGGGTTTCGCTGAATGTGGATGGTGGGTTCCTGTCCTGATCTCTCTGACAACCCTGTGGGAGCGGGCTTGCTCGCGAAGTCGGAGTGTCAGGCAGCATTGCCTTGAATGACACACCGCATTCGCGAGCAAGCCCGCTCCCACAGGGGTTATCCGTAAGACAGTGACTTTGGGTAATTGCCTGACAAAGTGCACCGGCAAGCACCCCTACAGCACTACTGTGTGACACACCGGGTGGTGGTGATATGCCGGGTGACCTGCTCGTCAACATACATATCGCCCGACACCTGAGTGTTTTCCAGAGTCTGACAGGTACGCACCGGCGGTGGTGGCGGTGCAGCAGGAGGCGGTGGCGGAGGACTGGCGCAGCCGCTCAATAGCGCGACAGAGAAAGCCAGCGACAACGGCAGATACACGCGTTTCCCAGGATTATTCATAGGACGACCCGCGATGAATGGAAGAGCCACTTCCGCAATCGCGCACGAATACTGCGGATGACGGAAGACCTGACCACTCATTCTTTATAGCCGACCACCCTGTAAGCGCCAGTGAAATGGAGGGGGATGGAGGAATTGGCTGTCGATTTTGTGGGGAGCAGACCTTATTGAAGGAGTACGTCAGCAAGAAATCTGTTCGCTGGAAGGCCGCCATCGCTGGCAAGCCAGCTCCCACAGGGGTTGAGTATTCCTGACTGAAATGGGTCAGCTGTCAGGCCGCCTTCGCGAGCAAGCCCGCTCCCACAGTTGGAATGGGTGTGTTCAGTTGGAAATGGGTCGGCTGTCAGGCCGCCTTCACCAGCAGGCTGACTCCTGCAATTCAGAGAGCGAGCCCCCCATGCGGCGAAGCCGCCCCACTCAACACAATGAGCGTTAGCTCGAGTACCGCTTTTGATCTGAGGGCCCGTCGGCAGGCTGAGTGGAGGGATTTGTCCGGGGGTGGGAGCGCAGCGACCGTTTGGCGCAGCCAAACACAGCGAGAGGAGGTGCAGCGAAGCAAACCGTAGGCGCTGCCCCCCGGATGAATCCCGCAGCGAAGGAACCCGAGCCTAGGCGAGGGCCGAACGTCAGGGTAAAGCCTTTTTGGTTACTTTTTCGGCGTCTGGAAAAAGTGACCCGCCGTAAGGGCGGAACCCTAATCAGCAACACCCGCAGCAACGGATATACACCCAAAACAAACCAACACCAAAACCCTAGGCCATATCCGGATCCCGAGCAGCCCGCAAAGAATTGCTCTCCAACTCATACCGCAACTCATCAACCAACGCCGCCACAGCCTCCGGCGTACGCAACGCATTGAGCTTCAACCCGCTGATCACCAGATCCACCTGCCCCGAATCCGGGTGATACAACTTCACCGTCAGCGAATGATCCCCATCCACTGAACACTCGCACGCCAATGGCGAAAAACTCTGTTCGAGGCTGGCGCGCAACTGCGCAAGATTCATCATGGAGCCTGTTCCTTTAGCTGTTTCGAAGGGAGACGATCCCAAGCCAACAGGCTCGTATCGCACCCCAACAGACTAAGAACTGCCCTATCTCACCAGAACCTGCATTTGCACCGCATCAGCTAGTGCATTTGCACCTACCGCTGACCCTTCGCGCCGCGCTCGCCAGAAAACAGACCACGCTCCCGCGCCCAGACAATCGCCTCGCTGCGGCTGTGTACATCCAGCTTGGAATACACGGTCGCCACATGATTGCGCACCGTATTCGGTGCGAGCTTCAGGCGGGCGGCGATCTCCTTGTCAGCCAGGCCTTCGCAGATCAGCCCCAGCACGTCGCGCTCACGCGCCGTCAGGTCAGTGAACGACACGCTCGGCAGTTGCGGCGAGTTGACCTTCTTCACATTGGCCAGTTTTTCGATCAGCGTCCGGCTGAACCACGAAGCGTCTTTCATCACCTCTTCAATCGCCGCCACCAGCTCCAGCTCGGTGCGCTTGCGTTCGGTGATGTCCATCAGCACCAGCAGATAGCACGGCGTGTCCTGAATATTCACGGTGTCCGCAGACACCGCGCACTCCAGCAGATCCGCGTCCTTCTTGCGCACCCGCACATCGACCCGATCCACTCGTCCGCTTTTCGCCAAGGCGGTCAGCAGTCGGGTCCGCGCACCATCGTCGTCAATGAAATTCAGCTGCGTCACGGTTTTGCCGACGACGTCGTCACTCTCGTACGCCAGGGTGTCGAGGAACGCCTGATTGACATCGATCACCTGCTGTTCGTCGGCGGTACAGATCAGAATCGGCACCGGAGTCAGGCGGAACGCCTTGGCAAAGCGCTCTTCACTCTGACGCAGCGCCACTTCGGCCTTGTGGCGCAGCTCCATGTCGACGAAGGAAAACAGCATGCAATCCTCATCATTGAGCACTAGAGGCTGCCCGGCGACGATCACTTGCTTGCTGCCGCCATCGGGCAGGCGCAGTTGAGCCTGCATCTGCGGAATGGTCGCCACATCGCGCAGGCGCTGGATCGCCAGATCCTTTTTTTCGGCCTGTTCGAAGATGTCGATTTCATAGGCCGAGGTGCCGATCACCTGCTCGCGGGTGTAACCGGTCATCTCCAGAAACCCCGGATTGACCTTGATGTAGCGCAAATCGCTGAGGCGGCAGATCACCGCCGGCGCCGGGTTGGCATTGAAGGTCTTTTCGAAGCGCTGCTCGGCGTTGGCCCAATCGGTGACGTCGCTCATGATCAGCACCAGTGACTCCGGCTGCCCTTCGCGATCAGTCAGGATCATGCTGCGCACGCTGTGCACCCAGACGTGTTCGGGATCATTCACGGCTGACACTTCGATCAGCACGTCGTTAAAGGCTTCGCAGCGTGCAGCGCGGCTGATCGGGTAGTGTTCCGGGGGCACCGTATGATTGTTGCGATAGCGCAGGCTGAAGCGCTTGGCATACTCATCGGCATTAGTGCCCAGCTCACCGATCCGGCTGACACCGTGCATCGCCAGCGCCGCCTCATTGGCCCAGAGGATGCTCTGATCGAGCTCCAGCAGAATCACCCCGTCGGACAGCCCGGCGATGATCTGCTGCAGCTGGCGACGGTTAGTTTCAGTGGTCAGGACTTCCTGGCTCATTGGATCTCCACAGGGAATTCGCGTGTGAAGATTACGACCGCAGGCGTTCGTGATCGTGCCGAACATAAATTCCCGCACCACCACAGTCCCCCTGTGGGAGCGGGCTTGCTCGCGAAGGCGGTGTGTCATTCAACTGATTTTTAACTGACACTCCGCCTTCGCGAGCAAGCCCGCTCCCACAAGGGGGATCAAGGTTGGCCCGACATTTCCACCAACTCCCGCAACGTATCGAGAAACAGCTTGAGCACCGGCGAGGCATCATCCGCCCGGTAAGTCGCATACAAAGGCACCTCCGGCAGCGCCGGTGTCAGCTTGCGAAACACCAGCCCCGCCGGGGCCAACTGCTCGATAGAAGCAGGCAGCAGCGCCACCCCGAAACCCGCGCGCACCAGACTGAGCAAGGTCTGCACCTCGATCACCTGCTGGCGGATCTGCGGGGTGAATCCGGCCTGAATGCAGCACTGATAAAGGAAGTTGGCGAACCGCGACTGCTTCAGCTCCAGCGCAACAAACGGCTCCTGGGCCAGATCCGCCGGGGCCAGCAATTCGCGCTTGGCCAGCGGATGATCGGCCGGCATCACCACATGGATCGGCTCGTAGATCAGCAACTCATTGCGCAGCAACGGATCGTCATAACCGACGCGGAACACGCAAGCGTCGATACGCTTTTCCTTCAACGCCTTGACCTGTGCCGCCGGAGTCATTTCATGCAGCCGCCAGTTCACCTGCGGATAGCGCTCGCGAAACAGATGCAAGGCCTTGGGCAGCACGCCGACCATCACCGAACTGATCATACCGATTTCCAGCTCGCCGAGCTGTCCCCGCCCGGTCTGACGGGTCAGGTCCAGCGCTCGTTCGAGCTGTTCGAACACCAGCGGCGCCTGCTCCTTGAGCATCTGCCCCGCCGCTGTCAGTTCGACCCGGTGGTGACTGCGCTCGAACAGCGGCGTGCCCAACTCCTCCTCCAGCAGGCGAATCTGCTGGCTCAGCGGCGGCTGGCAGATGTGCAAACGCTCGGCGGCGCGGCCGAAATGCAGCTCATCGGCCAGGGCCATGAAGTACCGCAGCAGACGCAGGTCCATGGCGCTTACCCCAGACTCAGCGGCGTTGAGCGCTGGCGCACGCCGGTCAGCGCAAACAAGGCGTTGGCAATCGCCGGCGCCACCGACGGACTGCCCAACTCGCCTACGCCACCGGGCTTGCCCGGCTCGCCATCCAGCACCACGATGTCGGTGGCCGGCATGTCCGACATGCGGGTCACGCGGTAGTCGTGGAAATTGCTCTGCACCACCCTGCCCTGTTGAATGTCGAGGCGATCAAACAACGCATGGCCCAAGCCCCACATCAGTCCGCCGTAGATCTGCTCCTCGACCCCGCCGGGCGAAACCGCCAGACCGCAATCGACCACGCAGGTCAGCTTCTCGACTTTCGGCTGGCCATCGACCATCGCGACCCGCGCCACCACCGCAATAAAACTGCTGTAACCCTGATGGGTCGCAATCCCCAGCGCAGTGCCCGGCGGCAATGACTGGCCCCATCCGGCGCGTTCGGCAGCCTGTTTGAGCACCGCCACATGCCGTGGCCGCTCCTGCATGTTGGCCAGACGGAACGCCAGCGGATCCGCGCCTGCCGCATGCGCCAACTCGTCCATGAAGCTCTCGACGGCGAACACGTTGGGAATAAAGCTCACCGAGCGATACCAGCCGCTGGGCACATGGCTTTCGTGCTTGACCCAGTTCAACTCCAGGTGCGGCGGACGGTAGGCGAAGTCCCACGCGGTGATCGCTTCGGTAGTGCTGTAATCCATGTGATCCGGGCGTTCGAAATAGCCCGGCTCCCACTGCTCCGGCGAGGCCGGTGACACCGCGTGCAGTTGCAGTGCGTTGAGTTTGCCTTGGGCATCCAGCGCGCCTCTGACCCGGTGCAGCGTCGCCGGGTGATTGAACAGTGCGTGCATTTCATCTTCGCGACTGTTCAGTAATTTCACCGGCACACCCATCTGCTGCGCCAGATACGCCACCTCGAACAACCAGTATTTGGCCTCCCGCGCGCCGAAGCTGCCGCCGGACACCAGCTCATTGATGGTGACCTTCTCCTTGGCGATGCCGCATACGGTTTGCGCAGCTTCCAGCGCCGACGACGGCACCTGCACGCCGCCCCAATAAGTGATCGCCTTGTCCTGCACGTGCGCGGTGATGCAGATTGGCTCGAGCGGGTTCTGCACCTTGTACGGCATGCGGTAATCGGCTTCGATCAGTTGCGCCGCGTGCGGCCATTGCGCGCCGACATCGCCATGCGTCATGGCTTTGATGGTCTGGCTGTTCGGGTCGGAAATAGCGGCAGCCTGGGCCTTGGCCAGTTCCGCGCTGTCGAACCCGGCCAGCGGCGAATCGCTCCATTTGATCTCCAGCACTTTGCGCCCCTGCTGCGCCGCCCAGAACGTCTCGGCCAGCACCGCGACGCCTTCCAGATTGCCGCCGAGCACGTCCGGGCGCCCGGGGACTGCAAGCACCTGGCGCACGCCCGGCACCTGCAATGCCGCCGCCGAATCCACGCTGACGACTTTCGCCCCGACCACCGGCGCGCGCTGAATCACTGCCACCAGCATCCCCGGCAACTGCACGTCGATGCTGTACTTGAAGCGCCCGCAGACCTTGGCCGTGGCATCGCGCTTGTGCCGCAGTTTGCCGATGTATTTGAACTGCGTCGGATCCTTCAGCGTGACACTGGCCGGCGCCGGCAAATGCGCCGCCACGCCGACCAGTTCGCCGTAGCCGAGGCTGCGTTTGCTGGGCAGATGAACCACCCGACCTTCTTCGGTGCTGCAGCTGTCGGGGCTGACTTTCCATTGCTGCGCTGCCGCCGCGATCAGCAGCGCCCGCGCCGTGGCCCCGGCCATGCGCAAGCGTTCGTACTCCAGCGACACGCTGGTGCTGCCGCCGGTGGAGAAGACTTTCCAGACCGGATGAATGTAGGTCTCGAAGAACGGATCTTCCGGGGTGATGACCTGCACGGTCATCGGGTTCACATCCAGCTCTTCGGCCACACACGCGGCCAACGCCGTTTGCGTGCCGGTGCCGGAATCGTGTTTGTGCACCACCAGTTTCACTGTGCCGTCGGGGAAGATCCGCACCCAGGCGTTGGGCCCGAATTCGGTGGCCGGCGCCGGAGCTTTCGGGTCGCTGGCGGCGCTGCCGGAGGGCAGATACAAGGCAATCGCCAGGCCCGAAGCGACCGTCGCCGCTTGCTTGAGAAACACCCGGCGGGACGGTTCGAGCAAGGTGTCGTCGAGCCGGCTCATCACGCCTCCTTCGGCGCGTTCGCCGCACGTTTGATCGCTTTGTTGATCCGCGCGTAAGTGCCGCAACGGCAGATATTCCCCGACATCGCATTGCGGATCGAATCGTCAGTCACCGCCGCGCCGGTGTTGAGCAGCGCGGCGGCGGACATGATCTGCCCGGATTGACAGTAGCCGCATTGCGGCACATCTTCGGCGACCCAGGCCAGTTGCAGCGGATGATTTTGTGTCGGCGACAAGCCTTCGATGGTGGTGATGCTGTGGCCCGCGACGGCGGCCAGCGGCAGCTGGCAGGAACGCACCGCGACGCCGTCCAGATGCACGGTGCAGGCACCGCACAGGCCCATGCCGCAGCCGAATTTGGTGCCGGTGAGTTTCAGTTGATCACGCAGTACCCATAACAAGGGCATGGAGGGGGACGCTTCATCCAGCTCGCGTCGTTCGCCGTTAACCGTGAATGCGATCATTGTCAGGCTCCAAAAGAGCGGCCCGTCTTTGTGCGGGCCTGGTGACCGATTATTGGAAGCCCACGCAACACGCGGCCAGCGACGATTTCTGCCAACCGGTGTAAGCAGGACTAACAACATGTACAAGCGATACCCGTCGGTGCAGTCCATGAGCGCGTTCATCCAAGCGGCGCGCAGCGGCAGTTTCTCCAGTGCCGCGCGCAAGCTCGACTTGACGCACAGCGCGATCAGCCAGCAAATCCGCGCTCTCGAAGAATTCATCGGCCAGCCGCTGTTCGTGCGTGAAGGCGGCGGCAGCAACCTGACCGATGCCGGGCAACTGTTTGCCAGCGTGCTGTCGGACGGTCTGGCGCAGATCGACCGGGCGCTGTCCTCGGTGAAAAACCGCAGCGTGGCGCAACGCCTGACCCTGGACGTCGACAGTGAACTGGCGCAGAGCTGGCTCAATCCGCGCCTGCCGGAGTTGCTCGACGGACTTCCGGATTACGAGGTGACGCTGCTGTCGATGCCACGCAGTGATCGCAGCACGTTTGAGCGGGTCGATCTGGCGTTGCGTTACGGTTATGGCGATTGGGATGACTGCGAGATGACGCAGATCTGCGGCGACCGGGTGCTGGCGGTGGCTTCACCGGCGCTGCTTGAACGCTATGGTTTGCAGTTGCCGCTGAGCCCGGCGCAGATTCTTGAATTGCCGCTGTTGGGCTATACGCGGCGCTCGTGGATTCCGTGGCTGGATGCGGCCGGAATGCCCCCGGTAGAGCCAGCGGCGCGGGTGATTTTCGATAATGCGGCGAACCTGATTGCGGCGGCTGAAGCCGGGGTTGGTGCCGGGCTGGTGCGCGGTTTACTCGCCGCCGATGCGTTGCGCAATGGGCGGCTGGTGGCGTTGAACGAGGCGCAGATTGCTGCGCATTACAACCTGTATGCGGTTTGGCCGCATGGGCAGGCCGAGCGTGTGGCGCCGGTGGTTGAGGTCATCAAACAGTTGGCTCTGTGTACGCTTGAGAACGCTGCCCTCACCCTATCCCTCTCCCAGAGGTAGAGGGGACCGATTGGGGAATATTGACGAATTACGCCGACGTGAAAGCTCAGCTGTGAATCCATAATCGACTGGATCTTTCAGGTCGATGTAAACCGAAAGACACCTCCGTAAGTTCCCTCTCCCAGAGGTAGAGGGGACCGATTGGGGAATATTGACGAATTACGCCGACGTGAAAGCTCAGCTGTGAATCCATAATCGACTGGATCTTTCAGGTCGATGTAAACCGAAAGACACCTCCGTAGGTTCCCTCTCCCTCCGGGAGAGGGCTAGGGTGAGGGCAAGGCTCTTGATCCAAGGCCCATATCCCAGAAGTATCACCACCCCACCCAATTAATATTGTACGAACCCTCCCCCGCCTTCCAATACTCGCCCTCAGCAACCACCCACCCGGGCCGGATGCGAACAGGCGAGGGAATGCGCGAGTGCTGCGCATAGAAATGGCCGATAGCCCGGGGCGTGGATGCCGAGAGCCGCAAGGCTCCCTTCCCCGCTATCAGGAGATCGACTTCAATGATCATCGATATCAGCTGCTATCCCACGGATCTCGTGGACCTCGCCTGGAGGCATGACGGTGACCCGTTCACCGGCGAGCGTTTGCTGGAGATGATGGATGGCCCGTACATGGTCAACGGCAAACCTCGCCGGATCGACAAAGCCTTCATCCAGCCGCCGCAGGGCAACACCATTTACACCTGGACCGACGGCGAACTCTCGGGCCGTGAATCCATCGACGCCTACATGGCCTACACCCTGAAAATGGTGCAGACCTACCCGGATCGTTTCATCGGCTGCTTCGTCTACAACCCGCGCTGCGGCGTGGAAAACGGCGTCGAGGCGATCGAGCGCTACGTCAAGGAACACGGCTTCAAGATGGTGCAGATGCAGGCCAACATGCACGCCTACCGGCCTGATCGTGCACTGGACTGGGTGCGCCCGTGCTTCGAGAAATGCGCCGAGCTGGGCATTCCGGTCAAGCTGCACACCGGTGACGGGCCGTACAGCATCCCGTCGGAATGGGTGCCGATGATCAAGGAATTCCCCAACGTGAATTTCATCATGGCCCACTTCGGCGTGCAGACCGGCGGGGTCTACGTGTTCGAACCGATGCAATGGGCGATGGAGCTGCCCAATGTCTACTGCGAATCGGGCTGGTGCCTGCAATCGCGGATCGTCGAGTTCGCCAAGGTCTTGCCGACGCACAAGATCCTGTTCGGCACCGACACCCCGCCGAACGAACCGGGCATGTGGCTGCGCCTGCTCGAAGTGTTGTGCCACGAGCCGCCGCAAGGCCTGAACCTCGACGAAGACACCCTCGAGGAATACCTGGGCAACAACACCGCGCGGATGATCGGCCTCGAACCGACCCCGCCGCCGCGTTCCGTTTCCGAAGCAGAGGCGCAACTCAAGCGCCCCGTCACCACGCAACTGGCCAGGAGCTGAACCGATGATCATCGACACCCATCTGCACCCCACCAATCTGGTCGACGAAGCCTGGCGCCACACCGGCGAACCGTTCACTGGCGAGCGCATGCTCAAACTGATGGACGGCCCGTACATGATCAACGGCAAACCGCGCCGCATCGACATGGGTTTCATCCAGCCGCCACCGGGCAACACCGGTTATCGCGACGGTAACCGCCGTGGCCGCGAGGGCGTGCGTGACTACATGTCGTACGTCGCCGAACTCTGCGTGAAGTACCCGGATCGCTTCATCGGCAACTTCAACTTCAACCCGCGCTGGGGACCGGAAAACGGTGCGGCGGAGCTGGAATTCCACATCAAGGAATACGGCTTCAAGATGCTCAAGCTGCACGCCAACATGCACGGCTATCGCCCGGATCGGGCGCTGGACTGGTTGCGCCCGGCAATGAAAGTCTGCGCCAAGTACAACATCGTGGTGCTGATCCATACCGGCGACGGCCCGTACACCATTCCGACGATGTTCTACCCGATCATCCGTGAGTTCCCGATGGTCAATTTCATCATCGGCCACTTCGGCATCCAGACCGGCGGCAACTACTCGTTCGAGGCGTTCTGGATGGCGATGGACACGCCGAACGTGTACTGCGAATCGGGTTGGTGCTTCCAGTCGCGGATCGTCGAATTCGCCAAGGAGCTGCCGCGCAACAAGATCGTGTTCGGCACCGACTCGCCGCCGAACGAACCGGGCATGTGGCTGCGCGAACTGGAGGTGTTGTGCTCACCGGCGCCGCAAGGTCTGGGCATCGATGAGGATCATCTGGAGGACTACCTGGGCAACAACATCGCCCGTTTGTGCGGGATCGAGCCGACGCCACCGCCGAAGGATCTGGTTGAGGCGGATATTCGCCTGACCACCACGTACTTGTAGCCACACACAATCCATGTGGGAGCGGGCTTGCTCGCGAAAGCGGTGCGTCATTCAACAATGAAGGTGGCTGATCCACCGCATTCGCGAGCAAGCCCGCTCCCACATTGGGGCCGTGTTACGACAGTTACACAGCGACTTTACAGGCACGAAGATGACCCGGCG
Source organism: Pseudomonas sp. MWU12-3103b (assembly GCF_023100615.1). Classification (NCBI taxonomy): domain Bacteria; kingdom Pseudomonadati; phylum Pseudomonadota; class Gammaproteobacteria; order Pseudomonadales; family Pseudomonadaceae; genus Pseudomonas; species Pseudomonas sp. MWU12-3103b. The sequence goes on from NZ_JALMEY010000008.1 coordinate 213,634, forward strand.
TTCCCTCGACCGGCAGGCCAACTGCTGCTCGATCGAACGCCCTCTCACCCCTGCGTGCCTGCTTTTTACGAGGTGAAACCATGACCCGTTCGACGCTCGGCGATTCTCAGGATTTTCACGTGTTCATCGACGCCTATCGCCGTGAGTACCCGGACGATGTGCTGACCATCACCCAAACCCTTTCTGCCGATCAGGACATCACCGCCCTGGTCGATGCCCTCGCCACACAGGGCCGCGATCCATTGCTGATCTGCGACAACGTCGGCGGCCTCAAGGTACCGGTGGCAACTAACCTGTTCGCCTCCCGCACCCGCATTGCCCGGTTGTTCGATGTCACCCCGGCACAACTGCACGAAACCTTCCAGCGTCGCGCCAACCAGCCCATCGCCCCGCGCTACGTGGAAAGCGGCCCGGTGCTCGATGAAGTGTTCGAAGGCGAAGCCGTGGATCTGGCGCTGCTGCCGATGCTCAAGCACTTCGACAGCGATCGCGGGCCGTACATCACCAACGCGATCATCATCGCCGAGGACCCGCTGACCGGCATCGCCAACATGAGCTACCACCGCTCGATGCGCCACGCTCGCCAGTCCCTGGCGACCAGCCTGCACTCGCGCGGACACCTGTGGCGGATGCTGCAGACCGCCCGTGAGCGCGGCGAAGAATTGCGCGTGGCGATGGTGGTCGGCGCGCACCCTATGTTCATGCTCGCGGCAGCGGCGCGTTTGCCCTACGGCAGCGATGAACGCGCCGTAGCCGGCGGCTTGTTCGGCGCGCCGCTGGAACTGGTCAAGACCCCGCGCTATGGCATCGGCGTCCCGGCATACGCCGAGTTCGTCCTCGAAGGCGCCATCGACCCGACGGCCTACGCCGAGGAAGGCCCGTTCGGCGAGTTCAGCGGTTACTCCTCGGATCGCTCGACCAACAACGTGCTGCGCGTCGACACCCTGCTGCGGCGCAAGGACGCCTGGCTGGTGGACGTGATGGGCGGCCGCTACGCCGAACACCTGACCCTCGCCCGGCTGCCGCGCGAAGCGGAAATGAGCGAAAAGCTCAAGGCGCGTTTCCCCGCCGTCACCGCCGTGCATTACCCGAACTCCGGCACGCATTTTCATTGCTACGTGGCACTGGATCAGAGCCGCGACGGTGAGGCGCGGCAAATCATGCTGGCCCTGCTCGGCTGGGATCCTTATCTGAAAAGCGTGATCGCGGTGGACAGCGATATCGACATCACTGACGACAGCCAAGTGTTGTGGGCGCTGGCCACGCATTTCCAGCCGCATCTGGATCTGTTCATGATCGACGGCTTGCCCGGCAGCCCGCTGGATCCGTCGTCCTCGGTCAACGGCACCACTTCGCGCATGGGCCTGGACGCCACCCGTGGCTCTGGCTTCGACGGGATCAAGGCGCAGCTCGATCAGAACGTGCTCGAACGTGCCCGGCAACTGCTCAAAGGGCTGGCATCGTGAACCGTCAGCGGATGGTGGTGGGCATCAGTGGCGCGTCCGGCTTCATCTACGGCGTGCGTCTTTTGCAATTGCTCGCCGAACTGGACATCGAAAGCCACCTGATCATCAGCCGCGCCGCGCTGCTGACCATGGCCCACGAGACCGACTACAAACTGGCCGACGTCATTGCGCTCGCCAGCCACTACCACCGCGCCGATGACGTCGCGGCCGGGATCGCCAGCGGTTCGTTTCGCTGCCTGGGCATGGTGGTCGCGCCGTGTTCGATGCGCACGCTGGCGGAGATCGCCACCGGCACGTCTTCCGGGCTGATCGGCCGCGCCGCCGACGTCACCCTCAAGGAACGCCGCACGCTGGTGCTGATGGCCCGCGAAACCCCGCTGACCCTCGCCCACCTGCGCAACATGACCGCCGTCACCGAGATGGGCGGAATCATCGCGCCCCCAGTGCCGGCGTTTTATGCCCGGCCCGAGAGCCTGGCGCAGATGGTCGATCACAGCCTCGGCCGGGTGCTCGACCTGTTCGGCCTCGATGCCGGCGTTGCCACCCGCTGGAAAGAACACCGAGAACCCTGTGGGAGCGGGCTTGCTCGCGAATGCGGTGGGTCATTCAACAATGATGGTGGCTGAACCACCGCATTCGCGAGCAAGCCCGCTCCCACCCAAAGCAAATCCGCGTCCATCAAGGAGCTCCAGATGAACACCCCCTTCAACGCCCCAACCCCCAACACCAAAATCCCCGTGACCATCCTCACCGGCTTCCTCGGTGCCGGCAAAACCACCCTGCTCAACTACATCCTCAAGGAAAACCACGGGCGCAAGATTGCCGTGATCGAAAACGAGTTCGGCGAGGTCGGCATCGACGGCGATCTGGTGCTCAGCTCGGAGACCGAAGAGATCTACGAAATGGTCAACGGCTGCGTGTGCTGCACCGCCGAGGTTCGTGAGGACCTGGTGCGCATCGTCCGCGAGCTGGTGGCGCGCCCGGTGCGCCTCGATCACATCCTCATCGAGACCAGCGGCCTCGCCGATCCGTACCCGGTGGCGCAGAGCTTTTTCATCAATGACCCGATTGCCGAAGAAGTCGAACTCGACGCGATCGTGACCATGGTCGACGCCAAGCACATCGCCCAGCACCTGGAGGATCTGCAACTGGATGGCGTCGACAATCAGGCGGTGGATCAGATCGTCTGCGCCGACCGCATCGTGATCAACAAGGTCGATCTGGTCAGCCCTGAAGAGGTGGACATTCTGCGCGGCAAGATCCGTGGTTTGAACGCCACCGCAGATCTGGTGACCTCCACCCACGCGCAGATCGACCTGACGAAAATCCTCGGCATCGGTGCGTTCGAGTGCACGCAGAAGCTTATGGAAATCGGCGCGGAACCTGAGCATCACGACCATGACCACCACCATGAATCAGAAGACCACGAACACGATCCGAGCGTGTCATCGGTGGGCATCACCGTCGACGGCGCGGTCAATCTGATGGCGTTCCACCGCTGGATCAGCGAGCTGCGCTCGTCCCAGGCCGACAACCTCTATCGCATGAAAGGCGTGCTCGCCGTGGCCAACGAAGACCAGCGCTACGTGCTGCAGGGCGTGCACAGCCTGGTGGAATTCCGCGCCTCGACCGCCTGGGGCATGGAGCCCCGTTCGAGCAAGATCGTGTTCATCGGCCGCGACCTGGACCGTGCGGCGCTGAACCAGGGCTTTGCCGCCTGCCTGGCAGGCTGAACAAGGCATCGGAGCCGGTGGATGGCGGCTTCGCAGCACGAATGACTGATGTTCTTTCGCCTGGCGCAGAACATGTGGGAGCGGGCTTGCTCGCGAATGCGGTGGGTCATTGCACAGTGATGTCGACTGACACAACGCTTTCGCGAGCAAGCCCGCTCCCACAGGGTTACACCGTGTTCTGGCGCTACGCGGCATCAGACGAATACCCCTCTCTACCGCATAAAAACAGCCAGAGGTGATTCCATGTCGTCAGCCACTCCTTCCTCCACCGTGCACCCCGTCGACCGCGTTCTGCCGGTGCGACAGATGCTCACCCTCGGCCTGCAACACATGGCCGTCTCGTACATCGGCGCCATCGCCGTGCCGTTGATTGTTGCCAGCGCCCTGAAGATGTCCCACGCCGACACGGTTGTGCTGATCAGCACCACGCTGTTCTGCTCCGGCATCGCCACCCTTTTGCAGACCGTCGGCTTCTGGAAATTCGGTGTACGCCTGCCGATCCTGCAAGGCGTGGCGTTCAGCAGCGTCGGTCCGGTGATTGCCATTGGCAGCAACCCCGAAGTGGGGTTTGCGGGAGTCTGCGGCGCGGTGATCGGCGCGGGGATTTTCACCCTGCTGATGGCGCCGTTTGTGGGCCGATTACGGCGGTTTTTCCCGCCGGTGGTCACCGGCTGCATCGTCACGGTGATCGGTTTGCAGCTGTTCCCCATCGCCTATGAATGGGTCGGTGGCGGGCGCAACGCGAGCAACTTCGGCGCCCCGGCATTTCTCGCGGTGGCGGTGGTGGTGCTGCTGACCATTCTGCTGGTCAATCGCTATGGCAGTCCGCTGCTGCGCAACATGGCGGTGCTGGTGGGCATGCTGGTCGGCGCCGGTCTGGCCTACGGTCTGGGCATGGGCAATTTCCACAGTGTTGAAGAGGCGCCGTGGCTGACCGTGCCCTACCCGTTCTACTTCGGCCTGCCGACGTTCAGCCTGATCCCTATCGCGACCATGGTGGTGGTGATGATCGTGCAGATGGTCGAGTCGATGGGGCTGTTCGTGGCCATCGGCGACATCGTCGACAAACCGGTGGAAGACCAGCAAGTGGTCAATGGCCTGCGCGCCAATGGCCTGGCCAGCACCATCGCCGGGATGTTCGCCGCGTTTCCGTTCATTGCCTTCATGGAAAACGTCGGTCTGGTGATCCTGACCGGCGTGCGCAGCCGTTGGGTGGTGGCGGTCAGCGGCTTGCTGATGTGCTCGATTGCGCTGGTGCCCAAGGCTGGGGCGATCATCGCGTCGATGCCGACCGCGGCGCTGGGCGGCGCCGGTATTGCGATGTTCGGCGTGGTCGCGGCGGCGGGGATCCAGACCCTGGCCAAGGTCGATTACGAGCGCAATCGCTACAACGTATTGATCGTCGGTTTCACCATCGCCGCCGCGCTGGTACCGGTGCTCGCCCCCACCCTGTTCAAACAAATGCCCGAGTGGTCACAGCCGTTCCTGCACAGCAGCGTGGTCATCGCCTGCCTGGTGTCGGTGCTGCTCAACGCGGCGCTCAACGGCGTCAGCGTGCCAGAAACCACACCCGGCAAATCCGCCTCGCACATTCTCTGACTGGAGCCTGCCCATGACTCGACTTCAAAACATCCTGATCAAAAACCCGCTGGCGGTGATGACCGGCCTGCGCGGCCCGCGTGCCCGGGCCGGTGCGGTGGACATTCGCGTGGTCAACGGCCGCATCGTCGAAATGGCCGCCGACCTTCAAGCGCAACCCGGCGAGCGCGTGATCGATGCACGCAACTGCGTGGTCTATCCGGGCTGGATCAACACCCACCATCACCTGTTCCAGAACCTGCTCAAAGCCGTGCCCGAAGGTTTGAATCAGGATCTGCAAGGCTGGCTGGCGAGCGTGCCCTACCCAAGGTTGAACCGCTTTACCCCGCAACTGGCGCGGATCGCCGCTCGGCTGGGCATGGTCGAATTGCTTTTGTCCGGGGTGACGACCTGCGCCGATCATCATTATCTCTACCACGCCCACGGCACCACCGAGACCGGGGACCTGCTGTTCGATCTAGCCGATGAGTTCGGCCTGCGCTTTGTGCTGTGTCGCGGTGGCGCGCTGGAATCCGCCAGCGCGCACCCGGGTTTCTCGAAAACCGCGCTGCAACCGGAAAGCCTTGAACAAATGGTCGGCGATATCGAGCGACTGAAATCGCTGTATCACCAGGACACCCCGGATGCCCTGCGCCGGGTGGTCGTCGCGCCAACCACACCGACCTTTTCGCTGCCGCCGACCCTGCTGCGCGAACTGGCGCACACCGCGCGCGGCCTCGGTTTGCGTCTGCACACGCATTTGTCGGAAACGCAGAACTACGTGAATTTCTGCCGCGAGAAATACAACTGCCTGCCGGTGGAATTCGTCGCCGAACACGAATGGCTCGGCCCCGACGTCTGGTTCGCCCACGCCGTGCACCTGCAACCCGGCGAAATCCGCATGCTCGCCCAGACCGGTACCGGCATCTCGCATTGCCCGGTGAGCAACGCGCGCCTCGGCAGCGGTGTCGCCCCGGTGCCGCAAATGTTTGAGGCCGGCGTGCAGATTTCCCTCGGCGTCGACGGCGTCGCGTCCAACGAATCCGGAAGCATGGTCGGCGAAGCCAACACCGCGTGGCTGATCCACCGCGCCGAACAAGGCGCCTCGGCGACCACTGCCGAAGACGTGATCCACTGGGGCACGGCGGGCGGCGCGCAGGTATTGGGACTGGGCGCGGTCGGTACGCTGGAAATCGGGCAAGCGGCGGATCTGGTGATCTACAGCCTTGATCACCCACGCTTCTTCGGTTTCCACGACAGTGCGGTTGCACCGGTGGTCGCGGGAGAACCGATCACGGTGAAGTACAGCCTGGTGGGCGGCCGGATCGTGGTCGATAACGGCGTGATTCCGGGGCTGGATATCGAACGGATGCGCGCCGAGGCATGGGAAGGTGTGCAGGCGATGATGAACGTCGACGATTGATCCAAATATCTCCCAAAATCCCTGGTGGGAGCGGGCTTGCTCGCGAATGCGGTGTGTCATTCAGCAAATGTGCCGACTGAACCACCGCTTTCGCGAGCAAGCCCGCTCCCACAGAAAAGCCCGGCATTCGCGGACTCGGGGATTCTCGACTAAGGTTACCCCCTCATCGGATTGAGCCCCTGCCAGATCCACCGGGCTCTTGATCAAGGAGAGACTGATGACGTCGCGTCGCAACATCGAACAGACTTATCGCACCTGGTCCAGCCCGATTCTGCTGGAGCTGAAAAAGCGCGAACACCAAATGGCGCCGGTCGAGCGTCAGGCGCTGGAGAATGTGCTGGTAGAACGACGGTTGCTGGATATCGGCAACCCCAACGGCCCCGACCGACGCCAGGGCACAGCGGGCAAGAATGACCGGCCCGGCTGATCGCTTTACTCAACTGAACAAAAACCTGTGGGAGCTGGCTTGCCAGCGATGACGGACTTTCAGTTAATCCAGTGTCGACTGGTCCACCGCCATCGCTGGCGAGCCAGCTCCCACAGATCACGCCGCGTTTTCAGGCCGCGCGCTGCCCCTCCGCCACCATCGCCGAAGCCGCCAGCATCGCCCGCAACAACACCGCACACCCAGCCGCCAGATCATCCGGCGCGGCATTCTCGATTTCGTTGTGGCTGATCCCGCCTTCGCACGGTACGAAGATCATCCCCGCCGGGCCAAGTTCGGCGAGGAAGATCGCGTCATGCCCGGCGCCGCTGACGATGTCCATGTGCGACAGGCCAAGGCCTTTTGCCGCGCCGCGTACCGCCTCGACGCAACCCTTCTCGAAATACAGCGGCGGAAAGTCGGCCGTCGGGGTCAGTTCATAGGTCAGGCCGTGTTCTTCGCAGGTCGCCTCAATGACTTGTTTCACCTCGCTGATCATCGAATCCAGCCGCTCCGGTTGCAGATGCCGGAAGTCAAGGGTCATGCGCACTTCGCCGGGGATGACGTTGCGCGAACCGGGGTAGGCTTGCAGGCAACCGACGGTGCCGCAGGCGTGGGGTTGATGGCCGAGGGCGGCGCGGTTGACCGCACCAACGATCACCGAGGCGCCGACCAGCGCGTCCTTGCGCAGGTGCATCGGGGTTGGCCCTGCGTGGGCTTCGACGCCGCGCAACTTCAGGTCGAACCACTTCTGCCCGAGTGCGCCGAGTACCACACCGATGGTTTTCTGTTCGTCTTCGAGGATCGGGCCTTGTTCGATGTGTGCCTCGAAATAGGCACCGACCTTATGTCCGCTGACCTTGCGTGACCCGGCGTAACCGATCGCATTCAGGGCTTCGCCAACGGTGACGCCTTCGGCATCGACTTTGGCCAGAGTTTCTTCAAGGGTGAATTTCTCGGCGAACACCCCGGAGCCCATCATGCACGGGGCGAAGCGCGAGCCTTCTTCGTTGGTCCAGACCACCACTTCCAGCGGTGCTTCGGTTTCCACGCCGAGGTCATTGAGGGTGCGCAGCACTTCGACCCCGGCGAGTACGCCGAAGCAGCCGTCGAACTTGCCACCGGTGGGCTGGGTGTCGATGTGGCTGCCGGTCATCACCGGTGGCAGGTTCGGATTGCGACCCGGACGACGGGCGAAGATATTGCCGACTTCATCCACCGTGACGCTGCACCCGGCGTCCTTGCACCACTGCACGAACAGGTCACGGGCCTGACGATCGAGGTCGGTCAGGGCCAGGCGACAGACCCCGCCCTTGACCGTGGCACCGAGCTTGGCCAGTTCCATGAGCGAGGCCCAGAGGCGGTCGCGGTTGATGTGCTGATGGGTGGATTGCAGAACGTCTACGGCTGCGTTCATGTTGATCTCCTCAGGCAGTTTTTTTATGAGTTTCTACAGGCAGTTCTTGTGTGTATTTGAGGCCGTCTTCGCGAGCAAGCCCGCTCCCACATTTGGAATGCGTTCACCCTGTGGGAGCGGGCTTGCTCGCGAAGGGGCCATTCCTCACACCGAAGATTTCACAACAGAGGGGCTGCTTCGCATCGAACACAACCCGTAATAAATCACCCCACCCAGCGCCGAACCGGTAAACCAGCCGTAGCTGTAAAACCAACTGAACGCATCGCTGCCCAGCGACAGCAGGGTCAGCACCACCGGCACGCCAAACGCGGTAAACCCGGCCCAGTTCAACGCCGGATAGACGTCATCGCGGTACAACCCGGCCAGGTCCAGTTGCTGTTTCTTGATCAGGAAATAGTCCACCACCATGATCCCGGCGATAGGCCCGAGCAGGCTCGAATAGCCCAGCAGCCAGTTTGAATACACGGTTTCCAGGCTGACATCGGAAACGATCAGCCCCAGCTTTTTCAGCAACTCATGGGCCATTAACGCCAGCCCGACGAAACCAGTGAGCAACACCGCTTTGGTGCGGTTGATCACCTTGGGCGCGATGTTCTGGAAGTCGTTGGTCGGCGAGACAATGTTCGCTGCGGTATTGGTCGACAGCGTGGCGATGATGATCAGTGCCATGGCCACCGCCACCCACAGCGGGCTCTGGATATGGCCGATCAGGCTCACCGGGTCGGACACCGTCACGCCGACCAGTTTCACCGACGCGGCAGTCATCACCACACCCAGCGAAGCGAACAGGAACATGGTCAGCGGCAGACCGAAAATCTGCCCGAGGATCTGGTCCTTCTGGCTCTTGGCGTAACGGCTGAAGTCAGGAATGTTCAGCGACAGCGTGGCCCAGAAGCCAACCATCGCCGTCAGCCCGGCGGCGAAGTAACTGACCACGCTCGCGCCTTCCGGGCGTTTCGGTGGAATCGCCAGCAGCTCGGTCATCGACACATTGGGCATCGCCCACATCAGCAGGCCGATGCCGACCGCCACCAGCAACGGCGCGGACAGGGTTTCAAGCCACTTGATCGACTCGGCCCCGCGGATCACCACCCACAGATTCAGCGACCAGAAGATCATGAAGCCGATCACCTCGCCGGTTCCGCCGAGGGATTTCCAGCCGTCGAAGATCGAGCCGAGAAAAAGGTGAATCGCCAGCCCGCCGAACATGGTCTGAATGCCGAACCAGCCACACGCCACCAGTGCACGAATCAGGCACGGCACGTTGGAACCGAGCACGCCGAATGACGAGCGCAGCAACACCGGGAATGGAATGCCGTACTTGGTGCCGGGGAAAGCATTGAGGGTCAACGGGATCAGCACGATGACGTTGGCCAGCAGAATCGCCATCAGCGCTTCGCCGACGGTCAGGCCGAAATACGCGGTAAGTACGCCGCCGAGGGTGTAAGTCGGCACGCACACCGACATGCCGACCCACAGCGCGGTGATGTGCCATTTATTCCAGGTTCGTTCGCGCACCTTGGTCGGTGCCATGTCGTGGTTGTAACGGGGACTGTCGAGGACGTCACTGCCGGCTTCGAGTTCGAACAAGCCGTCGCGCTCGGTCACTTGCGATCTGTTCTGTTGCATGGCCGCTCCACTGTTCTTCTGATTATTTTTTTGCTCATCAGGCGGCTGCACACGGGGTGCGAGCCGGACGATGGCCGGAGGAACTGACAACTTTCGTGTACCGGCCATGGTGTCAGCGGCGGCATCAATAAACGTGCCGGGTGCCCCGCTTAACGGTAGGGCCGTGGTTCAAACACATTGCAACTTTCTGATATTGCTCGGTTTTAATTATTCACCGAAAGAGTCCGCGATAACTTGTCTGCACGCTCAGGCCAAACGTTTGCCAAGTTGTTCGAACTGTCAGGACTCAATCTGGTGCACTGCACTTTTTTTCATCACGGGCGCTCAACCGCAGCTCAACTTCAAGCGGCTGATTTCACATAGGAAATCTTGCTCATATTTCCATCCTGTCAAGTGCGTCAAAATGGTGAACAGCCTCACCATTTTGGTGATTTGCAGTTTTTATCGTTATTTTTCATACAGTTAAAACAGACATAAGCTTATAAAAAATAATCTTGATCAATTGCAAAACTGCGACTAGCTTCTATTCCTGACAGCGCTGACAGGAATACGCCGATCAGCGTTGTACATCAATAAAACATTTAGAACCGGCACAAGTCGGTCATGCCTGCGAGGAACTCGGAATGTCTCTGTTGATCCGTGGCGCCACCGTTGTTACCCATGATGAAAGTTATCGCGCCGACGTCTATTGCGCCGACGGCGTGATCAAAGCCATTGGTCAGAACCTGGATGTTCCCGCCGGCGCCGAAGCGCTCGACGGCAGCGGCCAATACCTGATGCCCGGCGGCATCGACCCACACACTCACATGCAACTGCCTTTCATGGGCACCGTGGCCAGTGAAGACTTTTACAGCGGCACCGCTGCGGGTCTGGCTGGCGGGACCACTTCGATCATCGACTTCGTGATTCCCAATCCGCAGCAGTCGTTGATGGAAGCGTTTCATCAGTGGCGCGGCTGGGCCGAGAAGTCGGCATCGGACTACGGCTTCCACGTCGCGATCACCTGGTGGAGCGAGCAAGTACGTGAGGAAATGGCCGAGCTGGTCAGCCATCACGGGATCAATAGCTTCAAGCATTTCATGGCCTACAAGAACGCGATCATGGCCGCCGACGACACGCTGGTGGCAAGTTTTGAACGCTGCCTGGAACTCGGCGCGGTACCGACTGTGCACGCGGAAAACGGTGAGCTGGTCTATCACCTGCAACGCAAGTTGATGGCCCAGGGCATCACTGGGCCGGAAGCGCACCCACTGTCGCGGCCATCGCAGGTGGAAGGCGAAGCGGCGAGCCGGGCGATTCGTATTGCCGAGACCATCGGCACGCCGCTGTACTTGGTGCATGTCTCGACCAAGGAAGCGCTGGACGAAATCACCTACGCCCGCAGCAAGGGTCAACCGGTGTACGGCGAAGTGCTGGCCGGGCATCTGCTGCTCGACGACAGTGTCTACCAGCACCCGGACTGGCAGACCGCCGCCGGTTACGTGATGAGCCCGCCGTTCCGCCCGCGCGGGCATCAGGAAGCGCTGTGGCACGGTCTGCAAAACGGCAATCTGCACACCACAGCCACTGACCACTGCTGCTTCTGCGCCGAGCAAAAAGCCGCCGGGCGCGACGACTTCAGCAAGATCCCCAATGGCACCGCCGGCATCGAAGACCGCATGGCAGTTCTATGGGATGAAGGGGTCAACAGCGGACGTTTGTCGATGCAGGACTTCGTCGCCCTCACCTCCACCCACACCGCGAAAATCTTCAACCTCTACCCGCGCAAAGGCGCGATCCGCGTCGGCGCCGATGCCGACCTGGTGCTGTGGGACCCGCAAGGCACCCGCACCATCTCCGCCAAGACCCACCATCAGCAGGTGGACTTCAACATTTTCGAAGGCAAGACCGTGCGCGGCGTACCGAGCCATACCGTCAGCCAAGGCAAAGTGGTCTGGGCCGACGGCGACCTGCGCGCCGAGCGTGGGGCCGGGCGGTACATCGAACGGCCGGCGTATCCGGCGGTGTTTGACTTGCTGAGCAAGCGGGCTGAGAGGCACAAGCCGACGGCTGTGAAACGCTGAAATCCAGGCCTTCGGCCTTCGCGAGCAAGCTCGCTCCCACAGGGTGTACGCATTCCAAAATGTGGGAGCGGGCTTGCTCGCGAAGGGGCCCGTCCAGACAACACAAAAACCACTGCCCATCAGAGGCAGAGAACCTCAATAACCGTGAGGCACAAAACCGTGATCGAGACCCTGAACCATCTCCCGCACCCGCACGAAAGCGCGGCCGCCCTCGCCGGCCATTTCACCGATCTGGCGCCACCGCTCAACGCCCGGCAGGCGCATCTGGAAGCCTCGCGCTGCCTGTATTGCTACGACGCGCCATGCGTCAACGCGTGCCCAAGCGAGATCGATATTCCGTCGTTCATCCGCAACATCCATCAGGACAACGTGCCCGGTGCGGCGCAGAAAATTCTCTCGGCGAACATCCTCGGCGGCAGTTGCGCCCGGGTCTGCCCGACGGAAATCCTCTGCCAGCAAGCCTGCGTGCGCAACAACGCCCAGGAATGCGCGCCAGTGCTGATCGGCCTGTTGCAACGCTACGCCGTGGACAACGCGCACTTCACCGAGCACCCGTTCCAGCGTGCGGCGAGCACCGGCAAGCGCATCGCCGTGGTCGGCGCCGGGCCAGCGGGTTTGTCCTGCGCCCACCGCAGTGCGATGCACGGGCATGACGTGGTGATTTTCGAAGCACGGGAGAAGGCTGGCGGCCTCAACGAATACGGGATCGCCAAGTACAAACTGGTCGACGACTACGCGCAGAAGGAGCTGGATTTCCTCCTGCAGATCGGCGGCATCGAAATCCGTCACGGACAGAAACTCGGCGAGAATCTGACCCTCAGCGAGCTGCATCAGCAGTTCGACGCGGTGTTCCTCGGCCTCGGCCTCAACGCCAGCAAACAGCTCGGTCTGCCGCACGAAGACGCCCCAGGCCTGCTCGCCGCCACCGATTACATCCGTGAACTGCGCCAGGCCGATGACCTGACGCAACTGCCACTGGCCGAACGCTGCATCGTCCTCGGCGCTGGCAACACGGCGATCGACATGGCCGTGCAGATGGCCCGCCTCGGTGCCCGCGATGTGAATCTGGTGTATCGCCGGGGTGCGGCGGACATGGGCGCCACCGGTCACGAACAAGACATCGCCAAAGCCAATCAGGTGCGCCTGCTGACCTGGGCACAACCGGAGGAAGTGCTGCTCGACGCGCAAGGCAAGGTGCGCGGTATGCGTTTCGCCCGTACACAACTGGTCGACGGTCGCCTGCAAACCACTGGCGAGACCTTCGAACTGGCCGCCGACGCGATCTTCAAAGCCATCGGTCAGGCCTTCGACAGCAGCGCCCTCGCCGACCCGCTGGCCCGTGAACTCAAGCGTCAGGGCGAACGGATTCAGGTCGATGACAACCTGCGCACCAGCATTCCCGGCGTGTATGCCGGTGGCGACTGCACCAGCCTCGATCAGGACCTCACCGTGCAAGCGGTGCAGCATGGCAAACTCGCCGCCGAAGCGATCAACGCGCAACTGATGCTCAACGTGGAGGCTGCATAAATGGCCGATCTCTCGATAGTCTTCGCCGGTATCAAAGCGCCCAATCCGTTCTGGCTGGCCTCCGCGCCACCGACCGACAAGGCCTACAACGTGGTCCGCGCCTTCGAGGCCGGCTGGGGTGGCGTGGTCTGGAAAACCCTCGGCGAGGACCCGGCAGCGGTCAACGTCTCGTCGCGCTACTCGGCACACTACGGCAACAACCGTGAAGTGCTGGGCATCAACAACATCGAACTGATCACCGACCGCTCGCTGGAGATCAACCTGCGCGAAATCACCCAGGTCAAGAAGGACTGGCCGGACCGTGCGCTGATCGTCTCGCTGATGGTGCCGTGCGTCGAGGAATCGTGGAAACACATCCTGCCGCTGGTGGAAGCCACCGGTGCCGATGGCATCGAGCTGAATTTCGGTTGCCCGCACGGCATGCCCGAGCGCGGCATGGGCGCGGCGGTCGGTCAGGTGCCGGAGTACGTCGAGCAGGTGACGCGCTGGTGCAAGACCTATTGCTCGCTACCGGTGATCGTCAAACTGACGCCGAACATCACCGACATCCGCATCGCCGCACGCGCTGCGCAGCGCGGGGGCGCCGATGCGGTGTCGCTGATCAACACCATCAACTCGATCACCAGCGTCGATCTGGAACACATGGTCGCCCTGCCCACCGTCGGCAGCAAAAGCACCCACGGCGGTTACTGCGGCTCGGCGGTCAAGCCGATTGCACTGAACATGGTCGCCGAGATCGCCCGTGATCCGCAGACCCAGGGCCTGCCGATCTGCGGCATTGGTGGCATCGGCAGTTGGCGTGACGCGGCGGAGTTCATGGCGTTGGGCAGTGGCGCGGTGCAGGTGTGCACGGCGGCGATGCTCCACGGTTTCCGGATTGTCGAGGAGATGAAGGACGGTCTGTCGCGCTGGATGGACAGCCAAGGCTACGCCAACATCGCCGAGTTTTCCGGGCGCGCGGTGGGCAATACCACCGACTGGAAATACCTCGACATCAACTATCAGGTGATCGCCAGGATCGACCAGGACGCGTGCATCGGTTGCGGGCGTTGCCACATTGCCTGCGAAGACACTTCACACCAGGCGATCAGCAGCTTGAAACAGGCTGACGGCACGCATAAATATGAAGTGATCGATGATGAGTGTGTCGGCTGCAATCTGTGCCAGATCACCTGCCCAGTGGCGGACTGTATCGAGATGGTGCCGATGGAAACCGGCAAGCCGTTTCTGGACTGGAATCATGATCCGAGGAATCCTTACCACGTTGCCGTCTAGATCGCCGGCTGATCCAACAGCCCCCTCACCCTAGCCCTCTCCCCTTGGGAGAGGGAACCGACCGGGGGATATTGACGAACTGCACCGACGTGAAAGTCTTGCGTTGAATCCATCACCGAAACAGATAGAACTCCGCTGTGAATCCATAACCGAAGCTGCTAGAGCTGCGCTCTGAATCCATAATCGACCCGGTCTTTCAGGTCGATGTACCTCTAAATACACCTCGGTCGGCCCCCTCTCCCTCCGGGAGAGGGCTGGGGTGAGGGTCAGCTTTTGCTTCAGGGCTCCAACCCGATCCCGCGCAATATCACACTGGTCACCGTCTGCACCGCCCGTTCGAACTGCATGTCCGACAGCGGCTGATGCTCGTTGAGAATATTCACCTGATGGTCGAAGTCGGCGTAATGCTGGGTCGAAGCCCAGATCATGTACAGCAGGCTCGACGGTTCCACCGGCAGAATCCGCTTGTCCTCAACCCATTGGCGGATCTTCGCTTCCTTCATTTTCGCCCAGTCATACAGGCTGACATCCAGCGCCTCGCCTAACGTTGGCGCGCCGTGGATGATCTCGTTAGCCCAGACTTTCGAGCCGTGCGGCCGGCTGCGCGAGTGGTTCATCTTGCCGCGGATGTAGCTGCTGAGCACCACCCGTGGGTCATCGAACATCTCGAAGCACAGTGCGTCCTGCTTCCACACTTCCAGCAGGTCGAACAGCACCGCGCTGTACAGTTCGCTCTTGGTGGAAAAGTAGTAATGCAGATTGGAGCGCGGCAGTTGCACTTCGGCGGCGATGTCGGCCATGGCGGTGCCGCCGAAGCCTTTTTCGGCGAAGACTTTTTCCGCCGCGAGCAGGATTTTCTCGACGTTACTGCGACGGATCTCGATCTTGTGATTGCCCATGAGGGCTCCCTGACAACGACGTTGTTGAAGACTAGCATCCGCTCTGGCCTCGGGGCGACCGCTGCAAACAAAACTTCGTATGAAGGCCGGCGCATGGCTAAACTGGCGCTTCTTTGTCCTGCCTCAGAGGTATCCGCGATGCTGTTCAAGAACGTCCTGACCACCACTGCCCTGCTCGCTTCGCTGTTCGCCGCATCTTCGGTTTTCGCCCACGCCCACCTGAAAAGTGCCACCCCGGCCGCCGACAGTACCGTCGCCACGCCGGCCGATCTGCGCCTGACCTTTTCTGAAGGCGTCGAAGCCAGTTTCACCAAAGTCAGCCTGACCCACGACGGCGCCCCGGTCGCAATCAAACCGCTGACCACCGAAGGCGACAAGAAAACCCTGATCGTCACCCCCGCCGCACCACTCGCCGCCGGTGAATACAAAGTCGAATGGCACGCGGTGTCGGTCGACACACACAAGAGCGAAGGCGCCTACCAGTTCAAGGTTGGTCAGTAATTCATGAGTGAAGCGCTGGTGCTGTGCCGTTTTGTGCATTTCAGCGCGGTGTTGATGCTGTTCGGCGCCTGGCTGTTTCGGCCGTTGCTGCTCAAGGCACCAGTGCCGACATTGGATCGGCATCTGGCGCGACTGGCGCGTGGGCTGACCGCGATTGCGTTGGTCAGCGGTGTCACCTGGGCACTGTTGATCACCGCGAGCATGGCCGGTTCGGCGGCGGCAGCGTTCGATCCGGACACTGTTGGCGTGGTGCTCGGCAACACCTTTTTCGGCCAGGTCTGGCGCTGGCATCTGCTGATCAACGCGCTGTTGCTGGCACTGCTGTTCACACCGTGGCGTTCGAATGTGCTGCTGCGCCTGGGCTTGAGTGCGCTGCTCTTGGCGACCCTGGCGCCGGTCGGTCACGGCGCGATGCTCGACGGCCTCAGCGGGCAACTGCTGATCCTCAACCAGATCGTTCACCTGACCTGCGTCGCTGCATGGCTGGGCGGCTTGTTGCTGTTGGTGTTGATCCTGCGTCAGCCGAGCACAGCGATGGGGCGGATCCTGCAACGCTTCAGCGGTGTCGGTTATGCGATCGTTGGCGGCCTTCTGATCACCGGGTTGATCAACGTGCGCGTGCTGACCGGGCAATGGTGGCCGACGCCGCTCTTTGCAGGGTTTGCCTTGATTCTGCTGATCAAGGCCTTGCTGGTGCTGGGCATGCTCGCGCTGGCGCTGTTCAATCGCTTGCGCATTGATGATTGCGAACAGCGGATGGGCGCGCTCAAGCGCAGTGTGGTGCTGGAGTGGTTGTTGGGGATGGGTGCGGTGGCGGCCGTCTCCCTGCTCGGTACCCTGCCGCCGATGATTGCTGGATAAACCCAATCAGACTGTGGGAGCGGGCTTGCTCGCGAAGGCTGTGTATCAGATACGAAAATATCGCCTGACACACCGCTTTCGCGAGCAAGCCCGCTCCCACATTTTTGATCTGCGCAGGTCAATGCGGTTGTGTGTCGCCCGCTGCGGTGTCGATGCTGACCACCACCGACATCCCCGGGCGCAAGCGCTCCTCTTCCTGCTGCCCCTCATCAATGGTGATCCGCACCGGCACGCGCTGGGCGATTTTCACGAAGTTGCCGGTGGCGTTGTCGGCCTGCAACAGGGCGAATTCCGAGCCGGTACCGGGTGAAATGTGCTGCACATGGCCGGTGAACTTGCGGTGGTTCAGCGCATCAACGGTGAAGCGCACCGGCTGCCCGACGCGCACATTGTTCATCTGGGTTTCCTTCATGTTGGCGATCACCCATTTCTGGTTCGGCACCAACGCCATCAGTTGCGCCCCGGAGTTGACGTAAGCGCCCAGGCGCACGCCAATCTGTCCGAGCTGGCCGTCACGCGGGGCGACGATGCGCGTATTCGACAAGTCGATCCGCGCCAGTTGCACCGCTGCTTCAGCGCTGGCCACCGAGGCTTCCAGCGAACCGCGATTGACGATCACCGTCTGCAGATCCTGCCGGGCGATTTCCAGATTGGCCTTGGCCTGCGCCACCGCCGCAATGCTCTGCGCATTGGCCGCGAGCGTCACGTCCATCTCGCGTTTCGACACCGAGCCGTCACTCACCAGCTCCTTGTTACGCCGCAGATCCGCCTCGCTTTTGCGCAACTGCGCCTCGCTGTCGGCCACCACCGCCTGACGCAGTTTGATCGTCGCTTCGGCGCTGTTGCGTTGCTGCACCACGTTGGCCAGCGCGGCCTTCTGCACCGCCAGTTGCGCCAGCGACTGGTCGAGGCGCTGCTGATAAATCCGGTCATCCAGGCGCACCAGCAGGTCGCCGGCCTTCACGTACTGGAAATCCTGCACCGGCACCTCGAACACGTAACCGCTGAGCTGCGGGCCGATGATCGTCACCTGGCCACGCACCAGGGCGTTTTCAGTGGTTTCGACCGCACTGCTGAACGGCGGCAACTGCCAGGCGTAGAGCACGATCAGCACACCGACGATGGCAATCGCGGCAAAGCCCAGTGACGAGATGATCCGCACCCGCAACGAGCGCGGCTCGGTGTTCGGCGAGGACGGCGGTGCCACGCCTTCCGGGGTGGCGGCGATGGCATTGGTGGTTGTGGTGGTCGGTTCGGTCATGAATTGGAAGCACCGCTAGGAGGTACGGAAGGCGCGGGGTCGACGGCTTTGGTGGTGCTCATCAGCCACAGCGCACGAATGGACAGCCAGATCATGGTCAACACCGCAATCACGGCGATCAGCATGAATACATCGTTATAGGCCAGCACGTTGGCTTCGCGAGTGGCCGCGTTGGACAGACTGCGAATCCCGGCCAGATTGCGCAGGCTCGGGTCGGCCAGCAAGGAACCGTAAGCCGACCCGCCGCTCTGCACACGGGCGGCCACCAGCGGATCGGACAGCGTCAGGTGCTCGACCAGATGACTGGAATGGAATTTCTCGCGCACGATCTGGAACGTGCCCAACAACGCCGCGCCAAGCAGGCCGCCAAGGTTGTTGCAGATCCCGAACAACACCGAAAAACTCACCAGATTGCGCGGATTGGTCAGCACGTTGCGGGTGCCGAACACCATGGTCGGTCCCAGAAAAAACGTGCTGCCGAAGGCCAGCAGAAACTGGCTGAAATACAGGTTTTGCGGGCGGGTCAGGTTGTTGGAAAAACTGTCCATCACCGAGCCGGTCGCCATCAGCGCCAGCGAGATGATCAGCGGCATCAGCAGGTGCTTGGGATCGATGGTCAGTGCGCTGGTCGCCAGCCCGGCGACGCTGCCGATCAGCATCACCACGTAGAGGCTGTGCAACTGCTCATAACCCATGTTGAGGTTCTGCATGAAACCGACGGCGCCGGTGGATTGCTCCGAAGTGACCATGCGAATCAGGGTCACCGCCAGCGCCAGACGGATCATCGTGCCGCTGCCGAGCCAGCGGGTCATCAGCATCGGGTTGCTGCGATTGTGTTCAATCGCCAGGCCGGCGAGGATCAGGGCAATCGAGGCCGCCAGTGCATAGCCGATCCAGTTGGCCTCCAGCCACCAGTCGATGCGCCCCAGCGAGAGCACCGCGCAAAGCAGTGCCACGCCGCTGGCGAGAATGGCGAAGGTCAGAAAGTCCAGCGGCTCGAAGGTTTTGAAGCGGTCACCGGGCGGTAACTTGAGCAGCAGCACGCAGCCCAGCGACAGCAAAGCCATGCCCAGTTCGAACAGGTACAAGCCGCGCCATTCGGCAATCTGCAGCAAGTCTTCGGAGAACAGGCGCGCCAGCGGCAGCGCCAGTTGCGAGGCACCGAGACCCAGCACCAGCGCCTTCAACCGCCATTTGGCCGGAAACGCCTGAACCATGTAATACAGGCCCAGCGAACTCAGCGCCGCACCGACCATGCCGTGCGCCGCCCGCACCGCGATGGCCGAGCTCAAGTCGTTGACGAACAGATGACCGAACGTCACTAGCGCATACAGCACCAGAAACACTTCGGTGAATGCACGCAGGCCAAACTGCTGGCGAAACTTCACCAGCAGCAGGTTCATCGACACGTTGGTCATCACGTAAGCAGCTGGCAGCCAAGCCATCTCCGCCGTGGTCGCGCCCAGCGCGCCTTGCAGGTAAGGCAGGTTGGCGACCACCAGCGAGTTACCCAAACCACCGGTCACCGCCACCAGCAGCCCGACCAGCGCATAGGCCAGGCGCTTGGGGTTGGAGTGCAGCGGCGTCGAGGGGGAACCGGGCAGACTGGGCTTCTCGTGAGGCTGCCAGTCGCGCGGGGCGTATCGATCCATTGAAAGGCCTTGTGCTTGTGTTGCCGGGAGTTTGCCGCAAATCTTGCGGCAAACCCACAATCCTGTGGGAGCTGGCTTGCCGGCGATGACGGCAGTCGGCTCGGCAACAGGCTGACTGGCAGACCGTTATCGCGGGCACGCCCGCCCCCAGAGGGTTCGTGGTGGATTCGTAAATTCTGTTTAAAGGTCCTCTCGCCCGCAACGGATTTTTCCCGCGCCGGGCAACTGCCACCCTTGCAGCCCTTCTCAACCTGCAAGGTGCCCGTTATGACCACGCCCCACTGGCAACGCTCCCCACGCCTGCTGAAAAACCTTTTGGCCGCCGCCCTGTTGCTGCCCGCCCTCGCCTTTGCCCAGGAACGCCCGTGGCCGGACGGCTCGCAACTGGTGATCTCGGTGTCGATGCAGTTCGAAACCGGCGGCCAGCCCGAGGGTGCGGAAAGTCCGTTTTCCGGCAGCCCATTGCCCAAGGGCTACCCTGATCTGCCGGCGCAGACCTGGTTTGATTATGGCTACAAGGAAGGCTTGTGGCGGATGCTCGACCTGTGGGATCGCACCGGGATCAAGGTCACCTCGCATGTGGTCGGCGAAGCGGCGCTCAAGCACCCGGAACTGGCGAAAGCGATTGCCGAGCGCGGCCACGAACTGGCAGCCCACGGCATGCGCTGGGCCGATTCCTACAACATGAGTTACGACCAGGAAAAACAGTTCATCGGCGACGGTGTCAACGCGGTCGAGAGACTTACCGGCCAGCGCTCGGTGGGCTACAACGCCAATTGGCTGCGGCGCAGTCCAAACACGCTGAAGGTCCTGCAAGACCTGAACTTCAGCTACCACATCGATGATGTCAGCCGCGACGAACCGTTCGTGACCATGGTCCGTGGGCGCAAATTCGCCGTGGTGCCGTATACCTTGCGCAACAACGACATCGTGTTGATAGAGGGTCGGCATTTCTCCGCCGAGCAGTTCTATCAGCAATTGGTGCTGGAATTTGATCGCCTGTACGCGGAAGGCGCGAGCAAGCGGCGGATGATGTCGGTGAGTCTGCACGACCGCATCGGCGGCACCCCGGCGATGGTCGAGGCGATGGAACGTTTTATCCGCTATGCGCAGTCCCATCCGAAAGTGACATTCATGCGCAAGGACCAGATCGCCCGGATTGTCCTGACCGAGAAAAACCCGCTGATCGACAACACAGAGGCGCTCTATAACCGGTAAACCCGCCGAAAACAGCCCTCTTCGCAGTATTTGGAGGGCTGCCAAATCGCGCAAAACAATCGTAACAAGCCCTGTTGACTTTTGCGGAAAACCTCGCAACTATCCGCAACTATGTTGTACGACGACGTATGACAAATAATAAAAACAACAGGGAGCGTCACAGTGAGCACACTCGTCTGCAATTCCGTTCGCACGTCCCGTATTTCCTTCCCCCGCCCGTGTTCCACCCTGAGTTTGATCGGCTGCAGCAGCCTCGCCCTGGTTTTGCCCATGAGCGCCGACGCCGAAGGCTTCCTCGAAGACAGCAAAGCCACGCTGAACCTGCGCAACGCCTACTTCAATCGCAACTTCGTCAACCCGAACTACCCGCAGGGCAAGGCTGAAGAGTGGACGCAAAACTTCATCCTTGATGCCAAATCCGGCTTCACCCAAGGCACCGTCGGCTTCGGTCTCGATGTGCTGGGGATGTATTCGCAAAAACTCGATGGCGGCAAGGGCACCGGCGGTACGCAACTGTTGCCGATTCACGATGACGGGCGTCCGGCGGACAACTTCGGTCGCCTCGGCGTGGCGCTGAAGGCCAAGGTGTCGAAGACCGAATTGAAGGTTGGCGAATGGATGCCGGTGCTGCCGATCCTGCGCTCGGACGATGGCCGCTCGTTGCCGCAGACCTTTCGCGGTGGCCAGATCACCTCCACCGAAATCAACGGCCTGACCCTCTACGGTGGGCAGTTCCGTGGCAACAGCCCGCGCAACGACGCCAGCATGGAAGACATGTCGATGAACGGCCGCGGCGCCTTCACCTCCGACCGTTTCAACTTCGGCGGCGGCGAATACACCTTCAACGACAAGCGCACCCTGGTCGGCGTGTGGTACGCCGAACTCAGCGACATCTACCAGCAGCAGTATTTCAACCTCAGCCACAGCCAGCCGCTGGGCGACTGGACGCTGGGCGCCAACCTCGGTTTCTTCACCGGCAAGGAAGACGGCAGCGCCCAGGCCGGCGACCTCGATAACAAGACCGCGTTCGCCATGCTGTCGGCCCGCTACGGCGGCAACACCTTCTATGTCGGCCTGCAAAAACTCAGCGGCGACGACGCGTGGATGCGGGTCAACGGCACCAGCGGCGGCACCCTGGCCAACGACAGCTACAACGCCAGTTATGACAACGCCAAAGAGCGCTCCTGGCAGTTGCGGCATGACTACAACTTCGTCGCCCTCGGCATTCCCGGCCTGACCCTGATGAACCGCTACATCAGCGGCGATAACGTGCATACCGGGACGATTACCGACGGCAAGGAATGGGGTCGCGAGTCGGAACTGGGATACACCGTGCAGAGCGGGCCGCTGAAAAACCTCAACGTGAGATGGCGCAACGCGACGATCCGCCGGGACTTCAGCACCAATGAGTTCGACGAGAACCGGGTCTTTATCAGCTATCCGATTTCGTTGTTGTAAAGCCAGTCGCAACACCGTGTTTCCCTGTGGGAGCGAGCTTGCTCGCGAATGCGTCGGGTCAGTCAATTTACCTTTTAATGACACACCGCTTTCGCGAGCAAGCCCGCTCCCACAGGGGGATTGCATTGCAACGAAGGCGTCGCGGTGATTGAAAAGTGAATGAGCCCCTTCCGTCATTTACCCCAAAAGTCGCGTTGACAAGTTCCGGAAACCCTACCGATACTTCAGCGCAGTCATACGACAACCTACAACAAACCTAATAACAACGTGTAAGGGATTGCCATGACGTCTACCTCTATTTCCCGCGCCCCGTTCAACCGTCTGCTGCTGACCGGCGCAGCCGGTGGCCTGGGCAAAGTCCTGCGCGAACGTATGCGCCCTTATGCCCATGTCCTGCGCCTGTCGGACATCGCCGCCCTCGCCCCAGCCATTGATGATCGCGAAGAAATCGTCCTCTGCGACCTTGCCGACAAACAGGCGGTGCACCAACTGGTCGAAGGCGTCGACGCGATCCTGCATTTCGGCGGTGTCTCCGTTGAGCGGCCCTTCGAAGAAATCCTCGGCGCCAACATCTGCGGCGTGTTTCACATCTACGAAGCTGCACGCCGCCATGGTGTAAAGCGAGTGATCTTCGCCAGTTCCAACCACGTCATCGGCTTCTACAAACAGGACGAGCCGCTCGACGCCAGCTGCGCCCGCCGCCCCGACGGCTACTACGGCTTGTCCAAGTCCTACGGCGAAGACATGGCCAGTTTCTACTTTGATCGCTACGGCATCGAGACCGTCAGCATCCGCATCGGCTCCTCGTTCCCCGAGCCGCAGAACCGCCGAATGATGCACACCTGGCTGAGTTTCGACGACCTCACGCAATTGCTCGAACGCGCGCTGTACACGCCAAACGTGGGCCATACCGTGGTCTACGGCATGTCCGCCAACAAGGAGGTCTGGTGGGACAACCGCTTCGCCAGTCACCTCGGTTTTGAGGCCAGGGACAGCTCCGAAGTGTTCCGCGAAAAAGTCGAAGCGCAGCCTATGCCCGCCGCCGATGACCCGGCGCGGGTCTATCAGGGCGGCGCGTTCGTCGCGGCCGGCCCCTTCGGCGACTGAACACTCTGCCAACGACGCAAAGGAATGAGTATGCAAGCCGAATTGATCGTCGATGCGCGCAACGCCGTGGGCGAAAGCCCGGTCTGGGTGCCGCAGGAAAGCGCGCTGTATTGGGTCGATATTGCCAACGGCGGACTGCAACGCTGGAACGCTGACACCGGCCATGTGCATGCCTGGAAAACCCCGCAAATGCTCGCCTGCATCGCCCGTCACAGCGGTGGCGGCTGGGTTGCCGGCATGGAGAGCGGCTTTTTTCATCTGCACCCGCACAGCGATGGCAGCCTCGACAGCGAATTGCTCGCCGCCGTCGAGCACAGCCGACGTGACATGCGCCTCAACGATGGTCGCTGCGACCGCCAGGGCCGTTTCTGGGCCGGCAGCATGGTGCTGAACATGGGCCTGAACGCATCCGAAGGCCGGCTCTACCGCTACGGCGCCGGGCAGTCTGGTGTGATCGAAGCGCAGCTCGACGGGTTCATCGTGCCGAACGGCCTCGGCTTCAGCCCTGACGGCAAGACGATGTACCTGTCCGATTCACATCCGCACGTGCAATTGATCTGGGCCTTCGATTACGACACCGAGACCGGCACACCGTCGAATCGGCGGATCTTTGTTGACATGAACCACTTCCCCGGCCGACCGGATGGCGCTGCCGTGGATGCCGAAGGCTGCTACTGGATCTGCGCCAACGACGCCGGACTGATTCACCGTTTTGCCCCGGACGGCCGCCTCGATTTCTCGCTGCAAGTGCCGGTGAAGAAACCGACGATGTGTGCCTTCGGCGGCAGCCGCCTGGACACCCTCTTCGTGACCTCGATTCGCGCCGGCGACGACCGCGATCCGCAATCCCTGGCCGGCGGCGTGTTCGCCCTCAACCCCGGGGTCAAAGGCCTGGAAGAACCGCTGTTCGACGATTCCCTGTAACACCCGCCTCTGCTGCACCGCTGCGCCTTGAACACAACAATAACAAGACTGGAGACTCACCCCCATGAACTTCAAACGCACCTTGCTGGCCGCTGCACTCCCGCTGATGTTCACCTTCACTGGCGCCGCCCAGGCCCTGCAACTCAAATTCGCTGACATCCATCCCGCCGGTTATCCCACCGTGGTAGCCGAAGAAAACATGGGCAAGACCCTGACCCGGGAAACCAACGGCGAGCTGACCTTCCAATACTTTCCCGGGGGTGTGCTGGGCTCAGAAAAGGAAGTCATCGAGCAGATGCAAGTCGGCGCGGTACAACTGTCTCGCGTCAGCCTGGGTATCGTCGGCCCGGTAGTGCCGGATGTGAACGTGTTCAACATGCCGTTCATCTTCCGCGACCATCAACACATGCGTAACGTCATCGACGGCGCAGTGGGCGATGAGATCCTCGACAAAATCACCA
Organism: Pseudomonas sp. MWU12-3103b; assembly: GCF_023100615.1. Lineage (NCBI taxonomy): Bacteria > Pseudomonadati > Pseudomonadota > Gammaproteobacteria > Pseudomonadales > Pseudomonadaceae > Pseudomonas > Pseudomonas sp. MWU12-3103b. Next base: position 238,511 of record NZ_JALMEY010000008.1, read on the forward strand.
ACTCCGAATTCGGCCTCGTGGCCCTGGCCTGGATGGACGGCGGCACGCGCAACGTCTACACCAAGAAACCGGTGCGCAAGCTCGAAGACCTCAAGGGCATGAAGATTCGCGTACAAGGCAACCCGATGTTCATCGACATGATGAACGCCATGGGCGGTAACGGTATCGCCATGGACACCGGGGAAATCTTCAGCGCCTGGCAAACCGGCGTGATCGACGGCGCGGAAAACAACCCGCCGACCCTGCTCGAACACAACCACTTCCAGAACGCCAAGTTCTACAGCCTGACCGGTCACTTGATCCTGCCAGAGCCGATTGTGATGTCGAAAATCACCTGGGAAAAACTCACCCCGGATCAACAGGCGCTGGTCAAGACCGCCGCCAAGGCTGCCCAGGCTGAAGAGCGCGTGCTGTGGGACAAGAAGTCCGCTGCCAGCGAAGAAAAACTCAAGGCCGCTGGCGTCGAGTTCATCCAGGTCGACAAGAAACCCTTCTACGACGCCACCGCACCGGTGCGGGAAAAGTACGGTGCGAAGTACGCCGACCTGATCAAGAAAATCGAAGCCGTTCAGTAACGTCTCCCGCTCCGTCCTCATTAACCAGGCCCGGCGCACCTGATCACTCAGGCGCGCCCGGTTACGGTGGAACCCGATGAAGAATCTGCTGCTGCGTATCAACGACAAGATCTACATGACGTGCATCTGGGTCGCCGGCCTTTCCGTCCTGGCGATTTCCCTGATGATTCCCTGGGGCGTCTTCGCCCGCTACGTGCTGGGCACCGGTTCGAGCTGGCCAGAGCCCACGGCGATCCTGCTGATGATGGTGTTCACCTTCATCGGTGCCGCCGCCAGTTACCGCGCCGGTGCGCACATGGCTGTGGCCATGCTCACCGACCGCATGCCACCGGAACTGAGAGCTGCGGCGGCGATATTCTCGCAACTGCTCATGGCGTCGATCTGCATTTTCATGACCATCTGGGGCGCCAAGTTGTGCATGTCCACCTGGAACCAGTTCATGGCGGCCCTGCCCGATCTGCGGGTTGGCGTGACCTATCTGCCGATTCCCGTGGGCGGCTTGCTGACGCTGGTTTTCGTCCTGGAAAAACTCTTGCTCGGTGACCAGAGCAAACGGCGGGTCGTGCAGTTCGATCTGGTTGAAGAAAGTGAAGGTGGCGCTTAATGGACGCTCTGATTCTGCTGGGCAGTTTTATCCTGTTGATCCTGATCGGCATGCCGGTCGCCTATGCGCTGGGCGCCGCCGCGCTGATCGGTGCGTGGTGGATCGACATCCCGTTCCAGGCGGTGATGATCCAGGTCGCGTCGGGGGTGAACAAATTCTCGCTGCTGGCCATTCCGTTCTTCGTCCTGGCCGGCGCGATCATGGCCGAGGGCGGCATGTCCCGGCGTTTGGTGGCGTGTGCCGGGGTGCTGGTGGGTTTTGTGCGCGGTGGCCTGTCGCTGGTCAACATCGTCGCCTCGACCTTCTTCGGCGCGATCTCCGGTTCCTCGGTGGCCGACACCGCGTCGGTGGGCTCGGTGCTGATTCCGGAAATGGAACGCAAGGGCTATCCACGGGATTTCTCCACCGCAGTGACCGTCAGCGGCTCGGTGCAAGCCCTGCTCACGCCACCCAGCCATAACTCGGTGCTCTACTCCCTGGCCGCCGGTGGTACGGTTTCGATTGCCTCGCTGTTCATGGCCGGCATCGTGCCGGGCTTGATGATGAGCGCCTGCCTGATGGTGCTGTGCCTGATCTTCGCGAAAAAGCGCAACTACCCCAAGGGTGAAGTGATCCCGATGCGCCAGGCGCTGAAAATCGTCGGCGAAGCCCTCTGGGGCATGATGGCGATGGTGATCATCCTCGGCGGCATCCTCTCGGGGATCTTCACCGCCACGGAATCGGCGGCCATCGCCGTGTTGTGGTCGTTCTTCGTGACCATGTTCATCTACCGTGACTACAAGTGGCGTGAACTGCCGAAGCTGATGCACCGCACGGTACGCACCATTTCCATCGTGATGATCCTGATCGGTTTCGCCGCGAGCTTCGGCTACATCATGACCCTGATGCAGATTCCGGCGAAAATCACCACGCTGTTTCTGACCCTGTCGGACAACCGTTACGTGATCCTGATGTGCATCAACGTCATGCTGCTGTTGCTCGGCACGGTGATGGACATGGCGCCGCTGATCCTGATCCTGACGCCGATCCTGATGCCGGTGATTCTCGGCATCGGTGTCGATCCAGTGCAGTTCGGCATGATCATGCTGGTCAACCTCGGGATCGGGCTGATAACACCGCCGGTGGGCGCGGTGCTGTTTGTCGGTTCGGCGGTGGGCAAGGTCAGTATCGAGAGCACCGTGAAGGCGCTGCTGCCGTTTTATGCGGTGCTGTTTCTGGTGTTGATGCTGGTCACTTACATCCCCGGCATTTCCCTGTGGCTACCGCATCTGGTGTTGTAACAGCCTGAAAGATCGCAGCCTCGTTTCACTCCACAGCTCCTACATGGGAATGCGATTCCTGTAGGAGCTGCCGAAGGCTGCGATCTTTTGATCTGCCAACATTCAGGCACGCAACAACATATACCCCGCCACCACCAGACACACGCTGGCAAACCCCACCTGCAACGTCCGCGCTGGCACCCGCGCGCACAGTTTGCGGCCGATGATCATGCCGACGATGCTGGCCACGATAAACGCCGCGCCCTGAGCATCAATCCGCACGCCCGCGTGAAACGAGCCGATCACGCCAATCGCCGAAATCAGGCTGATCACCATCAGCGACGTCGCGACAATCCCGCGCATCTGCACATCGGTCAGTTGCTTGAACGCCGGCACGATCAGGAAGCCACCGCCAACGCCGAGCAAGCCCGAAACCACACCGGTCACCGCACCCAGCGCCGCGAGGGTCGCGGTGCATTTGGCGGTCCAGTCGAAACGCCCGGTCTGCTCATTGAGCATGCAGTTTTTCTGCCCCCAACTGGCGTGGCCGTGGTCGCTCGGCCCCGTTTGCGCACGCTCGCGGCGCAGCATGCGCCAGGCCACCATGACCATCAGCAGGCTGAAGAGGATCATCAGGATCTTCTCCGGCAACTGGTGCGCGAAATAGATGCCCAGCGGCGAAAACACCGCACCGAGCGCGGCAATCAGCAGCGCCGCGCGATAGCGCACCAGCCCATGGCGCAAACCGTCGATCGCGCCAACTGCCGCCGCACTGCCGACGGCGAACAACGCCACGGGCGCGGCCTGGGTCATGCTCCAGCCGAGGCCAAGCACCAGCGCCGGCACCGCGAGAATCCCGCCGCCCGCCCCGGTCAGCCCGAGAATCAGCCCCATCAACACGCCAAACAGACTTGCCAGCAACATAGGGAGTTCTCAGTCGACTTTGGACAAACCGGTCAGCCACTCGCGGCCCTTGAGCATGCCGTTCCAGTAGAACCACGGCAGCAGCGTCGCCTTGAGGAACCACGCCGAGCGGCGCGGCACGGTCGCATCGAGGACGAAGGTCGGCAGCAACTTCCCGCCGTAACCGAACTCGGCGAGGATCACCTTGCCCTTCTCCACCGTCAGCGGGCACGAACCGTAGCCGTCGTACTTCAGTGGCAGCGGTTGTTGCTTGCGCAGGGCCAAGAGGTTTTCGGCGACTACGACGACCTGCTTGCGCACGGCGGCAGCGGTTTTCGCATTGCTGGTGCCGCAGATATCACCGAGGCCGAACACCTCGGGGTAACGCGGATGTTGCAGGCTATGCGGATTGACTTCGCACCAGCCGGCAGCGTCGGCCAGCGGGCTCTGGGCGATGAAATCCGGCGAGACTTGCGGCGGCACCACGTGCAGCAGATCGAAGGTTTTCGCCTGTGTGGTGAGGTTGCCGTCGGCGTCCTTGATCTCGAACCACGCGGTTTTCGCCGGGCCGTCGACCTTGACCAGGTTGGAGTTGAAGGCCAGTTGCGCGTTGTACTTTTCGATGTACTTCATCAGCGGTGGGACGAAGGTCGCGACACCGAACAACGCGGCGCCGGCCAGGTTGAATTCAACCTCGACCTTGTTCAGGACGCCGGTTTTACGCCAGTGATCGCACGACAGGTACAACGCCTTCTGCGGCGCGCCGGCGCATTTGATCGGCATCGCCGGCTGGGTGAACAACGCCTTGCCGCCGCGCAGTTTCTGCACCTGATCCCAGGTGTACTGCGAGTGCTGATAGCTGTAGTTGGAGGTCACGCCATGCTGGCCGAGGCTTTCCTGCAGGCCTTCGATCTTCTCCCAGGCCAGCCGCAGGCCGGGGCAGACGATCAGGTTCTGGTAAGTGACGGTGCGCTGATCGTTGAGGGTCAACTGGCGCAGATCGGGATCGATACCGGTCACCGCCGCCTGAATCCAGGTGGCCTGACGCGGCATCACTTTGCTCGTCGGCCGCACGGTGTCCTTGACGTCGTAGGCGCCACCGCCGACCAGCGTCCACGCCGGTTGGTAGTAGTGCTGGGCGCTTGGCTCGATCACGGTGACTTTTAGAGTGGGATCACGCTTGAGCAGACTGGCGACGAAGCCGATGCCGGCGGTGCCGCCGCCGATGACCACGATATCGGCACTGATGGATGGGCCCCAGTGTTGATCGTTCATTGCTTGTTCCTTATTGCTGCATGCAAGGATTTCTTGGCCTTCACATAAAACCAATGTGGGAGCGGGCTTGCTCGCGAAAACGGTAGATCATTCAACATTAATGTCGACTGATACGACGCCTTCGCGAGCAAGCCCGCTCCCACAGGGGATGGAGGTGTTGGCTGACATTTATGGGTGACCCCAGCTCTTGAGCACCGCTCCGCAATACAACCCGGACAGGGTCTTCATCACCTGAATCACTTCAGGACTGGCCAGACCGTAAAAGATGTATTTTCCTTCACGACGAGTCGCCACCAGCCCTTCATCGCGCAGGATGCCCAGCTGCTGGGACAGCGTCGGCTGGCGCACGCCGGTCATTTTTTCCAGCTCGCCGACGTTGCGCTCGCCCTGGGTCAGCTGGCACAGGATCAACAGGCGATCCTCATTGGCCAGCGCCTTGAGCAGCGCGCAGGCCTTGGAGGCGGACGCCCGCAACTGGGCGACTTCACATTCGGTCAGACTGGATTGCATTTGCACGATGCCTTCAACGTCACTTAAGCTGCGAACATTATGTTTTTAGATAAAGTGTTGCAACCCATTTCCCTGATTCAGGTTGGTGTCCATGCCCGCGCAGATTGAAGCTTTCCTCGACCCCGCCTCCTCGACCTACAGCTACGTGGTCTATGAAGCCGATGGCGGGCAGTGTGCAATCGTCGATCCGGTACTCGATTACGACGGCGCCGCCGGTCGCACCTGCACTGTGCAGGCCGACAAGATCATCGCCTTCGTCCGTGAACACCACTTGCAGGTGCAATGGCTACTGGAAACCCACGCTCACGCCGACCACCTGTCCGCTGCGCCGTACCTGCGCCGCGAACTGGGCGGCAAGATTGCGATCGGCCAGTCCATCAGCAAGGTGCAGAACGTGTTCAAGGCGCTGTTCAACCTGGAACCGGAATTCTGCGTTGACGGCTCGCAGTTCGATCACCTGTTCGCGCCGAACGAGTCGTTCAAGATCGGCAACCTCAAGGCCACCGCCCTGCACGTTCCCGGCCACACTCCGGCAGACATGGCCTACCTGATCGACGGCGAACAGATTCTGGTCGGCGACACGCTGTTCATGCCCGATGTCGGCACCGCCCGCTGCGACTTCCCCGGCGGCAACGCCCATCAACTGTTCAACTCGATCCACAAACTGCTGGCCTTCCCCGCCAGCGTCAAACTCTACGTCTGCCACGACTACCCGCCGGAAGGCCGCGCCGCGCAGTGCCAGACCACCGTCGGTGAACAGCGCAAGAGCAATATTCATGTGCATGACGGGATTGATGAAGCGGCGTTTGTCGAGATGCGTACCAAGCGCGATGCCGGGTTGGGCATGCCGACGCTGTTGCTGCCGGCGATTCAGGTGAATGTGCGGGCGGGGAATTTTCCGGCGGCCGAAGACAATGGTGTCGTGTATCTGAAGGTGCCGATCAACAAGCTTTAAGTGCCCAGCGTCAAACCATTGGCCGGCAACGGCAGCGCCGTCTTGTAGCGCACCTGCTTCAAGGCAAAACTCGACCGAATGTTCGCCACCCCCGGCACCTTGGTCAGAAAGTCCATCATGAACCGCTCCAGCGCCTGAATCGTCGGCACCAGCACCCGGATCAGATAGTCCGGGTCGCCGGCCATCAGGTAGCACTCCATCACCTCGGGGCGGTCGGAGATCGCCTCTTCGAAATGCTGCAACGCCTCCTCGACCTGTTTCTCCAGGCTGACGTGAATGAACACGTTCACATGCAGGCCCAGCAGATCGGCATCCAGCAGCGTCACCTGCTCGCGAATCAGCCCTAACTCCTCCATCGCCTTGACCCGGTTGAAGCACGGCGTCGGCGACAGGTTCACCGAGCGTGCGAGGTCGGCGTTGGTGATGCGCGCATTCTCCTGAAGGCTGTTGAGAATGCCGATGTCGGTACGGTCCAGTTTGCGCATGAGACAAAACCACCTGTTTTTTATGTTTATGCAGAATTTCTATCTGCAAATCGTCTCCAGCGCAACGAAACAGAGAGAAATATTCTTCTTGCCCGGGCCTATGATTGTTGTAGGACAAGATTTCTTTCACCCAAGAATGATTGCCAGCTCACTACAAGAAATTCACAAGATCGAGCGTAGAAGCCATGACCCAAGCGTATGAACCGCTGCGTCTGCACGTCCCTGAACCCTCGGGCCGCCCAGGCTGCAAAACCGACTTCTCCTACCTGCATCTGACCGATGCCGGCACGGTGCGCAAACCCTCCATTGACGTAGAACCCGCCGACACCGCCGACCTGGCGCGTGGGCTGATTCGTGTGCTCGACGACCAGGGCAACGCCCTCGGCCCCTGGGCTGAAAATGTGCCGGTCGAGATCCTGCGCAAGGGCATGCGCGCCATGCTCAAGACGCGGATCTACGACAACCGCATGGTGGTCGCCCAGCGCCAGAAAAAAATGTCGTTCTACATGCAGAGCCTTGGCGAAGAAGCCATCGGCAGCGCCCAGGCCCTGGCCTTGAACATCGACGACATGTGCTTCCCGACCTACCGCCAGCAAAGCATTCTGATGGCCCGCGAAGTGCCACTGGTTGACCTGATCTGCCAACTGCTGTCCAACGAGCGCGATCCACTCAAGGGCCGGCAGTTGCCGATCATGTACTCGGTCAAGGACGCCGGTTTCTTCACCATCTCCGGCAACCTCGCGACTCAATTCATTCAGGCCGTCGGCTGGGGCATGGCCTCGGCGATCAAGGGCGACACGAAAATCGCCTCGGCCTGGATCGGTGACGGCGCCACCGCCGAATCGGACTTCCACACCGCCCTCACCTTCGCTCACGTTTACCGCGCGCCGGTGATCCTCAACGTGGTCAACAACCAGTGGGCGATCTCGACCTTCCAGGCCATCGCCGGGGGTGAAGCCACCACTTTCGCCGGACGCGGCGTTGGTTGCGGCATCGCCTCGCTGCGGGTCGATGGCAACGACTTCTACGCGGTCTACGCCGCTTCCGCCTGGGCTGCCGAACGCGCCCGGCGCAACCTCGGCCCGACCATGATCGAATGGGTCACCTACCGCGCCGGCCCGCACTCGACCTCCGACGATCCGTCGAAATACCGTCCTGCCGATGACTGGAGCCACTTCCCGCTGGGCGACCCGATTGCCCGCCTGAAACAGCACCTGATCAAGATCGGCCACTGGTCGGAAGAAGAGCACGCCGCCGTCAGCGCCGAGCTCGAAGCCGAAGTGATTGCCGCGCAGAAACAGGCCGAACAGTACGGCACCCTCGCCGGCGGGCAGATTCCAAGCGCCGCAACCATGTTCGAAGACGTCTACAAAGAGATGCCGGAGCACTTGAAGCGCCAGCGTCAGCAGTTGGGGATCTGACATGAACGATCACAACAACAATATTCAGTTGGAAACCGCCATGACCACGACCACCATGACCATGATCCAGGCCCTGCGCTCGGCCATGGATGTGATGCTTGAGCGTGACGATAATGTGGTGGTGTTCGGTCAGGACGTCGGCTACTTCGGCGGCGTGTTCCGTTGCACCGAAGGCCTGCAGACCAAGTACGGCACCTCGCGGGTATTCGACGCGCCGATCTCTGAAAGCGGCATTGTCGGTGTTGCGGTGGGCATGGGCGCTTACGGCCTGCGCCCGGTGGCCGAGATTCAGTTCGCCGACTACGTCTACCCGGCTTCCGACCAGATCATTTCCGAAGCCGCGCGCCTGCGTTATCGCTCGGCCGGCGAGTTCACCGCGCCGATGACCCTGCGCATGCCCTGTGGCGGCGGGATCTACGGCGGTCAGACCCACAGCCAGAGCATCGAGGCGATGTTCACTCAGGTCTGTGGCCTGCGCACCGTGATGCCGTCCAACCCGTACGACGCCAAGGGCCTGCTGATCGCCTCGATCGAAAACGATGACCCGGTGATCTTCCTTGAGCCGAAACGCCTGTACAACGGCCCGTTCGACGGCCACCACGACCGCCCCGTAACCCCGTGGTCGAAACACCCGCAAGCCCAGGTGCCGGACGGTTACTACACCGTGCCGCTGGACGTCGCCGCGATCACCCGTCCGGGCAAGGACGTGACCGTGCTGACCTACGGCACCACCGTGTACGTGTCGCAAGTGGCCGCCGAAGAATCCGGCGTTGACGCTGAAGTCATCGACCTGCGCAGCCTGTGGCCGCTGGACCTGGAAACCATCGTCAAGTCGGTGAAGAAAACCGGCCGCTGCGTGGTGGTGCACGAAGCCACCCGCACCTGCGGTTTCGGCGCCGAACTGGTGGCGCTGGTGCAAGAGCATTGCTTCCATCACCTGGAAGCGCCGATCGAACGCGTCACCGGTTGGGACACCCCCTACCCGCACGCGCAAGAGTGGGCGTATTTCCCAGGGCCGTCCCGAGTGGGCGCGGCGTTGAAACGGGTCATGGAGGTCTGAATGGGCACGCACGTTATCAAGATGCCGGACATCGGCGAAGGCATCGCAGAAGTAGAACTGTCGCAGTGGCACGTCAAGGTCGGCGACCTGGTGGTTGAAGATCAAGTGTTGGCGGACGTGATGACCGACAAGGCAATGGTCGATATTCCATCGCCGGTCCACGGCAAGGTGATTGCGCTCGGCGGTCAGCCGGGTGAAGTGATGGCGGTCGGCAGTGTGCTGATCAGCATTGAAGTTGAAGGCGCCGGAAACCTGAAGGAATCCGCCGCACCAGCACCGGCTGCTACGAAAGAGGCACCTGCTGCGCCGAAAGTTGAAGCCGCAGTCGAGAGCAAACCTGCCGCCGCTGCTGCACTGCGTTCCGCACCGGTTTGCCAGGGCCCGATGGTTGCCCGCGAGGCTGATGAACGTCCGCTGGCTTCGCCGGCCGTGCGCAAACATGCGCTGGATCTGGGCATTCAGCTGCGTCTGGTACGCGGCACCGGCCCGGCCGGTCGTGTGCTGCACGAAGACCTCGACGCTTATTTGGCCCAGGGTCAATCAAACGCTTCGGCACCGGCAACCGCCGCGTACGCCCAGCGTCACGATGAAGAACAGATTCAGGTTATCGGCATGCGCCGCAAGATCGCCCAGCGCATGCAGGACGCCACTCAGCGTGCCGCGCACTTCAGCTACGTCGAGGAAATCGACGTCACCGCCATCGAAGAACTGCGCGCGCATCTGAATGAAAAACACGGTGCCAGCCGGGGCAAGTTGACCTTGCTGCCGTTCCTGGTCCGCGCACTGGTCGTCGCCCTGCGTGACTTCCCGCAGATGAACGCCCGTTACGACGACGAAGCCCAGGTCATCACCCGCCTCGGCGCAGTGCATGTCGGTGTCGCCACGCAAAGCGATGTGGGCCTGATGGTGCCGGTGGTGCGTCACGCCGAAGCGCGCAGCCTGTGGGACAGCGCCGCGGAAATCTCGCGTCTGGCCAATGCCGCACGCAATGGCAAGGCCAGCCGTGACGAATTGTCCGGCTCGACCATCACCCTCTCCAGCCTCGGTGCGTTGGGCGGCATCGTCAGCACGCCGGTGCTGAACCTGCCGGAAGTGGCGATCGTCGGCGTGAACAAAATCGTCGAACGCCCGATGGTCGTCAAAGGCCAAGTGGTGATCCGCAAGATGATGAACCTCTCCAGCTCCTTCGATCACCGCGTGGTCGACGGCATGGACGCGGCGCTCTTCATCCAGGCCATTCGTGGCTTGATCGAACAACCCGCGACCCTGTTTGTGGAGTGATGCAATGCAAACCTTGAACACCACGCTGCTGATTATCGGCGGCGGCCCCGGCGGTTACGTCACGGCGATTCGCGCCGGGCAACTGGGCATTTCGACGATTCTGGTCGAAGGCCAATCGCTGGGTGGCACTTGCCTGAACATCGGCTGCATTCCGTCCAAAGCGTTGATTCACGTGGCCGAGCAGTTTCACCAGACACAACATCACAGTCAGCATTCTGCGCTGGGTATCAGCGTTTCGGCGCCAACCCTCGACATCAGCAAGAGCGTCGAGTGGAAGGACGGCATCGTTGATCGCCTGACCACCGGCGTCGCCGCACTGCTGAAAAAGAACAAGGTCCAGGTCATCAATGGCTGGGCCAAAGTCATCGACGGCAAAACCGTGGAAGTCGGCGATACGCGGATCCAGTGCGAACATCTGGTGCTGGCCACCGGTTCGACCAGCGTCAACCTGCCGATCCTGCCAATCGGCGGGCCGATCATCTCCTCCACCGAAGCGCTGGCACCGAAGTCCGTGCCCAAACGTCTGGTGGTGGTCGGCGGCGGTTACATCGGTCTGGAGCTGGGCATTGCCTACCGCAAGCTCGGCGCCGAGGTCAGCGTGGTCGAGGCGCAGGATCGTATCCTGCCGGCCTACGATGCCGAGCTGACCCAACCGGTCCACGAAGCACTGAAGCAACTGGGCGTGAAGCTCTATCTCAAGCACAGCGTGCTGGGTTTCGACGGCACCTTGCAGGTGCGTGACCCGAACGGCGACACCCTCAATCTGGAAACCGATCAGGTGCTGGTGGCGGTCGGTCGCAAGCCGAATACGCAGGGCTGGAACCTTGAAGCGCTGAACCTGGACATGAACGGCTCGGCGATCAAGATCGACAGCCGCTGCCAGACCAGCATGCGCAACGTCTACGCCATCGGCGACCTCAGCGGCGAGCCGATGCTGGCCCATCGCGCCATGGCTCAGGGCGAAATGGTTGCCGAACTGATCAGCGGCAAATCCCGCGAATTCAACCCGACCGCCATCGCCGCCGTGTGCTTTACCGACCCGGAACTAGTGGTGGTCGGCCAGACCCCGGACGAAGCCAAGGCTGCGGGGCTGGACTGCATCGCTTCCAGCTTCCCGTTCGCTGCCAATGGCCGGGCGATGACCCTGGAATCGAAAAGCGGCTTCGTGCGGGTGGTCGCGCGTCGCGACAATCATCTGATAGTCGGCTGGCAAGCGGTCGGGGCAAGCGTTTCCGAGTTGTCGACCGCGTTCGCGCAAAGCCTGGAAATGGGTGCGCGCCTGGAAGACATCGGCGGCACCATCCATGCGCATCCGACCCTGGGTGAAGCGGTGCAGGAAGCGGCGTTGCGTGCTTTGGGGCATGCGTTGCATCTGTGATGGATGGTGGCAGTGATGGCCTCTTCGCGAGCAAGCCCGCTCCCACAATGGGAATGCATTTCAAAATGTGGGAGCGGGCTTGCTCGCGAATTCTTGAGGCCGACTCGATTTATCTGCCTGTCATCCGATAGTCCGGGCTGCGAAACCGCGCAAGAATGAAGTATTGTTGTGCCCATCCAAAAAAACGTCAGAAGCCTTGAACCGTTTCGACGGTTGTTCAGTGATAGAGGGTGTCATGGGTAACGAAAGCATCAATTGGGACAAGCTGGGTTTTGACTACATCAAGACCGACAAACGCTATCTGTCGTACTTTCGCAATGGCGAGTGGGACAAAGGCACCCTGACCGAAGACAACGTGCTGCACATCAGCGAAGGCTCGACTGCCCTTCACTATGGCCAGCAGTGCTTCGAAGGCCTGAAGGCTTATCGTTGCAAGGACGGCTCGATCAACCTGTTCCGTCCTGACCAGAACGCCGCGCGCATGCAACGCAGCTGCGCTCGCCTGCTGATGCCGCACGTGTCGACCGAGCAGTTCATCGAAGCGTGCAAGGAAGTGGTTCGCGCCAACGAGCGCTTCATCCCGCCATACGGCACCGGCGGCGCGCTGTACCTGCGTCCGTTCGTGATCGGCGTGGGTGACAACATCGGCGTGCGTACCGCGCCGGAGTTCATCTTCTCGGTATTCGCGATCCCGGTCGGCGCCTACTTCAAGGGCGGCCTGACGCCGCACAACTTCCAGATCTCCAGCTTCGACCGCGCCGCCCCACAAGGCACTGGTGCGGCCAAGGTCGGTGGCAACTATGCCGCCAGCCTGATGCCGGGCTCCCAGGCCAAGAAAGCGCACTTCGCTGACGCCATCTACCTGGATCCCCTGACCCACAAGAAGATCGAGGAAGTCGGTTCGGCCAACTTCTTCGGGATCACCCACGACAACAAGTTCATCACCCCGAACTCGCCATCCGTGCTGCCAGGCATCACCCGTCTGTCGCTGATCGAACTGGCGAAAACCCGTCTGGGTCTGGAAGTGATTGAAGGCGACGTGCTGATCGACAAACTGTCGGACTTCAAGGAAGCCGGCGCCTGCGGTACCGCGGCGGTGATCACCCCGATCGGCGGGATCAGTTACAACGACCACCTGCACGTGTTCCACAGCGAAACCGAAGTCGGCCCGGTCACCCAGAAGCTCTACAAAGAGCTGACTGGCGTGCAGACCGGCGACATCGAAGCGCCAGCAGGCTGGATCGTCAAGGTTTGATCTGACGGCTGCTGATGCACAAAAGCCCCCATCGACTGATCGATGGGGGCTTTTTCATGGGCGCTGTTGCTGTAGCCACTCAATCAACACTTTGGTATGCGCCGACGCTTGCGGGGCAACGCCGTAGTAATAGCGTGGCAGCGGCATGCGCAGATCCGGCAACGGACAGATCAGGCGGCCACTCGACAAATGTGTGCCGAGCAAAGTAGTCGGACACAGCGCGACGCCCTCGCCCGCCACGGCCGCTTCCAGCACCCGGTGCATGTAATCAAACTGGCGGATCACCTGGCTACTGCTCTGGCTCTGGCTCTGGCCAAAATGCATGGCCCAGTGGTGCCAGTCTTCACGCCGCGCCCTGACGGTCAGCAAGGTATGCGCACTGAGGCCGGCGAGATTTGTCAGCGGCAGTCGCTCAATCAATGCCGGCGCCGCGACCATGACCAATTCATCCTCGAACAACGCGTGCGCCTCCAGCGTCGGCGCCCAATCGTCGCGGCCCCGGCGGATGACAATGTCGAAATCGTCGCGGGCCGGATCCGGCGACTGGGTCTGCGTGACGACCTGGGTGTCGATGTGCGGATGCTGCACCGAAAAGTCCGCCAAACGAGGCGTCAGCCATAACAGGGCGAAGGACGGCCGGACATTGATCGTGATCGTCGGCCGCGCTGCCTGTCGCCTCAAGTCGGCAGCGGCGTCGGCAATCTGCGCCAGACCGGCGCTGACTTGTTGATAAAAAAGCTCACCCGCCGGCGTCAGCAGCGACTGCCTGATGCGCCGTTCAAACAACAAAACGCCCAGATGTTCTTCAAGCAATTTGACGTGGCGGCTGACCGCACTATGGCTGACATGCAGCTCGTCGGCCGCCAGGCTGAAACTCTGATGACGAGCAGCCACAGCGAAGGCGCGAACCGCATTGAGCGGGGGAAGTGAATTTTTCATGGGTCTAATTTAGTCACATATGCACTGCATTTAAAGCGTTTGTCAGCGCGTTGTCGCCACGCCAATCTGCCCGCACGCAGATACGCGATTCGACGGAGCAACATCATGCACAGCTACGGACTCTTTGTATTGTTCGCCGCCCTGACCATTTTGAGCCCCGGCCCGGGCGTGGTGCTGACCCTGTCAAACGCCGTGCGCCTGGGCTGGACCGGCGCAGTACCCGGCATTCTGGGCATCGCCTCGGGCGCTTTCGTGGTGGCTGCCCTCAGCGCCACCAGCGTCGGCTTGATCCTCAGCGCCTCGGCCGAGGCGTTTACCGTGCTGAAATACGCCGGAGCTGCATACCTGTTGTACTTGGGCTTCAAGAGCTGGCGTTCAGATCGTTTCCGTAGCCTGCAGCAGGTTCGCCCTTCTCGTCCGGGCTACCGTTTTCTCGAAGCCGCGTCCCTGCAGTTTCTCAATCCGAAAGCGATCTTCTTCTTTCTGGCCGTATTCCCGCAGTTCATCGACACTGAACAGGTTTTTTACCCGCAGTTCTTCAAACTGGTGGCCTCTTACGCGGTGCTGGTAATTCTGGTGCACGGCAGCTACGCCCTGCTCGCCAATACGGCCAAAGGCTGGCTGTCGAGCCCGAAAGGATCCTGGCTGGCGGCAAAAGTCTCGGGGGTGACCTTTGCCGGTTTTGGTCTGCTGATGGCGTCGGCAACCCGCTGATCGACCTGCTCAGGCTCATTCTGTTTCAAGGCAATTCGCTTGCCGGCTCGCGCGGCTATTCCGCTGGCCTGACCATTTTGCTGTTTGCCCATCCGCGCCTGGGTGATCAACCCGGGGATCAATTCCCCTTCCGGCAGATTCTTCCAGAACCGCACCGGCAAATGCCCTTGCATGACCTTCTCGTTCAATCGCGCCGGGTTGAAGATGTGGCTGTAGTACGTCAGCCATAACTCGCCGTGCGGGTCATCGACGTTCTGCGCCAGCTGCTGCCATTCCACCGGGCACTGGCGCTGATGAATCAACTGTTCGCCATCGTAATAAACTCCGTCACGCGGCGTGGCGATCAACCAGCGGTGGCGACCCATGCGCCTGACGAAATGTTCGCTGGCGCTGTGCAGGATGTCGTGGGCCGGTTCGTGCCACGCGACGTATTGCGGGCCTGGCTGATCCTGCGGGCGTTCGATGAAACGCACGAACGCATGCAAATGGTGGGCTTCGCGCTGCACCTGCTTGATCCGCCGCTGCAACTCGCTGCCGAGTTGGTCGCCGGCCATCATCGCCGTGCGATCGCCATGGCTGACTCGCCACAGCACTTCATACAACAGACTCCAGCGCTGGTCGCCCCGGTAGCGCGCGGCTTGCTCCAGGGTATCGAGCAGTGCACGGGGGATGCGTGCCTGAAACGGCCCCTGTCCCTCGGGCACCGAAACGTCACTGGCAAACAGATCGCTCACCCCTTCCGACGCCCAGCTCACCAGACTCGGGTCGACTTCATGGCTGAGCAGCCAGCGTGCCTGCTGGCGCCAGGTGTCGAACAGGTCGTCGCAATCGAGATTGATCATCCCCACAACCCCATCTGCTGCGGCTGCGGCCGGTCGCGCAGTTGCTGATAGAGCATGTGGCTGGTGACTTCGGCCTGTTGCGGGTGGTAGTCGCTGGTGATGATGAACGGCTTGGCCTTGGCCAACACACAACGCATGCGCGCCACATCTTCGTAGCGAATGCGCCGTTGCTGGCGCAATTGCACCAGACGTTCGGTGGTACGCAGGCCGATGCCCGGGATGCGCGCGATCAGCGCCGGTTCGGCGCGGTTCAGGTCCAGCGGAAACACCTCGCGATTCTGCAGCGCCCAAGCCAGTTTCGGATCGATATCCAGCGCCAGATTACCAGGGCCCTTGAGCAACTCATCGGCGCTGTAGCCGTAGCTGCGCAAGAGGAAATCGGCTTGATACAGACGGTGTTCGCGCATCAGCGGTGGCGCGGCCAGTGGCACGCTTTTCGGGCTGTCGGGAATCGGGCTGAATGCCGAATAGTAGACCCGGCGCAGGCGGAAATTGCCGTACAAGGCCTGGGCGCCATGCAGGATCGTGCTGTCGTCGGTGTCATCGGCGCCGACGATCATCTGCGTGCTCTGCCCGGCCGGAGCGAATTTTGCCGAACGCGGTTCGTTGAGCACCGTTTGTACGCCGGTGTAAATGGTGTTCATTGCCTGCTTGATCGAACCGATCTGCTTCTCCGGCGCCAGGGTTTGCAGGCTGGCGTCGGTGGGCAGTTCGATATTGACGCTGAGGCGATCGGCGTAACGGCCCGCCTCCTCGATCAATGCCGGATCGGCCTCGGGAATGGTCTTGAGGTGAATGTAGCCGCGAAACTCGTGCTGCTCGCGCAACAGCTTCGCCACGCGCACCAGTTGTTCCATGGTGTAGTCCGCCGAACGGATGATCCCCGAACTGAGAAACAGCCCGCTGACGCAGTTGCGCCGATAGAAATCCAGGGTCAGCGTGACCACTTCCTCGGGGGTGAAGCGTGCGCGCGGCACATCGCTGGAGCGGCGGTTGACGCAATACTGGCAGTCGTAGAGACAGAAATTGGTCAGGAGGATTTTCAGCAGCGACACGCAACGGCCGTCCGGCGTGTAGCTGTGGCAGATGCCCATGCCATCAGTCGAGCCCAACCCGCTCTTGCCTTCGGAGCTGCGCTTGGGCGCACCGCTGCTGGCGCAGGAGGCGTCGTACTTGGCGGCGTCGGCGAGAATGCTGAGCTTGTCGATGATTTGCATGGCGCGGGCTCTTTACTGTGTGGATATACAGTATAGGTCCGAGCACGGGGTTACAAGGTGGTAGAAGCGCACCTCGTCGGGCAGAAGCTCAAGATCAAAGGATCGCAGCCTGCGGCAGCTCCTACATGGATTGGGCAGGGTCGAGATTTATCGGGTGTACGGACTTACTGTAGGAGCTGCCGCAGGCTGCGATCTTTTGATCTTCGCGTCTAAAGGCAACTCAAGACCAAACCGCTTACCCATTTCCTTTCGCCCCGCCACGGTGAGCGCCAACGCCCGACTATCAAGATCCTGCGTCACCCACTTGCGTTTCAACGCCATCTGCAACAACGCCGCGCCCAGCGAACCGCCCAGATGCGGCCGGCGCATGCTCCAGTCCAGGCACGGGCAAGCAAACTTGCGGCGCAAGGTACTCAACTCCTGCACCTCAATTCCCAAGCTCGCAAACAACGCGTCGCCGGTGCCGCTCAAGCGATAAAGCCGCTCGTCGGTTTCCACCAGCCACCCCGCCTCGAGCAAACGGTCGTGGAGCAACACCGCGAGCGTCCCAGCCATGTGGTCGTAGCAGGTGCGGGCGAATTGCAGGCGATCCGGGGTGTGCGGCTTGAAGCCCGGCGCGGCGTTCTGTCCGATCACCATCAACGCTTCCAGCGCCTGAGCCACCCGCTGATCGGCGAGGCTGTAATAACGATGGCGGCCCTGCACGTGCAGGCGCACCAGTGCCAGATCCTTGAGCTTGGCCAGATGTGCACTGGCGGTGGAGGCGCTGACTTGCGCCACGGCCGCTAATTCAGTGCTGGTGCGGGCGTGGCCGTCCATCAGCGAGCAGAGAATTTTCGTGCGTGCCGGTTCGGCGATGGCGGCCGCCACCTGCGAAACGCCGATGTCTTGATGTTCTGCGTGCATATTTCGCTCCCCGACGAATCGTCGCCGCTGCGAACTGAAGATACTCGCATCACTTTCCCGACCACAAGGCTGTGCACCATGGACCCGATCATCGCTGCGACGCATGCCGATCCCTACCCCTACTACGCCAAACAACGCGCCGAGGGCGGACTGACCTTTGATCATGGCTTGAAGCTGTGGGTCGCCAGCAGCGCCCGAGCAGTGTGTGCGGTGCTGACGCATGCCGATTGTCGGGTGCGACCGCTGCAGGAGCCGGTGCCCAACGCGATTGCCTCGGGGCTGGCCGGCAAGGTGTTCGGGCAGTTGATGCGGATGAACGATGGCGAACGTCAGCGCTGTCCGCGTGCGGCAATCGAGCCGTCACTGCAGTTGATAGATGACGAGCAAGTACGCGCACTGGTGGCCGCGCGTTTGATTACAGCGGACGCCGACGGCTTATATAAGGCGATGTTTCGCGGTCCGGTGTGCGTGGTCGCGGCGCTGCTCGGCTTCACCCCGGCGCAAGGCCGGGCGATCAGTGAACTGACCGCGGATTTCGTCGCCTGCCTGTCGCCGCTGAGCAATGACCTGCAGCTGGCGGCGGCGCATGCGGCGGCGGAGCAATTGCACGGCTATTTCATCGAGTTGCGGCCGAAGCCGATAGCGAGTTGCTCAAGGCTATCGAGCAGCGATTTGCAGGAGACGAAGAAACCCTGATCGCCAACCTGATCGGTCTCTGTTCGCAGACGTTCGAGGCCAGTGCGGGACTGATCGGCAATGCACTGATTGCGCTGCGACGTCAGCCCGAATTGCGCCATGCCTCAGTGGACGCACTGTTGGCCGAGGTTCAGCGCTTTGATCCGCCAGTGCAGAACACTCGGCGCTTTGTCGCGCGGACTTGCGAGATCGATGGCGTGCGGCTTGAGGCCGGTGAGGTGATTCTGGTGCTGCTGGCTTCGGCCAACCGCGATCCTTTGTTGAATGCAGAGCCCGAGCGGTTTCTGCTGGATCGTCCTGACCGGGGCAGTTTCAGCTTTGGCAGCGGCCGGCATCAGTGTCCGGGGCAGACGCTGGCGTTGAACATTGCCGCTGCGACTGTCAGAGAAATCCTTGATCAGGGTATGAATCTGCAACAACTGACGTGGCATTACCGCCCATCGCTCAATGGGCGGATTCCACTGTTCAGCGCAATGCAGCCTTAAGCGCTGCGCAGCTCAATGGTCAGGTGCGACAGCTCATGCACCGGCGCCAGCCGCTCGCGGATCGCCTCCGCCGTCACGCCCGCCGCCGCGACCACACTGACAATCGCCGCCCGCGCCTGCGGGCCGACCTGCCAGACGTGCAGGTCGCTGATGCGCACGTCGTCCGAGGTTTCCAGCAGCTCGCGGATCTCCGCCGCCACCGGTTCGTCGGTGGTGTCGAGCAGCACCGCAGCGCTGTCGCGCATCAGGTTGTAAGCCCATTTCGCGATGACAATCGAGCCGACAATCCCCATCGCCGGGTCCAGCCACACCCAACCCAAATAGCGGCCGGCCAGCAACGCGGCAATTGCCAGCACCGAGGTCAGGGCATCGGCCAGCACGTGGACGTAGGCCGAGCGAAGATTGTTGTCGTGATGGTGATAATGATCGTGGCCGTGCGCGTGATCATGCTGATGGCCATGGTCGTGGCCGTGATGGCCCATCAGCAGGAAGGCGCTGAGGATGTTCACGCCCAGCCCGACGATCGCAATCACGGTCGCTTCGCCGAACGCCACGGTAGTTGGTTCAAACAAGCGAAAAATCGACTCGCCGGCAATGCCCAGCGACACCAGCCCCAGCACCATGGCTGAAGCAAAACCGGCCAGATCGCCGACCTTGCCGGTGCCGAAACTGTAGCGACGGTTGTTGGCGTTGCGCCGGGCGAAACCATAGGCCGCAGCAGCAATGCCCAACGCCCCGGCATGGGTCGCCATGTGGAAACCGTCGGCCAGCAGGGCCATGGAGCCGGTGAGATAACCGGCGGCGATCTCGCCGATCATCATCACAAAGGTTAGCGCCACCACCCACAAGGTGCGGCGGGCGTTTTCGTCGTGAGACGCGCCGAGGAATTGGTGATCGTGGCTGAAACGCTCAGCGCTTGGGGTCAGGCTCATGATACGGATGCTCTATTTGGAATAACGGCGGATGGCTTGCAGCAGATCTTCGGCGCCCTGAGCGCGCTGTTCGTCAGTCAGATCCGGATGCGCCACGTGCTCACGGGTATGGGCCTCGATGAACTGCTCCATCAACCCGTTGACCGCCCCGCGAATCGCCGCCACCAGATGCAAGGTCTTGGCGCAATCGGCATCGCCCTCGAGCGCTTTCTCGACGGCCTGTACCTGGCCGGCAATGCGTCGGACGCGGTTGAGCAGCTCGTCTTTGTGTTCGTGAATGTGCGACATACCTATACCCCCTACCCCTATATGGCGCGCATGGTCGCCTATGGCTTGGGCAATCGCAAGTTCGGTGAGCATTCAGGGGATGAACGGGATGCTGAAAGCGGCCTCAATCCCGTTGTAGGAGTGAGCCTGCTCGCGATAGCGGTGTGTCTGGAAACAAAGATGCTGGATGTACCGGCCCCTTCGCGAGCAGGCTCACTCCTACATTTTTCCGGGGGGTGCTCGGGTTCCGCGCCGTACGCAGATTCCCCTGTAGGAGCCAGCCTGCTGGCGATCGCAGCCTGAAAAACGCAGCATCATTTCAGCATCATCCAAGAGGCTACATCGCCTTGCGCCTTTGCCTACAACTGCGCCAGAATCCGCCGGCTTGTGCGGTTTGGGGGGCATCGGTAACTTGGTTCGCGTCACTGAATGGTCAGTGATCGGGTTTAGTCGCTCGGTTGTCTCACATTTCGTAAAGCATCCATACATTCAGGCCGCTCGTACGCCTGAACTCAATGGTGGCTGTGCGCAGGGCGCCTTCGGGCGCGCCGGAAATTGTGAGACCACCGGTCGACTAACCTGCGCATAGCTGCCTCTCTCTTCGTTTAGTCGCGATGGTGGGCAGCCTCTATATAAAGGTCTCGCAAATGTTCAAAGTCACACCAAATCCGCCTGAAGCGGACGCAATACCTGACCCGGAATCAACGTCCCCCTACTCCGACCCCAATTCCAGAAAACTCCACGAAGCCGCCGAACGCGCCCTCGATCACTACCTGAAACCGCAAGCCCCGCCCGAGCGCAAACCCAGCCACATGTTTGTCGTCGCCCCGAACATGGACAACGAAGAACTGCTGGCCCACGCCTGCGAATCCATGGCCTCGGCCAGCATCATGCTCAGCGACTTCGCCAGCCTGCTCGACACGCCCTACCGCAACACCCTGCTCGGCATCCAGCAAGTAGTCATGCTCGGCGAACTCGCCGTCAACCGCGCCCTCGACAACCTCGAGTCCCCTATCAGCAATTGAAAAAGCGTCCCTGTGACGAGGAAGCTTGCTCCCGCTCGACTGCATAGCAGTCGAAAATCCGGATCCAAACCGGATCGATGGGGCTTGGGGTCGCTTCGCAACCCAGCGGGAGCAAGCTCCCTCGCCACAAGGAAAACGGCGCAACGGAGAATTTCACATGGCCAATAAACCAGATGCCCACGTCGTCGCCGCATTAGTCGCCATGGGCCTCAACGAACGGGATCGCCGCTGGGCGCAGAACGCATGCCTGGTGTTGTTTGAAAGCGAGCGGGAAACAATTGTGGCCTCGGCCGTGAACGCTCTAGGGAAACTTGATGGGCTTGAAATGGAGGCTGTGCTGCCCGCGCTGCAGCGGGTGAAACGCCGTTTTCCTGCACTGGAACGGACGGTGGCAGAAACGTTGGGCGAGATTGCGATGGTTGCCTGATTAACCGTGTCATCGTTCTTCGCGAGCAGGCGCGCTCCTGCATTGGATCGGCGGTGTACTCGAATTCCAAAAGCCTGCAATCATCTGTCGGAGTGAGCCTGTTCGCGAAGGCGCCCTTTCTGCTAACGAATTTCTAATAACAAAGCCAAGGAAGAGAAACTAATCATGAAACATCACCCACCCGAATCCGGGCGCTTTACAAGCGTCTGGGACGCACTGGAAGACACGCCGCGGGACGCGGCCAACATGCGCCTGCGGGCCAAACTAATGCGCAGGCTTTGCGAGACAATCCGTGCCTGGGAGCTTCCCCAGAAGGATGCCGCCAAGCGCTTGGGAATTACTCAGCCACGCCTCAACAATTTACTTAACGGCAAGATCGATAATTCCACTCTGGGTGAATTAGCCAACCTAGCGATGTCCCTAGCCTGATTTTTTTACACTTGTAACAATCGCTAAAGTTTCAGACCCGTCCTACAGCTATCAAAAGCCCCTTGATATAGCGTCCGCATCGTTTTCAGAATCGATGTAACAAGGACGCTGATGGCCAGTAAAAAGGATATACCCCGGGTTCAAAACCCACCGGCCGGTGACGGTCACCACATTACCAGCCGCTACATGACAACCAGCGAACTGGCGGAGAGGGAGGCAAGACAGACTGCTTATGACGATATGCTGGCTAGGCAGCAGGCGTATGAGAATCGATTGATCGAACAACCGCTAAAGTATCAGCGCGATGTTAAAGGTTGTGTGTTTACCAAAAGCTGCAAACTTCCGGATGGTGTCATTAATCACACAAGCACCGCCGGGTTTATACCGGTAGAGAGGCTGGCCGACTTTGGAGAGTTTTCCCTGCTAGGCGGCCGCGAACGAGATGCCGTCGGAAACATACCGCTGAAAAAAATCTACGGCAGCCACTTGCCCAACTCAGCAGGAACTCTTGCTCTTGGTCTGACTGCCGTAGCAAGCACAAGTGGTAGCGCAGTGAGCGGTGCAGCCGTGGCGACGGGAGGTGTTGGCGCTGGAGTACTACTCGGAATAGTCGCACTGCTTTGGCCATCGAGTTTGGGCGACAGTTCTCTGTACACAGAAGAACAACTCAAATCACTCGACAAAGGCCGAACTCGTGTACGACTACACGTAGCACAACAGCCAGACGGCACTCTGAAAGGGTACGGATACAATACCCAAACGCGCAGTGATTGGGAGATGATTCCTGTCGTAAAGTTCGTCGAGCAAGGAACCCAACAAGTTGCGGACTTCGGTAATGGGGCAGCACTGATCTGGACTCCCGTTGTTGACCCTTCCAGTACCACGGGGATCCCGCCACTGGAAAGCGCGCCGCAAGCGCCACAGATATGGATTTATCCGCCGACAGAACAGGCGGACAAAATCATCGTTAATCCGGTTTATCCACCGGAATATCAGGACTTCATTCTGGTGTTCCCAGCCAATTCAGGCATCAAACCGCTCTATATTGTCCTGGCGCTTGAATTCGACGCGGCCAGTTACCACGGAAAAAAAGATACACCCGTCAAAAGTAAGGGGCCCACTAATGGCCAGGAAACGCTGGAAAACTCTGTTCAGGTAAAACCCACATCGCCACGCCGCATTGGTGTCGATCCGGACACAAATGAGCTAGTTGTATTTGACCGCACGGGCGGAGATGTCTACCACGGCCACGTACGGGCATGGGATAAACTTCATCAAGATATGAAAAATGCACTGATCAAAGCCAAAAAAGTAGATAACAAAGGCAATATCCTCGGAGCAAAAAAATGAGCCTCATTTATCAAGACCCATCGCTCAGCCATGATGAAGCCATAAGACGTCTCGCCAGCGACCTAGATGAAAATGTCGTTTCCGCTCTGTTGTCTATCGGTCTGAATGATACCGACAGAGCCTGGGCTCAAGACACCTGCCTGAAATATCTCACCAACAAAACTGAAGCGATTGTGGCGTCTGCGGTCACCGCTCTTGGCCATATCGCTCGCCGTCATGGCGAAATGAATACTGAAACCGTCCTGCCCGCGCTCGAAACCGTTCAGAGGAAGTTCCCTGCTCTGAAGGGCATCATTGAGGACACGCTTGACGATATCGACACATTCACCTGACCCGCCGAACGAACGCTCAAGCTAATGACATTGGGATGAGGGTCCCCGGCCCTCATCCGAACAGCTTCGACAATCGCCACCTTCAATCCTCCCGCGTCAAAACCTCCAGCAATTCAATCTCGAACACCAGATTCGAATGCGGCGGAATCTTGCCCATCGTCCGCTCGCCATAGCCCAAATGCGCCGGCACCAGCAGTTTGCGCTTGCCGCCCACTTGCATGCCCATCAGCCCCTGATCCCAGCCCTTGATCACCCGGCCCGTGCCAATCACGCACTGGAAAGGTTTGCCACGGCTGTGGGAAGAATCGAACTCGCTGCCGTCTTCCAGCCAGCCAGTGTAATGGGTGGTGATCAGCGCGCCTTTGACGGCAACCTTGCCCTCGCCCACCTGGAGATCGATTACCTGCAGTTCATCATTCATGACATTCACTCAATCGCTTAACTGGCGGCCGTTTTCCCAGAATTGCCAGTGATTGGCAAGCCGATTGCGCAGAGCAACGCTATTACTCCGCGGATTGTGGACCTGGCGATGCAGGAGGTCAGACACAGCAGGATTTCGAGGTGGGAAGCCCTGCACGAGTGCATGCGCAGGGCGTTTGAGTCCGGGGATTAACGTTCGACAGGTTGCATCTCGACAATGGTGCCGTTGGTGATCATGACCATCACGTACTTGTCATTGATCTGCACCCACTGCGCCTGATCGACCGGCGCTTTCAAGCCTTTCTGTTTCCAGTTTTTCAACGCTTTGTCGCTGCGCTGATAAATGTCTGGAGCCCGGTCGTTGACCTTCAATTCGCGGTCGCTGGTCGGCGACTGGACCGTGGGTTCGCTTGAGGTTTGCGCCGCTTGAACAAGTGGGCTGATCCCGGCAATGCCGGCGACCAGGGCCAGGCTGGCGATTAGGGTTTTGCTGTTCATCGGTGAACCTCCTTCAGATGTGTGATACCTGAACTCCGACTGCGGAGGACTGGAATCATTCCTTGTTTTTTTGCCTGAGCTGGCTGGGGAATTGTCGTTGGCAGGCAGATCGTCATCGCTGGCAATTCAGCTCCCACAGGGTCCGCTGATGAAACAGGATGTGTGATCGCCCCGCAAAACTGTGGGAGCGAGCTTGCTCGCGAAGAGGCCGGCACATTCAACACTTTTCCGCCTGAACCACCGCTTTCGCGAGCAAGCCCGCTCCCACAGGTTAGACGGTGTTTTCAGGATTGATCCGCTTTGCGCATCAATCCATGCCAACAATGCAATTAACATCCTGTTACAGCTGCGCGACCATCCGCCGCAATAACAACCGTGCGCCGCTTCCACGCCGCGCACGTCATAAAAGCGGTGGAGATTTTTCTATGACAGCCTCAATCCCACACGGCGGCTCGCGGGCCGGCGCCATTTTCCGGGTCACCTCGGGCAACTTCCTCGAACAGTTCGACTTCTTTCTGTTCGGCTTCTACGCCACGCAGATCGCGGCGGTGTTCTTCCCGGCGAGCAGTGAGTTCGCTTCCCTGATGATGACCTTTGCCGTATTCGGCGCAGGCTTTCTGATGCGTCCGCTGGGCGCCATCGTGCTGGGTGCGTACATCGATGACGTCGGTCGGCGCAAAGGGTTGATCGTCACCCTGTCGATCATGGCCAGCGGCACGATCCTGATTGTGCTGGTGCCCGGATACGAGACCATTGGTCTGTTTGCGCCAGCGCTGGTGCTGGTCGGACGGCTATTGCAAGGCTTCTCCGCCGGTGCGGAACTGGGCGGTGTTTCGGTGTACTTGTCGGAAATCGCCACCCCTGGCCGCAAGGGCTTTTTCACTGCCTGGCAGTCGGCCAGTCAGCAAGTGGCGATCATCGTCGCGGCAGCCTTGGGCTATGCGTTGAACGCGTGGATGGCGCCAGACGTGATTGCCGATTGGGGCTGGCGCATTCCGTTTTTCGTCGGTTGCATGATCGTGCCCTTCATCTTTTTCCTGCGCCGTAACCTGGCAGAAACCGAAGAGTTTGCCGCACGCAAACACCGCCCGAGCATGAAGGAAGTGTTTCGCACGCTTGGTCAGAACTGGGGCGTGGTGCTGGGCGGCATGTTGATGGTCGCGCTGACCACCACTGCGTTCTACCTGATCACCGTGTACGCGCCGACCTTCGGCAAGACCGTGCTGCACCTGAGCACTTCCGATG
Source organism: Pseudomonas sp. MWU12-3103b (assembly GCF_023100615.1). Classification (NCBI taxonomy): domain Bacteria; kingdom Pseudomonadati; phylum Pseudomonadota; class Gammaproteobacteria; order Pseudomonadales; family Pseudomonadaceae; genus Pseudomonas; species Pseudomonas sp. MWU12-3103b. Next base: position 264,196 of record NZ_JALMEY010000008.1, read on the forward strand.
CGTTGCTGGTGACCTTGCTGGTGGGCGTGTCGAACTTCTTCTGGCTGCCGATTGGCGGCATGTTGTCCGACCGTGTCGGCCGGCGCCCGGTGCTGATCGCCATGGCGCTGCTGGCACTGGCCACCACCTATCCGGCCCTGTCGTACCTGGTGCAGGCGCCGAGCTTCAGTCACATGTTGCTGTCGCTGCTGTGGCTGTCGTTCATCTACGGCATGTACAACGGCGCGATGATTCCGGCGCTGACCGAGATCATGCCGGTGGAAGTGAGGGTGGCCGGTTTCTCCCTCGCCTACAGCCTGGCGACCGCGATTTTTGGCGGTTTCACCCCGGCGATGTCGACCTTCCTGATCCAGTACACCGGCGACAAAGCGGCGCCGGGTTACTGGATGAGCGTCGGCGCACTGTGCGCGTTGTGCGCCACGTTGTACCTCTATCGCCGCGCAGGCGGCCGTTTGCAACCGGTTGCCGCATAAGGAGCAATCACCTTGAAAAAACTGATCAATCTCAGCGCCATCGCCCTCTTCGCTTTCAGCGCCCTGGCCCATGCTGAACAGCTGAATGTGATGACGTCGGGCGGCTTCACCGCCGCCTACAAAATCCTCGGCCCGAAATTCGCGGCCGCCACCGGCAACACCCTCGACACCCAACTCGGCCCGTCGATGGGCAAGGCGCCGGAAGCCATCCCTAATCGCCTCGCTCGCGGTGAGCACGCCGACGTGGTGATCATGGTCGGCTACGCCCTCGATGACCTGATCAAACAGGGCAAGGTCGACCCGGCCTCGCGGGTCGAACTGGCGGATTCGCGGATCGGTCTGGTGGTGCGTGAAGGCGCGCCGAAGCCGGACATCAGCAGCGTCGAAAGCCTGAAGAAAACCCTGCTCGACGCAAAATCGGTGGCCTACTCCGACAGCGCCAGCGGCGTGTACATCGAGAAGGAGTTGTTCAACAAACTCGGTGTCGAGGATCAACTGAAACCGAAAGCGAAAATGGTCCCGAAAGTCCCGGTCGGCTCGGTGGTTGCCACCGGCGATTACCAACTGGGCTTCCAGCAGGTCAGCGAATTGCTGCCGGTGCCGGGGGTGACGTTTGTCGGCAAGATTCCGGAGTCGGTGCAGTCGGTGACGCGCTTCGCCGCCGGCATCCCGGTCGGCGCACAGCATCCAAAAGAGGCCAAGGCCCTGCTCGACTATCTTGCCGCGCCTGCCGCCCAGGCTGACGTGCAAGCCACCGGGCTGGATTCGGTCAAGCGCTAAGCGTTGGCGGCTGGACTTTCATTTCCACTACCAGCCGCTCCAGTTCCAATGCCGCCGGGGTCAACGTCCGACCCCGGCGCTTGAGGATGCCGACACTGCGCATCACTTGCGGATCGGTCAGCGGCACCCGCGTCAGGATCGGATGATCCGGCCCGGGCATCGCCATCAGCGGCACCGCCGCCACCCCCAGCCCCGCCTCCACCAGACCAATCATGGTCGTCACATGCCGCGTCTCGCAGATGCTCGGGCGCTGCGGCACCACGCTGCTCAAGGCCTGATCGAGCAGGAAACGGTTGCCGGACGTCTTGTCCAGCGAGATGTAATCCTGCTGATAGAACTCGTCCCAGGTCACGCTGCTGCGTCCGGCCAACGGGTGATCGCGCCGGCAAGCGACGACATAGCACTCCTGCACAAGCGGTTCGAAATCGACTTTGGCATCCTGCGTGCCCAGAAAACTTAACCCGAAATCCGCCTCGCCGTTGACCACTGCGCTCAACACGTCGTGGGCGCTGGAGTCGAGGACTTTGACCTTGATCCGCGGAAACTGCTGGTGATAGCGAGCGACCACCCGCGGCATGAAGTAGTACGCCGCCGAGGGTACGCAAGCCACGGTGACATGACCGAGTCGGGTCGATGCGACTTCACTGATGCCCAGCAGCGCCACGTCCAGATCATCGAGCAAACGCTCGACGCTGGGCATGAAGCCACGCCCGGCCTGGGTCAGGCTGACCTTGCGCGTGGTGCGCTCGAACAGCTTTACGCCGAGGGCGTCTTCAAGCTTCTCGATGCGTCGGCTCAGGGCCGGTTGCGACAGGCGCACGGTGTCGGCGGCCTTGCGGAAACTGCCCTGCTCGACCACGGCGCGAAAGGCTTGCAGGTCGTTGAGGTCGAAGTTGATGGCCATGGCGGACTCGAAAAGATTGATTCGTGAAGGCTATCAATGTAACCAAATGATGCAATTTATTACAGATTTGATGATATCGCCCTTGTGGGAGCGGGCTTGCTCGCGAATGCGGTGTCACAGTCGCCATCAACATCGACTGAACCAGCGCTTTCGCGAGCAAGCCCGCTCCCACAGGGTTTTGTGGTGGATTGACGAGCGGCGCAGCCCTTATCCTTGTCACCCCCCGCCGTACCGCTGTCAGGAGTCAACCCATGCCCCATGAAGGCAACCTGTTACAAGCCGCTGTCGTGTTTCTCTTCGCAGCCGTGCTCACCGTGCCACTGGCCAAGCGTCTGCAACTGGGCGCGGTGCTCGGTTATCTGTTGGCGGGGGTGATCATCGGCCCGTCGGTGCTCGGCCTGATTGGCAATCCGCAAAGCGTTGCGCATATTTCCGAACTGGGCGTGGTATTGCTGTTGTTCATCATCGGCCTTGAGCTGTCACCCCGTCGCTTGTGGGTGATGCGCAAGTCGGTGTTTGGCGTAGGTCTGGCACAGGTACTGCTGACGGCGGCGGTGATCGGCGTGCTGGCGTTGTACGTGTTCGGTCAGCCGCTGAACAGTGCGATTGTGCTCGGTCTTGGCCTGGCGCTGTCGTCCACCGCATTCGGCCTGCAAAGCCTGGCCGAGCGCAAGGAGCTGACCAGCCCCCACGGGCGACTGGCGTTTGCGATTCTGCTGTTTCAGGACATCGCCGCGATCCCGTTGATCGCGCTGGTGCCGATGCTCGCCGGCAGCGCCCACGCCAGCAGCAACGCGGAAAGCCTGAACCACGGTTTGCAAGTGCTCGGCGGGATCGCCGTGGTGGTAGTCGGTGGACGTTATCTGCTACGCCCGGTATTTCGCGTAGTGGCGAAAACCGGTCTGCCGGAGGTCTCCACCGCCACCGCATTGCTGGTGGTGATCGGTACGGCGTGGCTGATGGATCTGGTCGGCGTGTCGATGGCGCTCGGGGCTTTCCTCGCCGGCCTGCTGCTGGCGGACTCGGAGTATCGCCATGAACTGGAAGCGCAGATCGAGCCGTTCAAAGGCCTGCTGCTCGGGCTGTTTTTCATCAGCGTCGGCATGGGCGCCAACCTGAGTCTGCTGCTGAGTGCGCCGATCACCGTGCTGGGCCTGACGCTGCTGCTGATCGGCTTGAAGTTGCCGCTGCTGTTTGTGGTCGGGCGTCTGGCCGGTGGGCTGACCAAAGTCAGTGCGATTCGCTTGGGTATCGTGCTCGCCGCCGGCGGTGAATTTGCCTTTGTGGTGTTCAAGATCGGGCGCGATCAGGGCCTGTTCGAACCGCGCCTGTATGACCTGTTGGTACTGACCATCACTCTGTCGATGGCCTTGACGCCGTTGCTGCTGTTGATCTGTGCACGATTGGTCAGCCCGAAAGTGCAGCCAGTGGAGGTGCCGGAGAAATTCCGCGAAATCGACACCGAGGCACCGCGCGTGGTGATTGCCGGCATGGGCCGGATGGGCCAGATCGTGGCGCGGATTCTACGGGCGCAGAACATCAAGTTCGTGGCGCTGGACACGTCGGTGGAAACCATCGAACTGTCGCGCAGTTTTGGCGGTGTGCCGGTGTTCTACGGCGACCCGATGCGCCCGGAAATCCTCAATGCGGCGAAGGTTGGCGAGGCGGAGTATTTCGTGATTGCCACGGATGATCCGGAGACCAACATCAAGACCGCCGAGATCGTGCGCAAGCTGTATCCGCACATGAAGATCATCGCTCGCGCACGTAACCGTCAGCACGTGCACCGCTTGGTCGATGTCGGCGCCGAAGCGATTCGCGAGACCTATTACTCCAGCCTGGAAATGAGCCGCCGCACCCTGGTCGGCCTCGGTCTGACCCAGGCCCAGGCCGATGCGCGGATCAAGCGTTTCAAACACCATGACGAACAGGTGCTGGAAGCCCAGCACGCGGTCTACGACGACGCGGCCAAAGTCCTGCAAACCGCCCAGGAAGCCCGAGCGGAACTGGCGCGGTTGTTCGAGTCGGATCAACTGGAAGAAGAAGCGCGCAAGGCCTGAATTCACCACAATTCCAATTGTAGGAGTGAGCCTGCTCGCGATTGCAATCTATCAGTAGCCATCTCTGTTACTGACACACCGCCATCGCGAGCAGGCTCACTCCTACAGGGATTGTGGATGGGCTCAGGCCATTTCCAATTCACGCTCTTGCTTGACCGGTACAGTCTCAAACCGATCCGCCAGGAACGGTGTGATATCCAGCGGCAGCGCCTCCTGATTGACCAGTTTGTCCAGCAGCACGCCGGTGATCGCTGAGGTCAGAATACCGGTGCGGAAGTGTCCGCAGGCATTCAGGTAACCCTCCACCCCACGCATCGGCCCGAGGATCGGCAGCTCATCCGGCGAGCCCGGACGCAATCCGGCCCAGGTGCGCTTTAGATTGACGTCCTTGAGTTCCGGCAGGCACCGCACCGCGCCCTGCACCAGTCCGGCGATTTCCGGGTAGGTGGTGGTGACGTCGAAGCCTTTGTCTTCGGTGGTGCTGCCGATCAGGATCTCGCCGTTGTCCTTCTGTGCCACATAGCAGTCGCTGGTGGTCAGGCAGCCGTTGAGGATCTTCGGCATGCGTTCGGTCAGCAGAATCTGGCCCTTGACCGGTTTCACCGGGATACGAATCCCCGTCGCCCACTCACTCAAGTCCGCCGCCCAGGCACCAGCGGCGTTGATCAGGGTCTTGCAGTGGAACACGCCCTCCTCGGCCGTCTGCACGCCAGTCACGCGGCTGCCGTGGTGCAACACACCGGTGACGTTGGTGTTGACGAAGATGTCGACGCCATTCTGCCGCGCGCCTTCCATGTAGGCATCGGCCAGACGGAACGGGCTGACCTGGTGATCGCAAAGAAACTCCAGCGCGCCACGGGCCTCATGGCTGACGCTCGGTTCCGCTTCACGCAGCGCCGCCTGATCGAGCCAGCGTACCTGATCGGCCAGATGCGGAATGCAACTGACGATGTGCTCGGCGTAGAGGCGGTCTTCGTCGTCATAGATGACGAACTTCAGCCCGGTCTTTTCTAACTTGAAATCCATGCCGTGCTTGTCTTTAAGCTCGCGGTGCAACGCCGGGTACAGCGCGTTGGACTGCAAGGCGAAATCGAAGAAGGACTCCGGCAGGATGTGCGGCGTGCTGGCGTCCACCGCGACCGCCGCGCCCTGGGTTTCGCGCTTGCGGTTGGCCGACATCATGCGGAAGAAAATCACCCCGCAGCCCAGCCCCACCGACTCGCCGATGGCCCACAAGCCTCCGGCCGAAGCGCGGGTCGCGTTGCCCGGGCGCTTGGCGTCGATCACCGCCACCTTGAGGCCCTGGCGCTTGGACAATTGATAGGCGCAGGACGCCCCGATCACGCCGCCACCGGCAATGATCACGTCATAGAACTTACTCATGGGATGCGGCCTCCGTGCCGACGGACTGGAACGCGGAAAAAGGGATCGGATCAATCGGGAAGCGCGGACGCAGCCAGCCGACGTCCTTGCGCCCGGTGGCCTGACGCAGACGGTCGCTGCAGTAGCCGACACACATCCGCCCCTGACAATCGCCCATGCTGACGCGGGTGCGCATTTTCAGGCTGGCGATGTCTTGCACACCCTGCTCCAGTGCCAGATCGATGTCCGCGCGGGTGGCGTGTTCGCAGCGGCAGATCACGGTGTCGGCGGCCGGCAAAGCGGTCTGGCCGACACCGCGTTCGGTGTAGCGATCAACAGCCGCGCGGAAGCGCACGATGGATTTGAGTTTGCCCAGATAACGATCGCGGCGAACCCGCGCCAGCTCTTCTTCGATCACCCCGCGTTGCAGGAGGATCGAGGTGGCGGCGATCTTGCCGGCGAGCATCGCCGCTTCACCACCGCGAATCCCGCCCATGTCACCGGCCAGATGCACGTGCGGCTCGTTGCTTTGCTGCCAGTTGTTCGAATTGGCGCGCAGGTAACCGTCGTCGCTGAAACCGTGATCGAGGCCCATCTGCTGACTGAGCTGGGTGCGCGGAATGAAGCCGTAACCGACCGCCAGGGTCTGCGCTTCGAAGCGCTCGATGCGCGTCAGGTCCGGCTCCCAGGTGGCCGAGTAAGGTGCCACGGTGACACTTTTCAGCTCGCCGTCGCCGTGGGCTTCGACCACGCCCCAGCCGTAGTTCATCGGGATGCCGTGCAGTTTAAGGTAAGCAAGCATGCTCAAACCGTCGAGGAACAGCTGTGGCTTGTTCAGCAACGCCAGGCTTTCGCGGGCGATCTTGCCGAAGGCGCATGCTTCGTACACGCCCGCGACCTTGACGCCGGACGCGTGCAGCTGCGTTGCCACCAATGGCAGCAACGGCCCGGTACCGGCGATGACCACCGGCCCCTGCGGCTTGACCACGCCACTTTTGATTTGCAGTTGCAGGCCGCCGAGCATGATCACCCCCGGCAGGGTCCAGCCGGGAAACGGCACGCTGCGTTCGTGGCAGCCGGCGGCCAGCAGCAATTGCGGATATTCGATCTCGTGCAGTTGCTCGTCGCCGTCGAGCACCACCAGCGCGCGGGTGCCTTCGGCGCCGACCACGCGATGATTGAGGCGCACGTCGATCAACCCGGACTGTTCCTGGAAATCACCGTGCAGTTTGCTCAGGGCTTCGGAATAGCGCGGCCCCAGATAATCCAGTTGCACGCCGTCGCGCAGCGGCCCGCGATAGACCACGCCACCAAGACGCGAGGCCTCTTCGAGCAAGGTGCAGCGCACCCCATGACGCGCCAGCTCGATGGCCGCCGCCATCCCCGCCGGACCACCGCCGACGATCACCGGTTGCAGGCTCATACGACCTCCTGCTCGTTGATGCGGTTGACCTGGGTTTCGATCTGCATGCCATCGCGCACCACGGTCTGACAGGCACGGCGCTTGTGGCGGCCGTTGATCTTCACCAGGCAGCACTGGCACACACCCATGCCGCAGTAGGCGCCGCTGATCTGGCCATGGTCGTTGCGTGCGACCTGGCGCACGCCAAGGGACTGGATAACGCTCAGGACGGTTTCGCCAATGGCCGCCGTCACCGGTTGACCATTGATGTGGACGGTCATATCCGCCTGGGTCAGGGGCTGGATATCGAAAGTGCGTTCTAGGCAGTGCATTACGAAGTTCATCCGTGAAAAGGTTCAGGGGGAAGGTATTGCGTCAGCTCCTTGCTGCTCTACACCGTGCGGCCCGTTTAATTGTTCGATTACAGGCGGGCTCGCGGGTACTTCGTCAGCGCAGCAAAGTGCGCGTGAAGCACTGTAGTTCAAACCTCAGCGAAGGCCTGGAACATTTACGTTAGGGGAAGTTACAAACGCGAATATTGATCCAGGCCAGTGAAAGCGGTCGGATTGTTCAACGATTCGGTTGAAGAAGACGAATGGTGCACGCCAGAAAGCAAAAAGCCGCTTTCACCGTGAAGTGAAAGCGGCCGATGCATGGGCCTCAATGGAGCATTGGAATCAGTGTACGAACAGGGCGATCAGGATGATGATCGGGATTGGCACACCGAGGAAAAACAGTAATAGAGAGCGCATGGTGATTCTCCTTGTTAACGGACTGGAGGCAGAGTGGTCGTGGTGGCGTAGGTCTCGACTTCAACGTACTCGACCGCATCCCGGCGACGACCGCCGAAGGTGGCTGCGAGACTGGCGAAGAACGCACCGGCCAGCAACGCGATGAACATCCACAGCGAGGTCCAGGCAGCAACTTTCGCAGCGGTGTCGGCAGCCTGTTGGGCTTTGACTTTGGCGTCGGCGATGGCCTTCTGAGTGCGGGCATACACTTCATCGACACGCTTCTCGGCGTCGGCCTGACTCAGATTGGTTCGTTGTGCGACCAGTTGCGCGAGGTAGGTACGGTCTTCCGGACTGAGTTGGCCGTTGGCCAGGCTCTGGGCGAAGATCCGCGCTACGGCGCCATGGGCGGCATCATCACTGACCGACGCTGGACGGTCATCGCGGAACAGATTGTCGATGTAGTAACCGTACTGATTGCTGTCGGTGTTGGCCGCTGCGCTACCGGCAGCCTGAGTCGCGGCTGCCGCTGCGCCACCGGCGACACTGGCACCGGCCTGCACACCGCCACTGATCACACTGCTGACCGAGCCGACTACCAATACTGCGGTGACCAGCGTGGCCACACACCAGGCAAGGAAGCCATGGGCAGTATCACGAAAATACACTTCATCCCCGTGCATGTTGGCCCACTTCACCCGCAGCCGACCGGCGATGTAGCCACCCAGACCGGAGGCGATGATTTGCGTCGCCGCCAGCCAGACAATCGTCGAAATCCCCAGACCCTTGGCGCTGATGCCCTCCCCGGCCCAAGGTGAAACGGCAGAGAATCCCAAACCGAAGCCAAGCAGCACTAAAATCATCGACAGTGCTGCGGCCGCCGCTGCGCCCGCGAAAATCGCGCCCCAGGACACGCCTGACACGTTGCTCGACTCTCCTTCGAAGGCAGGATAAAACCCATCAGAGGATCTATTCATTGTTGTAGTGCTCCAGGCATGAAAAATGGTGTTACAACTCGTCACGAGATGAATTGCAGCGACCGTGCCAGTCGAGAGCCCGAAATAAATCCTTTAATTTCAATGATTTAAAAAGACTGAACTTCTACATTCATTGCAATTTGCAACAATGGACGGAAAGCAGCGGGTTTTATGCATTGACGCCAACGCCGCAAAGCGCCCCGGATTGACGTTTGTGACAGGCTATACATGAAAGTTAATTTAAAGCGCGACGCGAAATACTTGGCAAAATGCTGCCATTCCGTTTGAACCGATCAAGGCCTGCCCTATGACGCGTATTTTGACCATCGAAGACGACGCCGTGACTGCTCGTGAAATCGTTGCCGAACTCAGCAGCCACGGCCTGCAAGTAGATTGGGTCGACAATGGCCGCGAAGGCCTCGACCGCGCCGTCAGCGGCAACTACGACCTGATCACCCTCGACCGCATGCTGCCGGAACTCGATGGCCTGGCGATAGTCACCACCCTGCGCACCATGGGCGTGGCCACGCCGATTCTGATGATCAGCGCCCTCTCCGATGTCGATGAGCGCGTGCGCGGCTTGCGCGCCGGCGGCGATGATTACCTGACCAAACCGTTCGCCACCGACGAGATGGCCGCACGTGTGGAAGTGCTGCTGCGCCGCCAGAACAGCGTTGCCACCCAGGCCACCACGTTGCAGGTTGCCGACCTCGAACTGGACTTGATCAGCCACGAAGCACGCCGCGCCGGGCAGGTGCTGACGCTGCTGCCCACCGAATACAAGCTGCTGGAATTCCTCATGCGCAACAGCGGGCAGATCCTGTCGCGGATGATGATTTTCGAAGAGGTCTGGGGTTATCACTTCGACCCGGGCACCAACCTGATCGACGTACACATCGGTCGTCTGCGCAAGAAGATCGACGCGGCGGGCAATGTTCCGCTGATTCGCACGGTACGGGGCTCGGGTTATGTCATTGCCGAACCCGTCTGACGGCTGGCGTTCCTCCAGCAGTCGACTGCTGGCGCTGTACAGTTCGCTGTTCGTGGCCTGGAGCGCGATCCTCATGGGGGTCATGTATTTCGAGGTCTCCAGCTATCTCGATAACCTCGCCAAGCATTCGCTGATGCAACGTCAGCATCTGTTTTCGCACTTTCGCGGTGAACAACTGGAAGAAGCGCTCGCCGCCAGCATGACCTTTGACATCCGCGGCATCGACGCCTACGGCCTGTTCGACGCCCAGGGCGTGTACCTCGGCGGTGCGTTGCAGCAACTGCCCGAAGGCCTGCCGCTGGATGGCAAGATCCACACCCTGGATGACTGCGCCGATTCCGATGACCCGACCCTGCCCGCTGACAGCTGCGACGCGGTGGCAACCCAGACCCGCGACGGTCGCTGGCTGGTGTTGTTGCGCGATAACGGTTCGTTGTTCGCCGTGACGCGGATCATTCTGCATGCATTGTTCTGGGGGGTATCACTGACGATTCTGCCGGGGATTGCCGGTTGGCATTTGCTGCGCCGCCGACCAATGCGCCGCATCCGCGCGATTCAGGACAGCGCCCAGGCGATTGTCGCTGGCGACCTGACCCACCGTTTGCCGCTGTCCAACCGCCGCGACGAACTGGACATGCTCGCCGCCATCGTCAACGCCATGCTCGATCGCATCGAACGGCTGATGCATGAAGTCAAAGGCGTGTGCGACAACATCGCCCACGATTTGCGCACGCCGCTGACGCGTTTGCGCGCGCAGTTGTATCGCATGCAACAGCAGGCTGGTGAAGGCTCACAGGAGGCGGCGCAACTGGACCTGGTGCTGGCCGAGGCGGACACGCTGATGGCGCGGTTTCGCGGGTTGCTGCGGATTTCCGAATTGGAAGATCGCCAGCGCCGCTCAGGTTTTGTCGAGCTCGATCCGGTGCGACTGCTGGAAGAACTGCATGAGTTTTATCTGCCACTGGCCGAGGAAGGCGAACTGCTGTTCGTGCTGAACATGCCGGAAACCCTGCCACCGCTCAATGGCGACCGGGCTTTGTTGTTCGAGGCGCTGGCCAATCTGTTGAGCAACTCGATCAAGTTCACTCCGGCAGGCGGCACGGTGATTTTGCGTGGTGTGAATGACGGTGGGCATACGCGGATTGAAGTCCACGACTCCGGACCGGGGATTCCCGAAGCCGAGCGTGAGGCGGTGTTTCAGCGTTTCTATCGGGCCGAGGGCGGGCAACCGCAGAGTGGCTTTGGCCTGGGTCTATCGATTGTCGCTGCGATTGTCAGCCTGCATGGCTTCAATCTTGAGGTGGGCAGCAGTGAGCTGGGCGGTGCGCAGCTGGTGCTGGATTGTCGGCAGAGTTTGATCGCCAACTCCTGATATGACATGGATCCCCCTGTGGGAGCGAGCTTGCTCGCGAATGCGGTGTGACAGTCAATGAAGATGTTGACTGATCCGACGCCTTCGCGAGCAAGCTCGCTCCCACAGTTTTTGCGTTTTGCCTGTCAGGTCGGGTAATTGGCCCGCAGCGCCTCAAGGCCACCCTGATAGATGCCGTTGAACAGCGCCACCACTTCCTCATCGCTCACGCCCTTGGCGTTGAAGCGTCCCGACCACGTCACTCGAGCGCCCTGCCCCTGAGCTTCAACCTTGATCGTCGCCAGATAGTCAGTCGCCGGGAACGGTGCCTGTTCGATCGAGTAGCTGTAGGTCCTGGCAGCGTTGTCGAACGCTTGCAGACGCTCGATCACCACCGCGCCGTCGGCGGTTTGCAGGGTGCGCACGCGTCCGCCTTCGCTCAGCTCACTCTTGGGAATCAACGGCAGCCAGTCCGGCAGCGTGTTGAAGCCGCCGATCAATTGCCAGACCTGATCGGCCGAAGCCGGGATGTCGATGGTTGCTGATGCAGTTGCCATAAATAAACGCTTCTCCAGAGTCTTCGCGGTTCAGATCGCCATACTGTCGACTACACCGCCATCCACGCGCAAGGCCGCGCCAGTGGTGGCGGAGGAAAACGGCGAAGCGATGTACGTGACCAGATGCGCCACCTCCGCAACGTCGGCCACCCGCTGGATGATCGACGTCGGCCGCGCTCTGCGCACAAACGCATCAGCCTCTTCACGCAGATTACGGCCGGACTCGGCCGCAGCATCCTTGAGCATGTGTTCCACGCCACCGGTAAAGGTCGGCCCCGGCAGGATCGCATTGACCGTCACACCGGTGCCCGCCAGACGCTTGGCCAGGCCATGGGACACCGCAAGGTTGGCGCTTTTGGTCACGCCGTAATTAAGCATGTCGGCCGGGGTCGCCACACCGGATTCCGAAGACAGGAAAATCACCCGCCCCCAGCCCTGCTCGACCATCGCCGGCACGTAATACCGCGACAGGCGCACGCCGGAAATCACGTTGACCTCGTAGAAACGTGTCCACTCGCTGTCCGGGGTGTCAAAGAAATCCACGGCGTCGAAAATGCCGAGGTTGTTCACCAGAATGTCTGCGCGCGGTTCAGCGGCGAACAGTTTTTCCGCACCTTCGGCAGTGCCCAGGTCGGCCGTCAGACCGCGCAGTTGCGCACCCGGCACCTGCTGGCGAATGCTCGCCAGCGCTTGCTCGACCTTGGCCGTTTCACGCCCGATCACCACCACCGTGGCTCCAGCCTCGGCCAGTGACTGACTGATGCCCAGACCAATGCCACCCGTGCTGCCGCTGACGATGGCCAGTTTTCCACTCAAGTCGATTTTCATGGGTTTACCTCTTTGATGGGCAATACACGGACAAATAGAAAGAATGGATCAGCGTAGACGCGATGTTGGCCGGATGAAGGCGTTGCCGACCAAAGACTGGTCACGACCGATCCGACGCCTACGCGAGCAAGCCCGCTCCCACTGGGGATTGTCGGTCGATGGAGGCTCTCGGGCTGGCCCG
>NZ_JALMEY010000009.1:0-254885 GCF_023100615.1 Pseudomonas sp. MWU12-3103b
ATGGCCCGACGGATAAAAATACGCTTCCCGGCATCCCTTGGCGCCTTCTGTGCCCGTCGCGGGGAGTGCCTGCAGGGCTTGCTCGTGAATGCGATCTGCCAGACAACATCAAAACAACAGAGCATACCCGCACATAAACGTACCCCGGCAACCACGTTTAAAATACACGAACCGTTACGCCATAACGGCTACAACGCCTTGCGCCGTTACCTACGCGTACGCCAGAATCCGCCGGCTTACACGGCTATGCGTTGGGCTTATCGTTTCCCTGTCGCTGGAAAACAGTGATCGGGTTTGGTAGCCCATTTCGGTACGGTCGTATGGCGTCACCTTATGCAGCCTCTTTTTTGCGGCTCAGCTTTATATGGTGGACATGCGTGGGGCTCATTCGTGAGCGCCGGGTTCCGTATCGACCGGTCTACCAACCCGCGCATGGCCGCCACCCATCGTTTGGTAGCGAGGGTGATGGCTCCTATTTCTCGATACGGAGTTTCATCCATGTTCAAAGCCACACCCAACCCCCCAGACACCTCAATCCCGTACGACCCAGCCCTCGACCCGCAGAAGATAAAAGCGGCAACCGACCGCGCCATCAACTTCTACCTCAACCCCGGCGCCCTGAAGATCTCGATCCCTTCAACCTCGTCATGCAAGGCGAACAGAATCTTCCTCATCGACCCCACCGTGGACGAAGAAACCTTGCTCGTCGAAGCCTGCGAATCGTTAGCCGCCGCCAGCGACATGGCCCGCGATATTGGCGACGTCGTCGACCACCCACAGCGCCGGGCCATGCTGATGCTGCATCAGGTGATCATGCTCAGTGAACTGATGGTCAACCGGGTACTCGATGGCCGCCGCGTGCCGAACTAACTGCCCGGTCCCCCTGTAGGAGCTGCCGAAGGCTGCGATCTTTTGATTTTGTTTTTTAAAAGCAACATCAAAAGATCGCAGCCTTCGGCAGCTCCTACAGGAAGTGATTCTTCCAAAGTGCCCCGATCGGAGTTCCAGCTGATGTCCGAAACCAAGCCCAATCCGCCAATCACAGACCCGCTATCACCCTACGAATCCCTCAACTCCAGAAAACTCCACGAAGCCGCCGAACGCGCCCTCGACCATTACCTCGTGCCCGCGAACATCATGGCAACGCCGTACACCCCCAGCAGCATGTTCCTGGTCAACCCACAAACCGACACCGAATCCCTGCTGGCCAACGCCTGCGAATCCCTGGCCTCGGCCACGGTCATGCTCGGCGATTTCGCCGGGACGCTGGAGGGGCCGAGTCGCAACACAGTGCTGGGTATTGCGCAGGTGGTGATGCTGGGGGAGTTGGCAGTGAATCAGGTGCTGGATAATGTTGTGCCCAAGGAATAGTTGCTGACAGTTCTGGCTTCTTCGTGAGCAAGCCCGTTCCCACAGTGGATCTGCGTTGGTCACTGGTTAAGTGCCCGGCAAAGATCCCTTGTAGTTGTGAGCCAGCTTGCGATTGTCATTAAATAAATCTGTCCCCTTATTCCTGCGTATTTGTGGTGAGGGGGTTTATCCCCGATGGGCTGCGCAGCAGCTCCAAAACCAGCCACCGCGAATGTTCGGAATTGTCTCGTACTCAGTATTTAAGACTGCTGCGCAGCCGATCAGGGCGGTGCGACGTTTCGCTAAATACCCTCGCCACAGGGACTTGGTGTCAGTCCGGCACCTGCAAATTATCCAGCACCCGATTCACCGCCAACTCCCCAGCATGATCAGTTGCGCAAGCCCCAACAGCGTCCGGCGCTGCGACGCTGGCAAGAGGTTGGCGAAGTCACTGGCAATGGGCATCACATCCAGCAGCGCTGCGGTTGAGACCGGTAATACGTGGACTCTGTCCTGAACTTGTCGAATTAAAAGTTACGGATAGCCAAGGGCGCGAATCTTGACTTTTGTTTTTTCCTGCAGCATGAAGCCCCAGGAATCGAAATGGCTGATCAAGTTTTTTTTGGCGCATTTAGATGCCATGATAGCGAATATATCATTTCGCGATTCAGGTAATGCCGTATCCTCAATGAATGATGGATCTTTCAATAAGCGTCTATATTCTTGATAGACCGAAGGGTAAAAATTAGCGCCAAAAAGTTCCGTCAATTCGTTATACATGACCATTGAGACCAAGTTTCCCGCTGTTTCAAAATTTTTGTTCGTCCCCTTTAGCCATTCTTTAGCCTGCGTCCTACCATCATAACGATCAATCCAGTTCGGTGTAATTCCATACATTTCCTCAACGGCGAGTGAGATTATATTGCATGTAGATTCTACCGTATGATATCCATTCATTCTCGGCAATTGATAAACATGACCCAGTTCGTGCCACGCCCCCCAGCCACCTTCTGCTGTCAGTACTTTTGGCGATAAGAGCACTTGAACAACGTCTCTATGAAATAGCAGGCTATAATTTGCAGCCGCCATATACACGTGATCTGAACTGCTTTGATTGAATTGGTAGTAGGAGTCGCTTGGTAAATGTATCCCTCCGTCGGAATGGTTTGTCTCATTTATTCCGCAAGCTTCATCTGCTTTGTCGATGATTCTATTGTATTCGTTGAGCAGTTGGTCAATATCTTCCTCCATATATTCCATTGCCTTTGAAACACTAACGGCAATCATCGCTTTACCGCTGAATAATTGAGCAGAGGTAATCATCGCTGCATTCTTGAGCATCGACACCCATTGCTCCTTTGTTGTGTTACCCAATACGTAGTAGGGGGCGGTTAATACGTTTCTGAAGGAAACTGGAATAATGTATTTATTATCTGGATGAATCACAGAAAAAAATAGTAATCCGTCGCGATCCGGAGTTATCGTGTTTGCGCCCTGTTTTATTGGGAATCGTGAAGGGGCAGGGTTCTCACCTAGGTGCATAGCACCTACTAACAACTCAAGGGTAACCCCGGCAGGAACGTCATTTTCAAGATAAATATAAAACTGCTGATTTGAAATACAATATAAGCCTGTACACTCGAAATCCGCACGTGTCATTGAAAATCCTTTGTCAGACATGTCGTCGATGTGTGAGTGTTTTCTTGATATGAATATGAAATCGCCTCGCTCATTGCCTTCCGATAGTACTATGTCTTGTGGCGATCTGCCCGGATTAAATGTGCCGGACTTTACAGATACCCATTCTGATGTTTCAGTGTAAATTGATAATGAGTATTTTTTAATTCGACCGTTTACGCTGCTTTTTAGCGCTTGTCGAGGGATATAGCAAATTGAACCGATTTCATAACTTTTTCCCATGTCTATGACGACATAGTGCCCGGCAGGAGCTATTTCCTCTGTATGCCATACTGTTTCTGGATTTCCATCCAGTAAGTTGCTGGCGGGGTTTGATTGAAGCTCATTAGATACCGAATGTATGCGCCATGTGGACTTGTCAATAAACTTTCCGTTAATCTCTCTTGCTTCGAACCCTGAAATCGAAATAGCGTTAACTGCATGAAAAACTTCATGCACTACGAAGGAAAAATATTGAGTCTTCGTACTGGTTGTGCTTCTGGCGATTGTTTGTACTTCATCCCAGGAGGGTGCGGAAAATTGATGGGGAATGTCGAGGATGTTGTTGACGGACGTTGTTGACGTGGTCATGGATAAGCTCCTGCGCAAAGGCAATATTCAGGAGTAATGAGCGCACTAAATGAGAGTTTGCGCACCTGTCAGATCTGACAGGTGCACTAGGGTTTCCGACGAGTGGCAATTAAGGAGAACGTGAAGATTAAAAGATCGCAGCCCTTCGGCAGCTCCCACATAGAGCGGGCAGAAGTGAGTGTGTTTAGATAAAGACAATTTCGTAGGGCAGGCGCATCCGTTCCAGGATCACCGGCGGCAGCATCGGCGCGATGCCGATCGCCGGTTCGCCCTTGAGCTGGCTGGCATAGGCGTGGGTGGCGTGGCTTTTGCGCGCCACGGTCCAGGTGTCGAGGCGCAGTTTGCGTGCACGATCCCAGGGGATCAGGCTCTGCTCGCGCTCCGGCCAGTGCCAGGCCCAGACCGCCACGTCGTGATAGGTGGCTCCGGCTTGCGCCGCCGCGTTGGCACTGGCACGTCCGACCGCTTCGTGGTCGTCGTTGCCGTCGTTGCGCCAGGTGCTGAACACCACGTCGCCGGGGCGCAGATAACGTGAGATGAAACTGCTGATTTCCGTCTCGCGCTCGAGCAGCGCGTTGTCGGTGAACCCGCCGCGCACCCATTTCAGACTGTGCATCGGCAGGCCGAGCCGACGCAGGGCTTCGACGCTCTCTTGCGGACGGAACACGCTCAGGCGTTTTTCCGACCACTGTCGCGAGCCGGGATGGCTGGCGCTGCCGTCAGTGATCGACAGCAGTTGCAGCGGATGACCGAGGCTGGAGAGCAATTGCAGGAGCCCGCCACAGGTCACCACTTCATCACCCGGATGCGGGGCGACGACGACGGCGCGAGCACCGGGGGGAACGAGGCTATGGGTGTTGATGACGGGGATGTTGTCCAGCTGCGGGGAACTGTTCCAGATCTGTACCGGCGGCGGGTTTTCGTTGAGGAATAACGGTTTCATGGGTGCTACGTCCTTGTCGAGTCAGGCCCTCAGCCGAATCTGCACCGTGCAAAGGCAGGTGCGCTCGACCCGTGAAGGCGAATGGATTGCTGTGCGACGCTCCGAACCCTGGATTGCCGCGCAGCAGAGTATTGCTCATGAAAACCGGTTCGTCGCGTCACAGATCAATCTGATCCGCTTTTTTTATGTCTAACTGTACCAATTTTCGCAGGTAGTCCCCGAATCCGCCCCGGGCACGGCTGTCCAGACGGGCGCTGGTGTGCACTTGCGGGCGATGGCTCCAGGCGATGTCGGCACCGAGCAATTCCAGTTGCCGCACCAGTTGCACGTCCTCATCACAGGTCAAGGGGGCGAACCCCCCGGCCCAGCGATAAGCATCGGCACTGACCCCGAGATTGGCGCCGTGGATATGGCGATGCCCGTCCCGCGCCTGATAGTGGCTGTGATAGCGGATTTGCGCGCTTTCGTCGAATGTCGGATCCCAATGTTCAACGGTCACCGTGCCGCACACCGCGTCCGCACCCAGCCCCAACTGTGCCACCAGCCAGTCCTCGGCCACACGGCTGTCGGCGTCGGTGCAGGAGATCCAGCGCGCGCCACGCTCCAGCAACACCTGCGCGCCAGCGGCTCGGGCCTGGCCAACGTTACGCGCGTCGATGTGCAGACTCAGTACCGGAAAGCCGCTGACGATCTGCGCCGAGCGATCGGTGCAGCTGTCTAGCACCACCAGCACTTCGACCGGCTCGCCGGCCAGCAGCCCGTGTTTACTGGCGCGCACGGCGGCCGTCAGGCACTGCTCCAGCAGGTCTTGCTCGTTGTGCGCGGGAATCAGAATGCCGATCATCGCAGGCCCTCCAATGCGGCCACCGAGCGCGGCTCACGGCTCCAGACTTCAAGGATAAAGTCGGACTCCTGATGCAGCGCCAGACGCGGTAGCGGTAATTGCTCGTGAATCAGGTCATGTACCTGCCGCGCGTTGAGCGGGCAGCCATCGATGGGCGGGCGCCAGTGGCAGGCCAGCAACTGGCCGTCAGCCGTCAGCGATTCACTGATGCGGCGGATCACTTCTGTCAGATCCTGGGCATCGAGGTAGTAGCCGATTTCGCTAAATACAATCAGGTCGAATTTTTCCTCCGGCCAGTCACCGGGCAGGCGACTTTGGCGCACTTCGGCGTGGTCAAACAGGCTCAATCGGGTACGCGCCAGATTCACCGCGGCACTGGCGGTGTCGCAACACAGCAGGCGGTCGCAGCGCCCGGCGAGCTCGGCGCTGAGTTCGCCATTGGCGCAACCGGGTTCGAAGATCGCCCGATAATGCGCGCGAGGCAGGGCGGCGAGGGTGATCGCGCGTTTGCGCTGTTCGTACCAGCGCTCGCGGAAGGCCCAGGGATCATCGTTAGCGCTGAACAATCCGTCGAAGTAACGATCATCGACGCTCATAGGAACACCACTTCGAACGGTTGCAGCAGACGATCCAGCACGTACGGCGCCAATACCGGTTGCAGGCCGGCTTGCGGGTCGCCTTCCAGTTGGCTGGCGAATGCGTGTACTGCGTGGCGTTTGCGCGCCACTTGCTCGGCGGACAACAGAATTTTGCGCGCGCGCTGCCATGGCACCGAGGCGTCTTCGGGTGAGGCCCAGTGCCAGGTCCATACCGGCAATTCGTGGCAGGTGGCACCAACCCGCCGCGCGGCTTCGATACTGGCGCGCCCGGCGGCTTCGTGATCGCAGTGGCCGTCCTCGCACCAAGTGCTGAACACCACGTCGCCGGGGCGCAGGTGGCGTTCGATGAACGCGACCAGAGACGGCTCATCTGCGGCGACCTGGCTATCACTGAAACCGCCGCGCAGCCATTTCATCCGGTGCAACGGCACGCCGAGGCGGCGCAGGGCTTCGGCCGATTCCTGCGGCCGCACCACGCTCAGGCGTTCGACTGGCCAGCGCTCCGAGCCGGGATGACTGGCGCTGCCATCGGTGACCGAGATCAGTTGCAACTGACGCCCGGCGGCGGCCAGCAACTGCAACATCCCGCCGCAACCGAGCACTTCGTCGTCCGGGTGCGGGGCGACAATCACCGCCCGCGCGCCCGGTGGCACCAGGCTGAGGACATCGACGCTGTCCAGCGCCGCCAGGTGCCGCGAATGTTGCCATTGCAGCAGCGAAGTGCCTTGGTGGCCGATGATCGGATCGGGTTTATTGGCGACATTCATAGCGTCCAGGCCTCCTCGGGGTGTTCAGCCAGCGCTTGGCCAAGGGCCGCCAGATCACGCTCGGCATGGCTCTGGCGCAGGAACACCGGCAGATCAGCGATCAGCCGGGCGAAGTGCCGGTCCTTGCAGAACGGCCCCGCGCCCAGCGCCCGACCGGTCTCGCGCATCACTTGCTCAGCCGATTGCTCGACCACGGCGCGGGCACGTCGGGCTAACAGTTCGGCATCGGCTTCGGGATGCGTATCGATGTGCAGCGCACTGAAACGCAGGACATTGGCGGCTGCGTACAGCGCCGTATCGACCGTGCCGAGGTGGGCGAGGGCGTGCGGCTCCTGACGTTGCGCGCAGTGTTTACGCAGCGCCTCGGCGATCTGCCGAGCCGCGCCGTACCAGCACGCGGCGATGCCGATCCCGCCTTGCCAGAACCCCGGACGATTCAGGTAGTCGCCGGGTTCGCCGATGGCCTGGGCTTCAGCGCCGTCGAACAACACTTCGACGCTGCCGGTGGCACCCATGCCGACCGCTTGCCAGCCCTGATCGGTGATGGTCACGCCCGGTTGGTCCAGCGCCACCGCGACCAGTTGCTGATGGTCTTCGGCATCCCACGCGGTGAGCAGCGCATGGCTGAGCACCGCCGCTCCGGAACACCAGGCCTTGCGCCCGTCGAGGCGCACCATGTGCCCGGCCGGTCGCACCTGCACCCGAGCCTGCGGTGGTTCAGCCGCCCACATGCCCCAAGTGCTGCCCGGTGTGGGCGAGCCACCGAGCTGTTCGATGATCGCCAATGCGTCGGTGTGGCCTTCGTAGAGTTTGCACAAGCCCAGATCGTGTCCGCCGACTTCGGCCAGACGCTGAAAGCGCTCCAGCGTGCGGCCGCTGCCCGGTAACGGCAACTGATCCAGACCGGCCTCGACCAGCGCCCGCAGGCAATGGCCGAGTGCGGCGGTGTCGTGATAGTCGGGCGGGCGGCGCGCCAGATAGCTGTGCAGGTCCATATCAGTCTTCTTCTTCGCGTTGCAGTTCGAACAGCAGCAGCGAACGGCCGGTGACCGAATACTCATGGCCGAACTCGAAGCGTTCCTGACCGCGAATCGATGGCTGATTGGTGTCGATCATGCAGGTCCAGAAACTGCCTTCCGGCACTTCCGGCAGGCTGAAGTTGACGATGTCGTGGTGGGCGTTGACCACCAGCAGCAACGTCGCATCGGCACCTTTGCGGCGGATCCCGGTTTCCTGCGCGCGACCGTCGAGCAGCATGCCCAGGCAGCGGTTGTGCGCGTCATGCCAGTGCTCGGTGGTCATCTCGGTGCCGTCCGGCGCGAGCCAGGTGACGTCCTTGACGCCGATGTCCTCGTTGTATTCGCCGACCAGGAAGCGCCCGCGACGCAGGATCGGATAAGCCATACGCAACTTGATCAGGCGTTTGACGAATTTGAGCAGCGCCTTGCCGTCCTCGCTCAGGTCCCAGTTGACCCAGCCAATCTCGCTGTCCTGACAATAGGCGTTGTTGTTGCCGTCCTGGGTGCGGGCAAATTCGTCGCCGGCAACGATCATCGGTGTGCCCTGCGACAGCAGCAGCGTGGCGAAGAAGTTGCGCATCTGCCGGTGGCGCAGCGCATTGATCTCCGGGTCGTCTGTCGGGCCTTCGACGCCGTGGTTCCACGACAGGTTGTTGTTGCTGCCGTCCTGGTTGTTCTCGTCGTTGGCTTCGTTGTGCTTGTCGTTGTACGACACCAGATCGTTGAGGGTGAAACCGTCGTGGGCGGTGATGAAATTCACCGACGAGTAAGGCCGCCGTCCGCGCTGGTTGAACATCTCGCCGGACGCGGTCATGCGGCTGGCGAAGTCTGCAACCTGGCCGTCGTCGCCTTTCCAGAACGCGCGCACGGTGTCGCGGAATTTGTCGTTCCACTCGACCCAGCCCGGCGGAAAGTGGCCGACCTGATAGCCACCGGGGCCACAGTCCCAAGGCTCGGCGATCATTTTCACCTGACGCAGCACCGGGTCCTGACGGCAGGCGACGAGGAAGCTGTGGCGCTCGTCGAAACCGTCGTGATAGCGCCCGAGAATCGTCGCCAGATCGAAGCGGAAACCGTCGACGTGCATCTCGCTGGCCCAATAACGCAGCGAGTCGGTGACCATCTGCAGCACGCACGGGTGACTGAGGTCGAGGGTGTTGCCGGTGCCGGAATCGTTGATGTAGTAGCGCTTGTCGTCCGGCATCAGCCGGTAATACGAGGCGTTGTCGATGCCGCGCATCGACAGGGTCGGACCTTGTTCGTTGCCCTCGGCGGTGTGGTTGTAGACCACGTCGAGGATCACTTCCAGATTGGCCTCGTGCAGGTGCGCGACCATCTCCTTGAACTCGGCGATCTTGCCGCTGGCCAGGTAGCGCGGGTCCGGGGCGAAGAAGGCGATGCTGTTGTAGCCCCAGTAGTTGGTCATGCCCTTGTGCAGCAAATGCTGGTCGTTGACGAAGGCATGGATCGGCAGCAATTCCACACTCGACACGCCGAGTTTGCGGATGTGTTCGAGCACGTCGTCGACCATCAGACCGGCAAAGGTACCGCGCACGTTCTCCGGCACCGATGGGTGACGCATGCTGATGCCGCGTACGTGGGTTTCATAGATGATGGTTTTGTCCCACGGCACGCTGACGCGGTGGTCGTTGCCCCAGGTATGCGCCGGGTCGATGACCTTGCACTTGGGCACAAACGGCGCGCTGTCGCGTTCATCGAAACTGAGGTCGGCGTCGGGGTGGCCGATGGTGTAGCCGAACAGCGCCTCGGACCATTTCAACTCGCCGACCAGTTGTTTGGCGTACGGATCGATCAGCAGTTTGTTGTGGTTGAAGCGATGGCCGTTCGCCGGGTCATACGGGCCATACACGCGGTAGCCGTAGATCAGCCCCGGATGGGCGTCGGGCAGATAGCCGTGATAGATCTCGTCGGTGTATTCCGGCAGTTCGATGCGTTCGAGTTCGACTTCGCCGGCATCGTCGAAAATGCACAGTTCAACCTTGGTGGCATTGGCGGAAAACAGTGCAAAGTTAACCCCCAGACCATCCCAGGTCGCACCGAGCGGGAAGGGCAGGCCTTCACGGATTCTCGAAGGTTCAGCGTGCGCTGCGGGCTCGGCTTTTTTTGGACTGGACATGATTGCTCCTGCAAAACGGGTTGGTTCGAATAACGGATCAACTGTGGGAACAGAATCTGTGGTGAGGGGATTTATCCCCGATGGGTCGCGCAGCGGCCCTGCGACTGCTTCGCAGCCGATCGGGGATAAATCCCCTCACCACAGACATCTGTCCCTGACAGGGGGTGTTTGAGGTTTCTTGAGGACGAGTTGTCCCTATGTGGCGAGCGAACTCGCCACACGGTCATTCAGTTCAATAATCCGGGTGTGTCAGTTGGCCGGGGGCTTGCGTGGGGCGCGCGGCTTTTTCTCGGCGGCTTTTTCGCCCGGTGGAATCACTTTGGCGGCGCTGGAAGGCTTGGCTTTGGCGTCCGCAGGCGCCTTGGGCTTGGCCGCCGGGGTCTTGCTTTCGGTGGCTTTGCCGGTCGCAGTCTTGCCGGCAGTTTTGCTGCCCGCAGCCTTTGGCGACTTCTTCGGCGCGAGGGCCTCGGCTTCGGCCAGTTTGCGCGCCATTTCCCAATGACGCGCTTCATGACCTTCAGGTTTGCCCTCCGATTCCCAGATCTGATAGGCAAACTCGCGGATGCGTTTATCGTCGGTACTCATCGCAATGCTCCTGAACTGAACTCGTCGTTACGTAAAGAGTTGGGTAAACAGATTGACCGGGAAATCCCCCAGCGCGGCGCTGACGTTCAGCTCCCTGTTTTTTGTGACTGCGCTGCTGTGAAAAAGTCCCTTCAGGTTTGTGTCAGAGGCGGCGAACGGTAAAACCACCCGTGTATCGCCCCAGCGCAGCGCATCCACCTGTGGCACGGCACTGTTTTCCAGCAACGTCGCGCAGCGGATCGGTACGATCACGATGGCGTAGCGGCCCTCGTGCTCACGGGCGAATGCGAGCACGTTGTGCGCCTGCTCGCCCAGCACCTCCAAGGCCTGATACGTGCCCCGGCGAAACAGCTCGACGTGTTCGGCGCGCAGGTTCAGCACCTGCCCGATCAACGCTTGCTTGATGCGCCCGTCACGCCAGTTCGCCAGCAGCTCCGGGAGCGGCGCGTGTCCGTCCAGAGCTTGCGCGCGCGCGGCGTAATCCACCGGCCGGCGGTTGTCCGGATCGACCAGGCTGAAGTCCCAGAACTCGTTGCCCTGATACAGATCCGGTACCCCCGGCACGGTCATGCGCAGCAAGGTTTGCGCCAGACTGTTGAGGGCGCCGGCTGCCGCGATGCTGTTGACGGTCTTGCTCAGCGCGGCGCGCAGCAGCTCGCCTTCTGCACCGGTGAGCAGGCGTTGGGTGAACGTCTGCGCAGCGTTTTCGTAGGCCTCGTTCGGCGCGCTCCAGCTGCTTTGCAACTTGGCTTCACGCAGGGCTTTCTGTTGCCACTGCCAGATGCGCTCGGCGTAGTCGCTGAAACCTGCCTGATCGTCATCACGCAATTGCAGCGGCCAACTGCCGAGCAACGCCTGATACAGGATCAGTTCATCGCCGGACGACGGCACTTGATCATCGTCGCGCAGCGGCCGGGCGAGGGCGCGCCACAACTCGACCTGCTCGGCGTACCAGTGACTGCGTTCGCTGAGTATCGCCAGCCGCGCCCGGGTGTCTTCGCCACGTTTGTGGTCGTGGGTCGCAGTGGCCAGCAAATTGTCGGGAAACGCATCCAGGCGCTGCTGATTGACCGCATGGAAGTCGCTGACCGGTGCGCTGAACTGCTCGGTGTTGTAGCCTACGTCATTGCGCGACAGCAGCACCGCCGAGCGATACAACGCGGTGTCTTCCACGGCTTTGGCCGCTGCCGGCGACGTCAGTTGCTGGAAACGCACGCAGGCGTGCTTGAGGATCTTGCGCGAGCGCCCGCGCGGCTTTTGCCGCCAGGGCGTGCCACCGAGCCAGGCCGCCACACAGTCAAGCACCGGCCAGTCGCCTTCGCCCAGCGTCTGCCGCGCGCCGTCCATGGCCTGCTGGAAGAACTGTTCATCCTGAGCCGCGCGACCCAGCGCATTGATGTAAGTGCGATACACCGGGAAATGCACGATCAGCGCCTGCAACACCCGGCGAATTGCGCCGAGAGTCAGGTCGCGGGTCATCAGGTCATCCCGGGCCACTTGCAGCAGCGCCTGGGCGACGCTTTCGAAGTCACTGGCCAGCGAGCCGTTGAGGATCTGCTGGCGTGCCAGTTGCGCTTCTTCAATGAACGCCGCCGGACGCTCGGTGCGCCGCTGCCAGAGGTCGCCGAGGACGTGTTCGCCATCGGGGTCGTGTTGCAGCAACGACAGCTGATTCATGAACTCGTAACCGGTGCTGCCATCCACCGCCCAATCGGTACGCAGGGTTTCGCCGGCACCGAGAATCTTCTCGACATAGATCGGCAAGTGCCGATCCGGCGCAAGCAAGTCGAGGCGCCGCCGCAGTTTGCGGCAATAGCCACGCGGGTCGGCGAGACCGTCGATGTGGTCGATGCGCAAGCCGTCGACCAGGCCTTCAGCGATCAACTGAAAGATCTTGCCGTGAGTCGCTTCGAATACCGCCGGGCGTTCGACACGCAGGCCACCGAGCTCGTTGATGTCGAAAAAGCGCCGCCAGTTGATGTCGTCTGCTGCGGTGCGCCAACTGGCCAAGCGGTAGCTTTGACGTTCGAGCAACTGATGCAGCTTGTCGAAGCCTTCTGCTGTCGTGGAGTCGTAATGCGCGAGACTTTCCTCGATCGCGGCGAGGATCTGCGGATCGGCTGCCAGCTCTTTCAGTTCAGCCTTGAGCGGCATCGCCAGCGCATGGGCGTCAGTCTGGTAGCTGAGGGTAGTGAAACGATCGGCCAAGTATTGCAGCGCTTCGACCGGTTTGAGCAGTTCGCCGTAGTCATTCGGGCAGATCGGGAAGTGGTGCTCGTAATGCTCGACGTGGAAGCGACCTTGCTGCGCATCGAAGCGCAGTTTCAGCGTGCCTTCCTGCAGCGCGACGCCGTAATCGCTGCCGAGAAACGGCAACAGCAACTGGCCTTCCATCAACGGGTCCGGCGAGTGCCACTGGATGTCGAAGAACTCGCCATAGGGACTCAGGCGTCCCCACTCCAGCAGATCGAGCCACCACGGGTTGTCACCGCCACCGACCGCCATGTGATTGGAGACGATGTCGAGGATCAGGCCCATGCCGTGTTCGCGCAGGGTGCTGACCAGACGCCGCAGCGCCGGTTCGCCGCCGAGTTCCGGATTGACCTGGGTCGGGTCGACCACGTCGTAGCCGTGCATCGAGCCGGCGCGGGCCGCGAGCAGCGGTGAGGCATAGATGTGGCTGATGCCGAGGCGGGCAAAGTACGGCACCAGCGGCACCGCCTGTTCCAGAGTGAAGCCCTTGTGAAATTGCAGGCGCAGGGTGGCGCGCAGGGGTTGGATGAGTGTCTGGTTCATTGGTCACGCTCGGCAGCTTGCAGGCGGGCGCAGGCCAGCAGTTCCAGGCGGCGCGCGGCATCGGCGCCATCAAGCAAGGCTTCGCTGTTGCCGGGCAGGCGTCGCGACCAGTTCGGGTGGCTGTCGATGGTGCCCGGCAGGTTGGCCTGCTCGTCGATGCCCAGCGCATCTTCCAGCGGCAGCAACACCAGCGGTGCACGGGTGTGGCCGAGGAAACGCACGCTGGCATCGACCACTTGATCGGCTTCGTGGGACTCTTCGCGAAAATTTTGCGGGTCCTGACTCAAGGCCCCGCGCAGGCCTTCGCGCTCGCGCTGGCGATGGCGGCGCCATTCGATTTCACCATTGGCGTCGACAAATTCCAGACGCGCATTCCAGTCGATATCGCGGCCATGCCACCAACCGTTGAGCGTCGGCAGATCGTGGGTGCTGGTGGTCGCCAGCGCGTTGTCCGGCCAGTCGAGGATCGGTTTGAAATACGTGTTGTCCTGTTCGAACAGCAGCACGCGCATGCCAAGAATCGCCCGCGCACTGAGTTTTTCCCGCAGACCGTCGGGCACGGTGCCGAGGTCTTCGCCGAGGACGATCGCCTGATGCCGATGGGACTCCAGGGTCAGCAGGCGCAGCAGATCGTCAAACGGGTAATACAGATAAGCGCCATCGGCCGGGGCCGCGCCGTTGGGGATCACCCACAGGCGTTGCAGGCCCATGACATGGTCGATGCGCAGCCCGCCAGCGTGGGCGAAGTTGGCGCGCAGCATGTCGATGAACGCACGAAAGCCGTTGCGGATCAGACCTTCGGGGGAAAACGCGGAAATCCCCCAGCCCTGACCGGAGCGATTGAGAATGTCTGGCGGCGCGCCAACGGTGAGCGAGGCGAGCAGTTCGTCCTGAAAGCTCCAGGCCTGGCTGCCGGCGCCGTCGGCACCGACCGCAAGGTCAGCGATCAGGCCGATGCCCATGCCGGCGCTGCGCGCAGCCGTTTGCGCGCGCTCCAGGCAGCGGTGGATCAACCACTGGCAAAAGGCGAAGTAACTGATGCGTTCGGCGTATTCCTCGGCAAAGGCTTCGAGGGCGGCGCCGCGCGGGTCATGCCAGTGTTCCGGCCATTCGCGCCAGTCGAGGCTTTCGCCACGGGCGGCGCGCATTTCCTGAATGGCTTCGAAACGGCAGTGGTTTTCCAGGGCTTCGCCACCGGCATGGCGGAAACTGGCGAAGTCCGGATGCAACGGATGCTCGCCCGCGACGAAGCCGTCGTACAAGGCTTGCAGCAATTTCTGTTTGGCGTCGGCGGCGGTGGGCCAGTCGATCAGTTTCAAGTCTTCCAGTTGCCGGAATTGCTCGGCCAGACCGCTGGCGTCGATCGCATCACGCAGCGCGCGTTCGCCAAGGATGGCGCCCGGTGCGGCATACAAGGCGTTGAGAAACAGGCGGCTGGACGGCGAATAGGGGCTGTAGCGTCCGGTGTCGGCGCTGAACATCGCATGCAACGGACTGATTGCCAGCGCATCGGCACCGCGCTCGCCGGCCACCCGCGCCAGTTCTTCCAGCGCCTGTGTGTCGCCAAAGCCGCAATCGCCGGGGCGGCGCAGACTGTACAACTGCGCGCTCAACCCCCAGACGCGAGGGATCGGGTTGTCTACCGCATCGCCGACGCTGAAGCAGCGTTCGGGGGCCACGGCGAGGGTGAAATACTGATCGGCGATGTGCACCTGTTGATAGCCGACCGGGATCAACCCTGGCAGTCTGGCTTCAGCATCGAGCTTGAGGTTAAGGCGTGAACCGTCTTCAAGGTGGATTTCGCAAGGCGTTTCAGGCTCGAAATAGCGGGCCAGATCAACGCTGACCCCGACATCTGCGGTCAACAGCGGCGGCAGGTGGCGATCCTGTTGCACCTGTTGCAGTTGCAGCAGGCTGGCGTCGATTTCCTGCGCGGTATTGGCTGGATGACCCAGGCCGGTGAGAACATTGCGCAGCACCGCCGGGGCGACTTTCTGCGGGCGGCCGTTGGCGTCGATCCAGTCGACGGCGAGGCCGGCGCGGCTTGCGAGTATTTCCAGTTGCGCATCGCTCATAGGCGCTCTCCATCCAGAGGTTGCAAGGGGGTTGCGGCCGTGAGGCTGACAAGCGCGCAATACGCGGGCAGTACGCCCGGTTCCGACAGGGCAACGGCGGGCGGCTGTTGAAACAGCCACACGGCGTCGGTCTGTGCAGGGTTGACCACTGGCGTATCGCTGAGGTTCAGGTCAATTCGCAGCTCACTGCCATCGCCCAGGCGCCAGCGTGCACTGACCGCACCGAAGCCGAGCATGTGCGCCCCAAGCGCTTGGGTGCCGGATAGATTGGGAATGATGTAGCGGTGGCGCAATTGCAGCAGTTGCCGGTACAGCGCGAGGCTTTCCTGCTGTTTCGCGCTGCCGCTGCCGACCAGGCGCGGCTGCGAGGCGTGGAAGGTCTGCTCGGCATTCGGATCGGGAATTTTTTCGCGTTTGTGCGGATCGGCGAAGGCGCTGAACCCGGCGAATTCATTGCGCCGACCTTCGCGCACCAGATCCGCCAGTTCACCGTGGTGACTGGTGAAAAACAGAAACGGTTGCTCGGCGGCGTACTCATCGCCCATGAACATCAGTGGAATCATCGGCGACAGCAATAACAGCACGGTGGCGGCCTGCACGGCGCGTGGATCGGCCAGTTGATGCAGACGTTCGCCGAAGGCGCGGTTGCCGATCTGGTCGTGGTTCTGCAGGAACAGGATGAAAGCGGTGGAGGGCAGGTGTTCGCTGGGCTCGCCGCGCGGTTCGCCGTGGCGGGTGATGTGGCCTTGAAAAACGAAGCCCTGGCTTAGGCAGCGCACCAGTTGTTCGGTGGGTTGCAGCGCATAGTCAGCGTAGTAGGCGTCGGTTTCGCCGGTCAGCAGCACGTGCAGGGCGTTGTGGCCGTCGTCGTTCCACTGCGCGTCGTAATCCTCTTCAAGCAGGCTCGACTGGTTGAGCTCGTTTTCGACGGTCAGCCAGACGTGGCGGCTTGGATCGATCTGCTGACGAATACGCTGCGCCAGTTCAGGCAGGAAATCCGGGCTTTCGATGGCGTGCACCGCGTCCAGGCGCAGCCCGTCGAAGCGGTATTCGAGCACCCACATCAGTGCGTTTTCAATGAAGAAGTCCCGCACCTCACGGCGGCGGAAGTCGATCGCCGCGCCCCAGGGCGTGTGCTTGTCTTCGCGGAAAAAGCCTTTGGCGTAGCGCCCGAGGTAATTGCCGTCGGGGCCGAAGTGGTTGTAGACCACGTCGAGAATCACCGCCAGCCCATGGCCGTGGGCGCTGTCGATCAGGTGTTTGAGTTGTTCCGGGGTGCCATAGGAGGCTTGCGGGGCGAATGGCAGCACGCCGTCGTAGCCCCAGTTGCGTGTGCCGGGAAACTGCGCCAGGGGCATCAGTTCGATGGCGGTAATGCCCAGCTCGACCAGACGCGCCAGATGCTGCTCGACTTCGGCAAAGCCGCCGAGCGCGCCGACGTGCAGCTCGTAGATCACCGCTTCGCTCCAAGGCCGGCCGTGCCAGGTGGTGTGGCGCCAGTCATAGGCCAGCGGATCGACCACCACACTGTGGCGGTCAAGGTCGCCGTCCTGGGCGCGGGAGGCCGGGTCGGGCACCTCCAGTTCACCATCGATGTTGAAGCGGTAGCGGGTGCCCGCCAGGCACCGGGTCTTGATCACGAACCAGCCATCGGCCTGCGGTAACATCGGCAAGGACTGGCCGTCTTCAAGTTCGACACTGACGTAAAACGCATCCGGTGCCCACAGCGCAAACTGAGTGTGTTCGGCGTCCTGCATGATCGCGCCGTGGGGCCAGTTTTCTTGGGTCCGTAACGGCATTGTGAAAAGCTCCCTGAGTTATTTGTGGCCGGCTTTACCCAGCGCCTTGGCGACCAGTTGTTCGTAGAGTTCGGCGTAGGGTTCGACCGCTTTGCACCAGTTGAACGGCGCGGCCATCGCTCTGCAGCGCATGGCGTTGAGCAGGTCGGGGAAGGCGAATACCTTGAACGCGCGGCTCAGGGCTACGCGGTAGCTCTCGACAGTGGATTCGTCGAAGAGGAAACCGGTGACACCGTTTTCGATGGTGTCGGCCAGGCCGCCGGTATTGCGTGCCACGGGCAAAGAGCCGAAGCGCTGGGCGTACATCTGGCTCAGGCCGCAAGGTTCATAACGCGACGGCATCAGCAGGAAATCGCTGCCGGCAAACATGCGCCGGGCATCGGTCTCATTGAAGCCGATGCGCACGCCGATCTGCCCGGGAAAGCGCAGCGCCAGTTCACGCATGGCCTGTTCTTCTTCCGGCTCGCCACGGCCGATGATTGCGATCTGGCCGCCGTTCTGCACGATGTATTCGGACACCGCTTCAGTCAGGTCCAGACCTTTCTGATAAACCAGACGCGAGACCACGGCGAACAGCGGGCCGCTGGAATCGTTCAAGCCAAACAGTTCACGCACATGGGCGGCATTGATCGCTTTGCCTTCCCAGTCGCCGATGGCGAACGGCGCGAACAGGTGTGGATCAGTGGCCGCGTCCCAGCTCTCATCGATGCCGTTGGGGATGCCGCTGAGCAAGCCTTGCTGGGTCTTGGCGGCGAGAAAACCGTCGAGACCGCAGCCGAAATCCGGGGTGGTGATTTCCTGCGCGTAGGTGGCGCTGACCGTGGTGATGTGGCTCGAATAGGCCATGCCGGCCTTGAGGAACGACATCTTGCCGTAGAACTCCATGCCTTCCTGTTGCAGGGCGTGGGTCGGAATGCCGAGCTCCGGGCACGAGCCGAGGCTGGTCACACCTTGATAGGCGAGGTTGTGAATGGTGAACAGGGTTGGCGTGCGCTGCCCGCGCCAGTGCATATAGGCAGGGGCCAGGCCAGCGGGCCAGTCGTGGGCGTGCACCAGATCCGGGCACCAGTGAATTTGTGCGAGGTTGGCGGCGATGTCGGCAGCGGCCAGGCCCAGGCGGGCGAAACGAATATGGTTGTCCGGCCAGTCGCGACCGTTGTTGGCACCGTACGGCGAGCCTTCACGCTCATACAGCTCGGGGCAGATCAGCACGTAGATCACCAGCCCGTCCGGCATGTCCATACGCCCGATCTTGCACGGAGGCAATGCGGCATGGCCGCCGAGTTCGCCGATGATGTGGATCGGGTTCTCGCTGTGCATCACCTGCGGGTAACCGGGGATCAACACTCGCACATCGTGCAGGTGCGCCATGGCGCGGGGCAGGGCGGCGGAGACGTCGCCCAGACCGCCGGTCTTCACCAGGTCGGCGATTTCCGAGGTGACGAACAATACTTTCTTCTTGTTGGGATTCTGGCTGGCGACCGGCGTCAGCGTTTTAGTGCCCGGGACGTTGATCGACCGGCTGCCGGGAAGACTCACCGTGCTCGATTCACCAACCGCCTGCTGAGCACGCTCTCCCTGAATATCCAATGCCGCACTGATCATATGAATCTCCCGTGTCGTTGATCTGATTCTTGTATCGAACAAGCTGTGGCCAAATCCTGTGGCCGGGCGCAAACGCGCCACGCATCGGTGAGCAAACGCTACCCAACACGTGCAAGCAGAATGGGTGAAGGGGCCGTTGCAAGGATTGCACCAGTCGCGTTGACCCTGCCTTTCAGATGACCCGCCGCCATCTGCAAAAGTTTCGACAATTTTTCGGGTTTGTGACTGGCCGGTTTTAATCCGCGAAAGTCAGTCTAGGCCAGATCCTAGAGCGGGCGAGAGCAAACGGGTAAATTGTTCGACAATCGGTTTGCAGGCAGCGAAATCCGTGGTGTTCAAGCAGGAACGCACCGACGAAGGGCAGGTTTTTTTGAGGGAGAGGGCTAAAACGGTGACTGGTTGGTCACGATTTTGTGCTAGTGCAAAGGGAGGGCGCACTGTTGTGGTGCGGGCAGTTTGTTGATGTGTTGTCTATTCAGGCCCCTTCGCGAGCAAGCTCGCTCCCACAGTTGATTCGGGTACGACACATTTCCAATGTGGGAGCGGGCTTGCTCGCGAAGGCGTCAGTTGATTCAGCGCAATCGAAACGTTGCGATCAATTCAACAGGCGTAGCGGGCTCCCGGCGGCCCAGCCTTGAATATCCTCGATCATCTGCGCAAAGAACTGCGCATAGTTCTGTCGGCTTACATACCCCACATGTGGCGTGGCCAGCACATTGTCCAATGTGCGGAACGGGTGCAGTTCAGGCAGCGGCTCCTGATCGAATACATCCAGCGCCGCGCCGGCGATCTTCTGTTTCTGCAACGCCTTGATCAGCGCCGCTTCATCGACGATCGGCCCGCGGGCGGTGTTGACCAGCAGCGCGGTGGGTTTCATCCAGTCCAGCGCCTGTGCGTCCACCAGCCCGCGACTGCGCTCGCTGAGCACCAGATGCACAGACAGCACATCGGCCTGTTCGAACAATTGCTGCTTGCTGACGTAGGTCACGCCGGCCTGCTGCGCGCGCTCGGCGGTGAGGTTTTCGCTCCAGGCAATCACGCGCATGCCGAACACCTGACCGAATTGCGCGACCTTCTGGCCGATGCTGCCCAGACCGAGAATGCCCAGGGTCTTGCCGTGCAAATCACCGCCCAGCCCTTGCTGCCAGCCACCGGCGCGCAGGGAGTTGGCTTCGTTCAGCAGATTGCGCGTGGCGGCCATGATCAGCGCCCAGGTCAGTTCCGGCGCCGCGTGTTTATAGCTGTCGGTGCCGCAGACCTTGATCCCGAGCCCGGCGGCCGCCGGCATGTCCAGCGCCGCGTTGCGCATGCCACCGGTGACCAGCAGCTTGAGATTGGGCAGGCGCTGCAGCAGGTCCTGATCGAAACGCGTGCGCTCGCGCATCACGCAGATCACCTGGTACTGGCCCAGACGTGCGGCCAGTGTGGCGTTGTCCGCCGGGTAGTCATGCACAAACGTCACTTCGCCAATGCTGTCGAGCACCGACCAGTCGACCACGTCCCGTGCCACGTCCTGCCAGTCATCGATCACTGCAATCTGCACCGCCATCAGCCTTACCTCATCAACGAACGGGATTGGTGTTGTTCAGCCAGCCGAGCAGGGCCTGGTGAAATTTCGCCGGTTCTTCCATCTGCGGCGCGTGGCCCATGCCGGGGAATTCCACCAGCGTCGACTGTGGAATCAGCTTGGCGACCTGCTTGCCGAGCACCTCATAGTGGCCGATTTTCGCCTTGACCTCGGGTGACGCGAGATCTTTGCCGATGGCCGTGGTGTCGGACGTGCCGATCAACAGCAGGGTCGGCATCTTCAGGTCCTTGAACTCGTAGTACACCGGCTGGGTGAAGATCATGTCGTAGATCAGTGCCGAGTTCCACGCCACCTGGGTTTTGCCCGGGCCGTTGCTCAGGCCGGCGAGCATGTCGACCCAGCGGTCGAATTCGGGTTTCCAGCGGCCGTCATAATAGGTGTTGCGCTCGTAGTCGCGAATGCCTTGGGCGGTGACTTTCAGCTCGCGCTGATACCACTGGTCAACGGTGCGATACGGCACGCCGAGGGCTTTCCAGTCCTCCAGACCGATCGGGTTGACCAGCGCCAGTTGTTCGACCTGATCCGGGAACAGCAGCGCGTAGCGAGTGGCGAGCATGCCGCCGGTGGAATGGCCGAGCAGGGTGGCTTTCTGAATGCCGAGGGCCTTGAGCAGCTGTTGGGTGTTGGTCGCCAGTTGCTGGAAGCTGTACTGGTAGTGATCGGGTTTGCTGGAGGTGCAGAAGCCGATCTGGTCCGGCGCGACGACCCGGTAACCGGCCTCGCTCAAGGCCTTGATTGAACTGTCCCAGGTGGCGGCGCAAAAGTTCTTGCCGTGCATCAGCACCACGGTGCGCCCGTTGGCCTTGCCGTGGGCGGCGACGTCCATGTAGCCCATCTGCAGGGATTTACCCTGGGACTGGAAGGCAAAGTGTTTGAGCGTGTAGGGGTATTGGAAACCTTGCAGCTCCGGGCCATAGGTCTGGCCATCGGCGGGTGCAGTTTCAGTGGGCGCTGCAGCGTGGGCGAACAGCGGCAGCGCAGCGCTGAGGAACAGGCCGGGCAGCCAGCGGGATAGCGTGACGGACATAAGGGCAAACTCCATGGAAATCGGCCGATGCTGGAACGCCCGGATTAGGGCGATGTTAACCACAGGCAACATCGTGACCGGAATGTTCAACCGAGCCAGCCGAGGGTGATCATCGCCACCACGGCGTAACGCGCGCCTTTGGCCAAGGTGACGATCAGCAGAAAGCGCCCGAGCGGCTCGCGCATGACGCCGGCGATCAGGGTCAGTGGATCGCCGATCACCGGCAGCCAACTCAGTAGCAGCGACCAGTGACCATAGCGCTCGTAGTGTTTGCGCGCAGTGGCCATGTGGTTCGGGCTGACGGGGAACCAGCGTCGATCCTGAAAGCGTTCGAGGCCGCGCCCCAGCCACCAGTTGACCAGCGAACCGAGGACGTTGCCCAACGTCGCCACGCCCAGCAGGCCCCAGAGCCAGTAACGGTCGCTGGCGATCAGCCCGACCAGCAGCGCTTCGGATTGCAGCGGCAACAGCGTCGCAGCGCCGAACGCCGCCGCGAACAGCCCGACGTAACCGGCAGCCATCAGTGGGCCGGGTAGTCCGCCACCACCACATCCGTGCCGTCCTTTTTCAGGCCGATCACTTGATAGGCATCGCTCATGCCGTCCATTTCCATGCCCGGTGACCCCATGGGCATGCCCGGCGCGGCGATACCCAGCAGATCGTCACGCTTGCTCAGGGCCAGCACTTGTTCCGCCGGCACATGGCCTTCAACGAACTTGCCGTTGATCAGCGCGGTATGGCACGAGCCCAGGCGCGGTGGCACGCCGTGTTGCTGCTTGAAGCTGCTCATGTCGCTTTCGACATGGTCTTCGACTTTGAAGCCGTTGGCTTCGAGGTGACTGATCCATTTCTTGCAGCAGCCGCAATTGGCGTCGCGGTGCACTTCGATCGGGATCAGCTCGGCGGCCTGGGCCAGGGAGGACAGGAGCAGGGCGCTGAGGGCGGCCAGTCGCAGGGAGGTTCGCATGGTGGGCTCTCGACAAGGATGACGGTCAAAAAGGAAAGTATTTTGACCGGATTATCCTGCCGGGCATCAACGGAGTGTTTCAAGTTGATACAAGGCAGGCTGGCAGGATGATCATGGATCAAACCTGACAGCCTGCTGAGCGGGAGATTACAAATCCGTCAGGCGGAATGGAAATGCGCTCTGTGGCGAGGGAGCTTGCTCCCGCTCGGCTGCGTAGCAGTCGCCAATCGGTCAATTTCGGCTTCCTGTTTATTGCGCTGCCAGAGTTGGGGCCGCTTCGCGACCCAGCGGGAGCAAGCTCCCTCGCCACAATAGACTGGTAGGGTAATCACCGAACCTTGAACCGCCCCATGATCGCGCTCACCCGGTTGTTGGCTTCCAGCAACTGGCGGGTGTTGAGTTCGCTGGCCTGGCCGCTGTGCACCAGTTCTTCGACCATGTGCCGGATCTGCACCATGCTGCGGTTGATCTCTTCGGTGACCGCACTCTGCTGTTCGGCAGCGGTGGCGATCTGCGTGCTGAGGCTATTGATGTGGCTGACCGAACCGGCCATTTCATCCAGACCGGAGTTGACCCGCGCCGTGGCGTCGGCGGCGGACTGGCAGCTGGCCTGAGTGTTTTCCATAGCGCTGACCGACGAGCTCACGCCTTGGGTCAGGCGGGTCAACATCTCGTTGATTTCCGAGGTGCTGGCCTGGGTGCGAGCGGCGAGGGCGCGGACTTCGTCGGCGACCACGGCAAAGCCGCGACCCTGTTCACCGGCCCGGGCGGCTTCGATGGCGGCGTTGAGCGCCAGCAGGTTGGTCTGCCCGGCGATTGCGCCGATCACCCCGAGAATCTCGGTGATGCGCTGCGCGTCCTGCTGCATGTTCTCGACTTTCTGGGTGGCGCTGGCCACTTCGTCGATCAAGGCCACCACGCTGTTGGTCGCTTCACCGACCACCACCCGTGAGCGGTCGGCGTTTTCGTTGGCGCGCTGGGTGAACGCAGCGGTTTCAGCGGCATTCTGCGCGACGCTTTCGGCCGTCGAACTCATTTCGGTGATGGCGGTAACGGTCTGATCGGTTTCCGAAGCATGGCGCAGCAGAATCTGGCTGGTGTTGGCCGACGTACGCTGCAGGTCGTCCAGGCTCGAAGCCATGGCGCCGGTGGCCTGGGTCACTTCACCGATCATGTTTTGCAGGTAGGCAATAAAGGTGTTGACCGAGTGGCCGATGGCGCCCAGCTCGTCTTCGGCACGGATGGTGATGCGTCGGGTCAGGTCGGCATCGCCGCTGGACAGCAAGTCGATGTTGGCCTTCAGCGCTTTCATGCGCGACACCAGTTGGCGGATCGCATACACCTGCAACAGCACCAGCAGGATCACCAGCGGAATCTGCAACAGGCTCAGGCTGCTGAGCACGTCGTCACGCTGGGCGGTGAGCATTTTCGTTGGCAGGGCGGTGGCGAGGAACCACGGCGTGCCTTCGATCGGGCGCATGAAGAAGGTGCTGGCTTCGCCGTTGTTGTCGAACTCGACGCGTTGCGCCTGATCGCGGTTCTGCAGGCCGGCCTTGACCTGACTGGCGAAGGTCGAACCGGCGGCCAGTTCGCTGATGTTCTTCAGTACGATCGGGCCGCTGATGCGCGAGCTGTTGCTGATGATCTTGCCGTCGGCCTCGACGATCAGCATTTCGGCGTTGAGGTCTTTTTCCTTGCGCGCCACCAGATCGTTGAAGAAGCCCAGCGTCACGTCGATGGTCGACACGCCCCACGCTGCACCGTTTTTCTGGATCGCCATGGCGCAGTTGGTGCGCGGCTCGGCACTCGCGTCATCTTTATAGGCAGCGGCCCAGGCGCACTGGCCGCGCGGGGTCTGCATGCCGCCCTTGTACCAGCTCTGGTCGTAATAGTTGGGCGCCGCGTCGCTGTTCCAGAAGGTATTCACCGCCAGTTTGCCCGAGGCGTCGCGGTGCCAGAACGTGCTGAACTTGTTGCGCCCGGCCTCACGCTGACCCGGCAGTGGCCAGATCCCGCCACCGAAGACTTTCAGTTCGCCGTATTGATCCACCAGGCCCGGCAACACTGTGTCGATGGCCGCGCTGTCGAGCAGGGGAATGGTCTGGGTGATGCTGCGCTGCTGCGCCTGGACTTTGTTCAGTTCGCCCTGAATCTGTTCGGCGACTTCGGCAATCCGGTTGAGCACCACCTGTTCTTCGGTATGCCGCAGCTTGGGGGCAACCAATTGGCTGATACCGACCACGGTCAGCACCGACAGCAGCAGGATGAACAGAACCAGAAATAACGTGTAGCGAGCCTGAATGGTGCGGAATGCGGGCATGGATACCGGTCCTTGAGCTGCGATTCTTATTGTGGGGTCGAGGGAAAAACGGCGGGGTCACACCAGCGTATCGTCGGCGAACGGGGAAGCTTTAAGTACTTTGGTGCAAGAAAGTGTCGGGCTGACGGAAGGTGCGTGTCGACTCCGATACAAATGGCTTGACCCTCTTGTCAGCCAGCGCAAAAAAAGCTTCGCGAGCAATCGTCAAACTGCCATGAAACCGCGGCACCGTGAGCTTCTGGCAATTTGTATCGAGAATGTACAAAAATTGTAAGCGGCTGCACTAAAAGGGTTGGTGCCACCAGTTCGCCGGTAGATACTTCCCGGCATTCAAGTAGTCCAGCAAGGACATTTCATGGTTATTTCACAGGGAGTCTTCTCATGACGATCGGCATTGTCGGCGGCTGGGAGAGCAAGGCAGGGGTGCTGGTTCGCAATACAGGCGCGAAGAAGGAGGTCAAGCAAAGCCTCAAGGTGCAGCAGATGCTCGCCAAGGTCGGCACCAATCCTAACGCGCTGAACACAGCCGAAATGGACAAGCAGGGCCTGCGCAAAAATATCAAGGGGTTCGATCCGGCGAATGTCTCGGTCAAGCAACTGAGCAATCTGAGTGTTTTCCTGCGTGAGCGCGGGCTGATTTCCGACATCACCTCCTTTACATTGCTCAATGCCGGCGACAAGTTCGACCGTTTCGGCGTGACCAAAGACCCTGATGCAAAATTCAATGCGCTGGAGTATTTCGCCACCCAGCTCGACGCCATTCAGAACAATGGCCTCAATGGCAATGCCTACGGCAAGAACCTGATCCCTGAATACAAAAAGGCGATCTATGTGCTGCAGAACCTGAAAACCTACGGTGAAGGCAACGCGGCGAAACCGGTGGACCAAGGCGTCAAGTCCAAGGCCTGAGCCGGTCACCCACGGCCCACCCATTGATTGGGTGGGCCGTTTTCGTTTTTAGTCCTGATACCTTTCGCCGGCCTGCTGCGCCTGATCCTGCAGGTGCTGCATGTGTGGACAGTGCAGACTCAGCGTGGAGGCCTGGTAGCCACGATGAAACAGTGCCAGCCAGCCGTCGCTGTGGTCATCGGGGACAATCCCGGTGAAAGCGAAACCGGCATCGGCCAGTTTGCGCAGCGCGCTGGAAAACCCTTGGGCGAGTCTGAGTCTGATCGAAATCAGCCAGTGCGCCGGCAGTTGTCCCAATTGCTCGAGCAGGTTGTCATCGAGGGCCTTGAGCAGCAGGTCGTAGCGCCCGGATACGTGATCGAAGCGGATCTTCGGGCCTTTCCATGGCACGGTATGGTCGGTGGTACCAAACACCGCCTCCAGACGCGACATCAGCTCGCGGCAATCCTGCGGCCAGGCCAGCGCCGGCAGCGGGCGCCGATAACCGTCGATGCTGCAGTGACCCACAACAATCGTCTCCCGCCCTGTTCCACCGAACGGCGAAGGCGCGTAATCGGGCAACAGACCACAGCTGTGAAACCCCAGGCCGGCGGCCATGCGCTGCGTATACGGGTGATGCGTGACCTGTTTGATCGTCACGCCTCGGCAATCCAGCGCCTGGGCGTGAATCAGCAACTGCTGGCCCAACTGGGTGGCGATGTTTTGCCCGCGGGTGTCCGGGTGCACCACGGTCAGTGCCAGCTCCGCCAGTGCGGTTCGGCCAGATTGGCGAAACAACGTGGCATGCCCGCAGATATGCTCGTTTACCACCGCCACCAGCGAGTGCCAGCGACCGACACTGTGGTTCTGGCTGATCATCCAGGGCAGATACACGTGGGGTTGAGGATAATGAACACCGTAGATTTCTTCGAACAGGCGGCTGACTGCCGGCGCATCGGCGACGCGATAGCGGCGGATGGTTGTCGTGTCCATCACGCTTGCCCCTGCTGCGGATGGTCATAAACCCGTCGATCCACGACCCGCTGATGTTTGCCGGAGCGTGGATGACAGGTCAGTTCATCGTTCGCACAGGCGATCACGTTCAGCTCCAGCAATTGATCGAACTGCAGCTTCTCGATCAACGGGTATTGGTCGATCAGCGCACGGTGCAGGGTTGAGCTTGCCTGGCTGATGTCAGCCGTTCGCGTGCAGGGTACCCACTTGAGGCTCAGCAGATCTTTGCTTGCTCGCTGTTCGATGAGCAGTTGCCAGTCATCGCTGGCGGCGATCTTGCGCACCAGCTCGCCGATGTCACCGGTATCCAGACTCAACACGCTCACCCGCACGCGCTGGCTGTTCATGCTGCGGCCCATCAGGGCGAACTTGCGCATCGGCGTCCCCGCCGGTTCACGCCAGCAGGCGAGGTCGCCGACCGGATAGCGGATCACCGGCATCAGGCGCCGGGTGAGATTGGTAAGAACCAGCCTGCCATTACGATTGCACTCTTCGATGACGGCACCGCTCACCTCATCGATGATCTCCAGCACGCTGTGCCGCTCCAGCATCCGGTGTTCGCCCAAGCTGCAATCGCGGGTGCTGACGCCGATCAGTCCGGCATCGACACTGGCGTAGCCGATAGAGGCAATGCGTGCGTTCGGGAACACCCGCTGGAGCGTTTGCAGCTGGGCGGCGAACAGGCTCTCGCCGCCGTAGAGCAGGGTTTCGACGCCCTCCAGGATCCGTGACTGGCGCTCAAGCCAGGCGGCGAATTTGAGCATTTGCGCCGGCAGACCGGCCAGCACATTGATCCGGTACGCAACGATCGACTCGGCCAGTACGGCGCTGTCGACGGCCCCGGTGAAGGGAAATTCGCTGACGGGAGTCTGGACATGTGCCAGCGCGTCGTGAAGAAAAATGAAGCTGGCATACAGGTCGCCGACGAAGAACAGATTGGCGACCCGGTCGCCGGGGTTCAGTTGCGCCGTGAGGTGGCTGCCGAAATCGCGCACCAGGGTTTGCCATTCTGCGCGGGTGAACAGCGAGAGTTTCCCTGAGCCGGTGGTGCCCCCGGTCTTGAAGACCATCGCGTCTTCCAGCGGGCCTGACAACACTGGCCATTGGTGCGGATGCTGACTGTCACGCCAGTATTGTTCAGGGTCGATCAGGGGCAGTTCAGTCAAAGCGCTGATGGGTGCCGCGACATCCTTGAAGTGTTCGCGGCAATAGGCCGAATGTTGGCGGGTGTAACCGAGCAAATTGTTCAATTCAACGATCGTGTTCATGATTTTTTCTTGTATGAAGTGGCGATGGGCCGCGTGCAGATAGCTGCTGTCAGCGGCGCGTATCAATCAGTAGGGGAGTCTTGCCGCTGTGCCGGTTTCGGGCGAACTGCTCGACGGCACATTGCTCGACGTCCAGCGTGAGCAAACCGGTCTGCACCAGCGTGGTCAGCGTCGAATAATTCTGCAGTCGGTGGTGGGCATCGGCCGGCTCCAGAGGGCAGTGCAGGCGCATGCGTTCCAGGCCGTCAGGGCCGTGATCGAGGGTCAGTTGAAACGGCATCTGAAGGTGCTGCTCCAGAATCGCCAGCGAAATAAAATCGGTGCCGATGCGCAGCAGGTTGCCGTGGCGTTGCAGCAGTTCGAAGCGCGGCGAAGTCAGACCGCAGGCACACGGGCCGGGTAACCAGCGTCCGCTGTCGCCAATGTCATAGCGCTGCACGGACTGACCCTGACGCTCGCGGGAGGTCACCAGCAGACGACCGGATTCGCCGTCACCGACCGGCACGTCATGCTCGAAATCGACAATTTCCAGGTGCTGGATGTCGCTCATCAGATGGAAAACGCCATCTGCCGTGGCCCGGCAGGCATGGCCCAGGGGACCGGCATCGACGCTGCCGTAAACCGCCGAGCGGATCAGGCTGACGCCGCAACTTTGCAAGAGCTCGCGGGTTTGCTCACTCAGGTGTTCGCCACCGAGAAAGACCTTGGCGACGCCACCGTATCGCCGGAGTATTTGTTGTTCGTTGATAAACAACCGGTGCAGGGTGCCGGGCATGCCGATCAGCACGGTGATCCGTTGAGCCTCGATCATCTGCGCGATCTCGTGGTAATCGTCGTCCGCCGGGGCGCCCATCGGCCAGTGTCGGGCCTGCAGTTGTTCCAGTACTTTGGCAAAACTGGAAAAGCCGCCGTACAGTCCGCCGCTGAAAAACAGGTTCATGACCCTGTCCTGCGCCGGATCCAGACCGGCCGCCAGCAAACCATCGGCGGCCGCCTGCATCTGGCGCTGGAAGTCGTGGTAACTGAAGCCGGAAAGCACGGGTGCGCCACTGCTGCCGCCGGAGCGAAAGAACAGCTGCGCCGCTGAATCCGGCGGCTGGCGGACGAATTGTGCCTTGTCCATGATTGGCAGCCCGGTCAGTGGTGGTGGGGCTGGCGGCTGGTCGAGCGTGGAGTGGCTGGTCAGCACGTTCGCCGGCAGACTGACCGATACGCGTCGACTC
This sequence comes from Pseudomonas sp. MWU12-3103b, assembly GCF_023100615.1. NCBI lineage: Bacteria > Pseudomonadati > Pseudomonadota > Gammaproteobacteria > Pseudomonadales > Pseudomonadaceae > Pseudomonas > Pseudomonas sp. MWU12-3103b. The sequence goes on from NZ_JALMEY010000009.1 coordinate 29,083, forward strand.
AGGCGCTGCAGCGCATAAACACCGTCGTGGGGTTCGCCGGCGTAGCCATCGTGAATAGTCTCGATCGGGGTAATGCGCGTCACACCGGCGGCAATCAGCGTTTGCGCCAGTTCAGCGATCTGCGCCTCGGGGCACAGCAAGGCGCAGCTCTGCAGCACGTTGCGCCAGGGCAGCAACGTGGCGCTGAGCCGCTCGCGGGGCATTGGTTTGAGCAACAGGCTGCGAAACAGCGCAGAAGGTTCGAGCTGGCGATCATGGCTCCAGATCACCCGCCAGCCCGGGGCACTCCAGACCCGGCCGATCTGCCCGGCAAAACTCTGGGCCAGCCGGGCCATCGCCGTGCAGGTGGTGATTTGCGAAGCCTCTTCAAGCGTCGGCGCAAGGGCCGGCCATTGTCCGGCACGGCGTTCGAACGCGGCGGCCAGTTGTGCCCCGATATCGTTCAGTACGCTCGCGTCGTCGCTGTCCACCAACAACCATTGCGGGCTGGAGCAGGCTTGCTGATCGAGGCGGCAGACTTCATCGACAATCGCATCGAGGATGGCGGGCGATGCCGCGTCCGGGGTCAGGTAGGCGAAGCTGATGCGGTGCCCCCAGTCGATCCAGCGACAGCCTGGCGGGATCTGCTGGCGGATGGCTTGCAGCGCGGTTTCGCCACCCCACGCCGCGACACCGTTGGCGTGCCTGCACAACTGGCCGATTTGTTCGGTGCGGGTCGGCAGCACCGCCACGTAACCATTGAGTTGTCCGCTCGGGTCGCATGCAACCAACGCCTGAAGCAGGCGCGCGGTGAAGCCAGCGTCACTGCTGCTGGGACGCAGCCAGTTGACGTTGCCGCTCAGCAGACTCTCGATCACCGCACAGAACGCCAGCAGCGGCGCGTTGGCCGGAGTGATATGCACCACCAGGCCCAATGGACTCCAGCGCTCGAAGCGTGATTGTCGATAGTCGATGCGACGCAGCGATTCGGGGCGCAGGCCCAGCTCACGATCCAGCTTGGCTTGCAGGGCGGCAGGCTGGCAGAAATCGATCAGTGCCTCGCGCTGACCGGGAGCCAGTGGCAGTTCCGTTTCTTCTTGTTGCAGACGTTCGGCGAAGGCCTTGGCAGTGGCAAGCAGTGTGCTGGTTTGCAGTGGAATCTGCAGCCTTCGTGGCAACTCCAGCTGAAGTTGGTGCAAGGCGCTGTCGAGGCTGCACTCGGTGTGCAACTGACCGTTGATCAGGTACATATCAGTGCCTCCCCAGCAGTTCGGACGCGGCCATGGCACAGCTCCTCGCGGCTGTGGTACCGGCGCGGCCGTGCAACTGGAACCAGTCGCTGGCCAGACCGCAGGCACAAGTGGTGCCGGGATGCAACGTGGCCAGATCGCTCATGACCACGGCATGGGCCGGGCTTGAGGAAATGTAGGGCGAGACCAGATTCAGCAGGCCACGCTGGCCATAGGGCAGCACCGAAAAATCCACCGGGCTGCGTACATACACTTTCGCGTAGACCGGTACGTGAAAGTGATGGTGGGCGCATTCGACGTAAGGCACCGCGTGTTCGACGGCGCCGTAACCGTCGCGACAGTCTTGGGTAGCGATGCCCAGTTGTTGCTGGATCCGTGCATACAAGGCTTGTCTGGGGACTTCTTCGGCGGCGCGGGTTTTCCAGCCGCCGCCGAAAAATGCCAATGATCCGGCCTGCAGTTGCAGGTCTGCCACGCCGGTCGCGCGCATGCGCTGCAGGGTTTCCCAGAGAAAGGCGGGAAAGCCGAAGATGCGCACCGGCAGACCTTCTTCGGCAAAGGCCTGCAAGGCGCTGATCACGCCGAACAGATCAAACTGGTGGCCGTCACCATTGCGACGCAGGGCGTAAACCACCCGATTGGCGGGAGCAAAACCGCACAGGAATTGATCGGTGAAGGATGTGCCCAAGGTGTTTTTCTGCTCCGGCTCATAGCCGAGCAACAGGTAGTTGCACGGGGCACGCGGGGTAATCCAGCCATATTGGGCGAAAATCCGTTCGACCATGTACTGCGCGGCGCCGAGGCTGCGCGCGTCGTAGCGCATGCGGCTCTTCTGCCCGCTGGTGCCGGAGGAAGTCAGTTCCAGGGCGTCTTCGCCCGTCGGACTGAGCAGCATCTGTTGCTTGAAGAAACTGGCGAAAATCGGTGGCAATTGCGACCAGTCGTCGAGCTCGTCCAGGTCATCGACAGCGATTGCATGGGCGTTCAACCAGTGGCCATAACCGGGCGTATGGCGAGCGTGAAACCGGGTGATTTCGCTCATGGCCAGATTGAACAGCCCTTTGGGGACGGCCTCCTGGCAATAGGGCTGCGGCAATGCGCAAAGCGCATCGCTGTGGGGGAACAGAGTCATCGAATATCCTTATTGATGTGTGGTGGGCGCGGCGGGTGCCGCAGAAGGCGGTAGAGCAGGGGCAGGCACAGCAGGCCGCCGAGGCCGGCGAGCAGGGAAAAGGATTGCAGGTTCGAGCCACCGCCGATGATGGCGATGAGCGAGCCGCCGCTGCCCATCACGGCAATCGACAGCATGCCGATCATGGCCGAGACCAGCCCCTTGCCCGCATCGCTGGAGAACAGCGCGAGGCGGTACAGCGCGGCGTTGCTCATACCAAGCCCCAGTGCATACACGGCCAGTGCGCAAACGGCCAATGGCAGCGCAGCCGAACTCAGGGCTGCAGCGATCAGCCCCAGCAGTCCGAGGCAAAACGGCCACAGGGCCAGACCGATCACCTGGGCGAGCGTGTGCCCGACGAGCAATCGATCCAGTAGTAAATTACCGAGGATCACCGCCGCAAACACCGGGATTTGCCACAGGCCATATTCCAGCGCAGACAGCTCAAGGCGTTGCATGAGCAGCACCGGCGCCAGTCCGATCCAGGCAATCAGCGGCAGGCTCATCAGGCCCAGTGTCAGACTGGCGCCGATGAATCGTCGGTTGCGCAGCAGCGCGAGGTAACCCAGGCCGATCTGCCTGAGCGAAAACGCCACTGGTGCCTGTCGCTGGCCGTCACGGCGCACGACGTCGATCGTTTCCGGCATCCAGGCAAACAGAGCGAGCCAGACAACCACACTCGTTGCCGCCAGCCCCAGAAACATCTGTCGCCAGCTCAGCCATTCCAGCAGCAGGCTGCCGAGTAAAGGGCCGAGCAGCGGCGACAGCAGCGCCACGTTGCCCAGTAATGCCATGAGGCGCACGGCATCGGCCTCGCAGAACACTTCCTGCAGGGTCGGGTAGCTGACGGCGACCACAAAGCCCAGGCCCATGCCCTGGATCAGGCGCAACGCATTAAAGGCTTCAATGCGCTGCGTTATGACTGCGGCGCTGCACGCCAGGCCGAACAGCGCACAACCGAGCAACAGCAAGCGACGCCGGCCGTAGCGGTCGGAAAGGGGGCCGATCAGCCATTGCAGGCACACGCCACCAATCAGATACAGGTTGAAGGCGTTGGCTACATGCCGGGTATTGGCGTTGAACTCGCCGGTCACCGTCAACATGGCCGGCATGATCATGTCGCTGGCCATATAGGTGAGCAGTTCAAAAGCGGTAATGGCCAGGCAGAATCCGATAATCTGCACGGGCGTCATTACGATCAAGGTTCTCTGCATAAACATCCCTGTTTCAGTAAGCGAGAAAAGTTCGCAGAGACTAGAGGCAGAGTTGTCGCGGCAGCCAATCCTTTGCTGCGACATGAAATTTCAAATACTTACAGCGTATTTACTGACCCCCGCAGGCTGATCGAAAAGGCATTTGCGAGGCACAGGCGCGCCAACAAAAATGCCCGCTGGCGGGCGGGCATGGTTGGCATTGAAAAGGCTGGTGAGGTATCCCGACCGGTATTTCAGGCGCACCGGCGGGCGAACGATCCTGTTCTATCGATGGTAATAACCGGGGCCTTCCTGATAACGATGGTGGTCGTCATGCCAGCCGCCGTGGGGGAAAATGATGCAGCCGCTCAAGGTCAGAACGGCAAGGACAGGAATCAGCCAGGTGATTCGACGGAACATTTCAAAGATCCTCATGGTTACGCCGGCATGAAGCCAAAACTCTTCATCGGCTGTAACATGAGACCGCGTTCAGCCAAGCCCATCCCCGCAACATGGTATGTGCATGGCATGCAACCGGATACAAACCGGATACATTTGAAAGTTTCAGGAACCTGCAATGACCCAGAAGCAACGTTTGAAATACTCGATCCTGATCGCCCTGTCGGTGCTGGCGATCATGCTCGGCCTGTCCTGGCTGCAAAATGCCGGGATGATCAGTCAGAAGATGTTCCAGTACATCGCCATGGGTGTGGCGGTGGTCGTGGTGGTGATCAACGGGGTGATGCGCCGCAAGGTCAAGCCCTGACGGCGATCGCGGGACGCTTCAATCGTGATTGAGCACGGCAGCAGCCTGTGGATGCAGGCTGTAACTCTTGTCCGGGTTGAAGGTGACCACCCCTTCGGCGCATAGACGCTTCAACACTTCGCGCACGCTGAGAAAGGACAACGGAATATCCAGGTCCAGCAGTTGACTGTGCACGCCGCGCACGCCCAGGCGTCGATCGCTTTGTGCGGCGACCAGCAGGGCGTCGATGACTTTCAGGCGAATCAGGCTGGTACGCAGGCCGAAGCTTTTCAGCAACAGACGAATACGCTCATTGCCCTGACGCTCGGGGCTGGGGGCGAAGCTGCTCGCGCGGGAACTCATGGAAGCTCCTTGTGACGCCTGGCTACCATCCATTGGTAGTTGCGAGTTGTACATGGGGTTACTCCTTTTCAGAGCCCGATCAGGAAACGTTTTGACTGCTCTCAGTAAACAAGACGTTTCAGCACGACAAATCATGAAAGGAAATATGTAGAAATTTTGTCGGTTATTCGTTGTTTTCCCGTAATCAGTGAATTTCACCTTCCTCAATCGGGCTAAATTTTTTTTCTCGCATTCGTTTCCTGAACAGCCGTCTTGCGCCCAGGCGCATGAATCAATTTCAGAGTGGATCCGGCGCAAGCGCCGATCCTTGTCTTGTCGTTCAGGAGCGAGTGTGATTATTTCCCGACAGTTAACCGGACTGGCTCTCGCCGGTGCGTTTCTCGGACTCAGTCTGTCCGCCCATGCGTTCAGTCCCGCTGCACAAGCCAGTGCCGATATCCGCCGCACCTCCTTTGGTGTGCCGCACATCCGCGCGGAAAATGAACGCGGACTGGGTTTCGGCATTGGTTACGCCTACGCGCAGGACAACCTGTGCCTGCTGGCCAACGAGATCGTCACGGTCAATGGCCAGCGCTCGCGTTATTTCGGGCCGGAGCAGTTCACCGTCGAACAACGCGAGAATCGCGTCAGCGACCTGTTCTTCACCTGGCTCAACACTCCCGCAGCGGTGAAAGCCTTCTGGGACGCGCAACCGGCGCAGGTGCACGATCTGGTGGAAGGTTATGCCGCGGGCTATAACCGTTATCTCGCCGAACGCCGCCAGCAGGGTCTCCCGCAACAGTGCCAGGGTGAGTGGGTGCGTGATATCAGCGCCGAAGATCTGGTCAAACTCACTCGGCGCCTGCTGGTCGAGGGCGGGGTCGGACAGTTCGCCGAAGCCCTGGCTGGCGCGACGCCGCCGCAGGCCACGGCGCAGCTCGGCAGCGATGCCCGGGCCTATCAGTTGGCGGACGCGCGCCTGCAGCGCTTCGCTCTGGATCGCGGCAGCAATGCCGTGGCGGTCGGCAGCGAACGCTCGTTCAACGGACGCGGCATGCTGCTGGCCAACCCGCATTTTCCATGGGTTGGCGGCATGCGCTTTTACCAGATGCACCTGACCATTCCGGGCAAACTCGACGTCATGGGTGCAGCCTTGCCGGGGTTGCCGATGATCAACATCGGTTTCAACCAGCACCTGGCCTGGACCCACACGGTGGATTCATCCAAACACTTCACCCTGTATCGTCTGCAACTCGATCCGAAAGACCCGACCCGCTACCTGCTCGACGGCAAGTCGCTGCCGTTGAACAAGCAGACGGTCACTGTGCAGGTCAAACAGGCGGACGGTCAGGTGGTGCCGGTCTCGCGCGATGTCTACAGCTCGCAGTTCGGCCCGATCGTGCAATGGCCGGGCAAACTCGACTGGGATCATCAGTACGCGTACAGCCTGCGCGACGCCAACCTGGACAATGATCGCGTGCTGACGCAGTGGTACGCGATGAACCAGGCGTCGAGCCTCAAGGCTCTGCAGGATTCGGTGCACAAGCTTCAGGGCATCCCCTGGGTCAACACCCTGGCCGTGGATGATAAGGGTCAGACGCTGTACATGAACCTGTCGGTGGTGCCGAACGTCAGCGCCGACAAACTGGCCAAATGCAGCGACCCGCGCATCGGCTTGCAGATGATCGTGCTCGACGGCTCCAACAGCACTTGCGCCTGGGATATCGATCCGCAAGCTGCGCAGAAGGGTATCTATGCCGCCAGCCAGCTGCCGCAACTGTTGCGCAAGGACTTCGTCCAGCATTCCAACGATTCCGCGTGGCTGGCGAACCCGGCACAACCGCTGACCGGGTTCTCGCCGCTGATCAGTCAGGACGGCCAGCCGTTGGGCCTGCGATCACGATTTGCGCTGGAGCGTCTGAGTGCTCTGGGCAAAGAAGGGCCGCTGGCGGTGAAGGATCTGCAACAGATGGTGATGGACGACAACGTCTTTCTGGCGACTCAGGTGCTGCCCGATCTGCTGAAGTTCTGCGCTGCGGATCTGGGTGCGGACGCGGCCGCGTTGAAGCCGGTTTGCGCCAGTCTCAAGGGTTGGGATGGCCGGGCGAATCTGGATTCGGGCATTGGTCTGGTGCATTTCCAGAACATCATGCAGGCGCTGCAAGCGTCGCCGGATGTCTGGCGTGTGCCGTTCGATCCAAAAGACCCGCAACACACGCCACGCGGGTTGGCGATCGAGCAACCGGCCGTGAGCAAGGCACTGCGTGAAGCGCTGCTGGCGTCGGCTGCCACTGCGCAGAAAATGGGTCTCAAGCCTGAAACCCGCTGGGGCGATATTCAGGTGGCGAGCAGCGGCGCTCAACAAACCGCAATTCACGGCGGGCCGGGAACGCTGGGGATCTACAACGCGATCCAGAGCGTGCCGCGTGAAGACGGCAAACTCGAAGTGATCAGCGGCACCAGCTACCTGCAAGTGGTGACCTTCGACGACAAAGGCCCGCACGCTCAAGGGTTGCTGGCGTTCTCGCTGTCCAGTGACCCTGAGTCGAAATACTCCCGGGATCAGACCGAGGCGTTTTCGAAAAAGCAGTGGAGTGTGTTGCCGTTCACTGAGCAGCAGATCGCTGCCGATCCGCAATATCAGGTGCAAACGGTTCGCGAGGTGGCGGGCAAGACTGCCGGAGTAGCTGCGCAGTAAGGTGTCCTGAACGAAAAAGCCGCTGCTCCTTGACGGGAACAGCGGCTTTTTTGTTGCCCTGAGTTAACCGTGGCAGGTGGTGCCCGGTTTCAGGTTTTTGGTGGCTGCCGCGGCATCGAGTTGATCACCGGATCACCCTCGGTATTGCGCGTAAGGTAGACCGGCAACACCTTGGGCAGGGCGTTGACGAGGCCGCCGAGCTCTTTGATGTTGTAGACACCGCCGACGCGGATCGCGCCGGTGTTGGCGTCGGCCAGTTTCAGTGGTTTGCTCAGGTAGCGATTGATCAGCGGCAAGGCTTCGTTGAGTGCCAGGTTGTCGAGCACCAGTTTGCCATTGCGCCAGGCCAGGGCGTTGTCGTTGGCGTAAGTCTGGCTGATCTGTGGCATGTAGTCGCCATGTCGGTACTGCGCCTGCATGGCCGGCCCCAGGCGCAGACCGTCGCCGGGCAGGGCGGCGTTGCTGGTTACCAGAACCGAGCCTTCGATCAGGTTGACCCGCACCTGATCTTCGTAGAGCCAGACATTGAAGCGGGTGCCGGTCACGCGAATCTTGCCTTCGCCAGCCCTGACCACGAACGGGTGGGAGAGGTCGTGGCTGACTTCGAAAAACGCTTCACCCTTTTTCAGGGTGACCCGGCGTTCGTCCTTGTAATTGCTGAAGCTCAGCTCGGTATTGAGGTTGAGCTCGACCTGACTACCGTCCTTCAAGGTGACCTGACGGACATTGTCGGTGGCTTCGAAATGCTGATAGCTGTTGGGCAACCAGCCCAGATTCCAGCCACCGTACGCCGCCAGTGGCAAGGCCAGGGCGCAGACGCTCGCGGCAATTGCGTAGCGCCGCCAGGCGGGCACCGCAGCGGTCAGCGGTACATTGAGCGTTGGGGGTAGCGGCGGACGCGGCAGATGTTCGGCAACGTCCCAGATCTCCAGCATCGCTTCGTATTCGAATGCATGCAGCGGATGCGCATCGCGCCATTGCTCGAAAGCCAGACGCTCCTCGGCGGAGCAGTCTACGGCGTGCAGACGCATGCACCAGTGCGCGGCGGCATCGGTGATCGCATCGTATTCGGCTTCCGAGAGGGATTCTTGGGTCATTGACTCGTCCTGATTTGCTGCATTCTAACCTTGCGGGCGTTGCGCCGAGAACATCCGTCATGGCAATTGCCCATCAAAGTGGAACTTATTTTTCCGTCAGACGCCCAAAAACAGGACATCAGAGGAACATCATCCACAAATGGAGTGAAAAAATGATCAAAAAAACCTTAGCCGCTGCAATCGCCACCGCCGCTTTGTTCAGCGCCGGTGCCGCCATGGCTGATCGTCCCGGTGCGGGCTGGGTCACCATCGAAAAGGCTATCGAGATCGTGAAAACCAAGGCCGGTTACGTCGAAGTCTATGAAATCGAGGCCGACAATGACGGCTACTGGAAAGGCGAGGGCCGCAAGGCCGACGGTTCGGTGTATGAATTCCGTATCGATGGCGCCTCGGGCAATGTATTGCGTGACCAGAAAGACTGAGTTCACCCAGCGATGAACCATGCGCAGGCCAACCGCCTGCGCATTTTTTTTACCTCAGTTGAGCCCTCCGTGAGGTTGGGTTACCGGATCCAGCTGGCGGCCCATTTCGCAAATCAGGAAGGCGATCGAATCGGCATTGCGCAATATCGTGTCGATGCGTGGATGCGGGTTGGTCGGGCTGAGAAATGCCGTTCGCGCGTCCTCCAGATTCCTCGTCCCCGTGGTCTTGAGAACTTCCCTGCGCACATGTTCCATGCCCTCAAACTCGTCGATATCGAGCCACTCCTGAAGGTTGTCGCTCCAGCGCGAAAACAGCTCTTCACGGCGCGTGGACAGTGACAGTGCTTCGCGCTGAAATCGGGTCTGTACCTGTTTTCGGGCCGCTCCGTAACCGGTCACCGTAGCAATCAAGTCGGCAAACGGGCGCCGCGCTTCCAGGGAGGCGATGTCGACGGTCTTGCTGAACTGATGGGAAAACTCGTGGATCAGCGTCGCTGCCCGTGCATGCCCGTCAACATTGAACGGTTCGGTCAGGCCTGTGTTGTACCAATCCAGCCCTTGATTGAAGAACTTTTCGGTGAAGTGGACTTTCTTGAGTAAATCGCCACCCAGTACAAAGGCGATTACACCCGAGCTGCTGTGTCTGTTCGAGCCGACCACAAAGCGACTGGTATTCAACAGGTCTTCTGTTGGATCGACCAAGGCATCACAGATCGGCACGATGGCCTGCTTCAGCTTGTCGAGAATGTCGGCATCAATCCGTTGCACGTCAAAAAAAGACTTGAGAAAAGTATCGAGGCGGGTGCCCGGCACATAGTTTCTCAGCTGGGCAAGATTGTGCAGGCTGTTGAACGCGTAATGCCGGGCCAGATCAATTGCCTCGATCAACATGCGGGCTTTTTCCGGATGGCGGGCGCGGATTTCTTCCATGCCTTGCGCTTCGATATTCAGCATGTACCGCGCCTGGCGATGGGTGGCGTAATGGTTGAGCATCGTCGACATGGCCTTGCCGAAATGCACGGTATGGCGATCCGGGTCCAGCACCAGTTGCCGGGAAGCGGTGTGTTGCAACACCGGGCCTGGCTGCTCGGCGCCTTTGATCTGCCAGACGGCTCCCGGCCGCTCCACGGGATAGACTTTGCCGGCGATAGGGGCGTAAGTCGCTTTGGTTGTCAGATCCTGATACGTGCCCTCGGCAGCATCGTGAGTCAGATCCTTCAGGGCGATCGTCGGAGCTTCGAATGTCTGCAGCGAGGTGCGCAGCGGATCGGTCGGCTTTGTCTGCGCAAGGACGGGGGCGCTCAGCGTGGTTGGCTGCGGTGTTTGCGGCGCTGCCACGGCTTGAGATTCCAGACGTGACTCCAGCGCCAGTCGCCCGAGACTGATCATCTCCGCTGCGCCGGCGACAAAGGTTTGCAGCGCACGTTTCCAGTGGTGATCCTGCAACGCTTCGGCCGAGTCCAGAAAATCCTGGTAGCTTTGCCAGAGAAACTGCACATAGGCGAGTTTGCCCGGCAGCAGGCCCCGGATCTGCTGGATGCCGGAACTGAACAGGTGCTTCGCGGCGTCCCAATCCGCCTGCGCCGATGGCAGCGAATGGCTGCTCAGCAAGTGTGGCAACAAGGCCAGATTGTCGTCGAACAACTGCAGCAGCAAGTTGCCGTCGACCGGGGTAGTGGCCAGGTTCATCTCGCTCGTCTGGCCGCTGCTCGCCTTGAACAACGCGCTGAAGATCGAACGTTGATTTTCCGGCAAGCGGCGCAGCAGCAGGTCCTGCAGTGAGCCCGGCGTATTCAGCGCGGCGATCACTGCTGCCTCGTCCTCGAACTCACTGAATGCGTGCTCTCCATGGTAGGGCGCATAAAGCACCTGAGGGCCGGATTTTTCCGCAGGGCCGATCAAGTACAGCCCCAGCGCCTTGATCGCGGATGCCCCGGCGGTCTTGATCAGCGCCAACGGCCGGACAATCGCATCGGCCCCGTGCACGGTCGCACGAGCGACGGCATCGGGCATGTCGAGCACCTGTGAAATCAAGTCGAAAGCCTTCGGCGACAAGCGTTGTTGCAGTTGTAACTGATGGGCATGTTGCAGCAGTTGCCAGGGTAGTTGCTGGATGAAACGCAGCTTGCGTTGTTCGGCGTCGACGTCATTCGCGGACAACACCGAGGTGATTTTATTGGCAAATGTTGTCGCAACGTTCAAGGACAACAGCAGGCTCCTGACCGCTTGTTGGTCGAGTCCGGTCGGCAGCGTCCGGTCGGTGCTCGAGCTGAGGGTGAATGCAGTGTCCTGGGCAATATGCGCATGGTTCAAGGCGAAATCGGTCAGGCTCATTGCAGACCCGATCAGGCTCAGCGCGGGAGTGACGGTGATCTGTTCGGGGTCGAGATCCTGCCTGTGCAAGCGGGTGTTCAGCAGCGTCTTTAGGGTCTGCCGGATGTAATCACGCAAGGTTGGCAGCGCGTGGAGATAATCCTCGTCGTCGATGACGCTGTGCCGCCACTGTTCCAGCAGTTCCAGGTGCAACTGCTGATCGTCAAGCCTGGCCATTCCCAGCCAGGCAGGCAGTGAATGCTGCTTGCCGAGTGCCATCGCCAGAGCGGTGGCGCGTTGCAGGTTGGTCTCAACGACTTGCTCACTCAACGTCTTGAGGATCTGATGTTCCCGTGGCTTTGGCCAATGGCGGCCCCGCACCTGTTCACAGCGCTGGAGAAAATGTTCGATCGTTGATTCGGTGCGATCCTGCAAGACATTGCCGCTGATCAGCTGTAACCGTCCCAGTGTGTAGTGTTGATGGAACCTCTGGTGCAGGGGTGAAAGGTTTTCCAGCAGCGCCAGGCGTTTTTGCGGATCCAGCAGCCGCTGGTTTAAAACCTGTCTGGCGTGCTCGATCGAGCGGAAGACTTCCAGGCCCAGAGCCGGGGTCCACAAGATCGCGCGTCCGGAGTGCTGCGTATCGAGGCCACCGCGTTCCGTGAGCAGGACGCAGTTGGCCAGCGGCAGCACTTCGCTCTCACCAGCGACCTGTAACGTCAATGACCAGGCATCCGGCCGAATCCCGTTGAGTGCCTTGCGGCGGCTGCGATCCGGGTGATCCGGATTGAACACGGTGTCGACCAGGGTTTGCGCATGACGGCTTAGCGTTCCGTCCAGGACTCTCAACCGTGCTTCGCCATTGATGCCGACAGACAGGGCGTGCGCCAGCTTCGCTGCGATACCTTGCAGGTAGGTACGCTGCAGCGCTGTGACGGTCAACGGCTGGGCGGCGAAGTCTGCGGCGATGGTTGGCATAATGCTGGCGAACTTGCGCACTTCGGCTGCGGCGGTGTCCGCCAGCACCCTTGAAGGCAATGGGTTGCCGGTGAGCATCGGCCGGGTGCTCCAGCGCCCGCGAGCATCCAGGGTGACAAGGCGCTCGTGGAGCATCGAGCGGATGTCCAGGGCCTTATCGAACAGTGCGCGGATATCCACGACGCCGTCGCTGTGCCGGTACAACTGCAAGGCATAGTCGATGTTCTGTCGTTGCTTGGTGATGATCAATTCGAGCAGTACGCTGAACACGTCTCCGGCGATCGATTTGCCGGAAACCTGCGGCCGGTCGAAACCGAGGAAGCGCTGGCGCTCGTCGAGACTCAGCAGACCATAGAGTTCGTCTTCGTGCCCGGGGCTGGCGAACTTGCCGAGCAGCATGGATTTTAGATCTGCGTAGTCCTTGAGCACCTGCAAGCCGTGCGTCGGGGTATACAGGCAGCTTTCGGAATGGCCGATCATCAGCGCACCGGCCAGCTCCACGAAGTTTGCCTGGTGCTCCCATAAACGCACGGTTTCCACGGCCGCGCGAGGTGCCAGACTTTCACTGAAACCCAGCGACGTCAGCAGGCTGTCGAATTGGCGCTGATCGATGATGCCCGCCTCGCGTTTGAGCAAAAAGTCCGCCAGCGCCTGCTGCCGAATGATCTGCGCCAATACGTCGCGCCGCGAGGCCCCGTCAGCACTGGGCCCATTCCAGTAGCGCTCCATTTGCTGGTACAGCAACACCAGCAGTTTGCCTGATGCCGTGGTGACGGCTGTCTCCCAGTGTTGCTGATCACTGGCCTGGAAAGTCCGGTCGGGGTGCGAAAACTCATGGGTCTGGCCAACCGGCCATCCGGTGTGGCGATAGTGCAACAGCAGCGCATCGCCAAGCGACAGCGCTTCAAGCCCATGCCGCGAAGCGAGGTCGGTCGATGCCGGGCCGGTGGCAGTCGTGGTCGCGTACAGGTTCACGCGCGTGCGTGTCTGATCGACGCCGCGCATCGTTGGCGTCAGCAGTGCGTCGACTATGGTCTGGAGCAGACTGCCAAGTTCGGGCAGTTGCATCAATTCATCAAGCATCGCTTGCGTGTTGAGCTGATGGCAATGCTCGATGACGGCGCGTTGATCTTCGAAGATATCGCCTTCGACGAGCTGGTAGGTCACGCTGATGCCGTGCTGTTCTGCCAGTCGTTTGCGTTGGGAAAAGGCGAGGAACGCCAGCAGTCGGTCGTCCTCGCTGGCGCTGTTCAGCTGCTGTTCCAGGTGCGCGGTCAGGGCGGTGAGGCTGGCATGTTTTTTTAGCCCGGCGAAAGGTGTGTACAACAGGATCCCGTGATCATCCGGGGTGGCACTGAGTATGAAACTGCCGGCTAGAGGCACCGCTGGCGCACCAGCGGTATTGAGCAGGATGCGCTGGGCAAGCATGGGCGGGGTCTGCTGACTGCGCAGTGCGTGGGTCGCCAGTTGCACGTGACTCAGCCATTGAAAGTCAGCAGTCGACAAGTGATGGAGATTGCCGAGTTCGCGCCACGATCCGGGGGAGTTGAGGATGGGCTGGAACAGCAGGGGAGGAATGGGAGCAGGCATCATCGGGTCTCGTTCAGGGCACCGTCCGGTGCACCGGTAAATTGAGACACGAGACTAAAGACCGGATCGATTACAGAGGTGGTACATAGTTACCGCACCAGCGGCAGCGCAATGTGCTAGCCGCGACAAGCCGGCACCACAACGGTTGACAGCACCCGTACCGGGCGTGGTTAATCGCTGGGCAAGCTGTTCGTACGCTGTTGTTCCCTCCAATAATTAGTCTGGAGCTTCAGATGTCTGCGCCACACGATTCCGTGTCTTCCCCCGTTGCGTCCACACTCTCGCTCGAAGCGCTGACGCAATTGCTTGAAAAGGTTTTCCTGCGCCACGGTACGTCGGCGTCCGTCGCCCGCACTCTGGCTGCCAACTGCGCCGGTGCCGAACGTGACGGTGCGCACAGTCATGGCGTGTTCCGTATCCCCGGATATGTTTCGACCCTCAATAGCGGTTGGGTCAATGGACAGGCTGTGCCGCAAGTCGAGGACGTAGCCTCGGGTTTCGTGCGAGTCGATGCCGGCAACGGTTTCGCCCAGCCCGCGCTGGCCGCTGCTCGTTCGTTGTTGGTGGAGAAGGCGCGTAAAGCAGGAATTGCGGTGTTGGCGATTCGCAACTCGCATCACTTTGCGGCGCTGTGGCCGGACGTCGAGCCGTTTGCCGAAGAAGGGCTGGTGGCGCTCAGCGTGGTCAACAGCATGACCTGCGTGGTGCCGCATGGCGCCGATCGGCCGCTGTTCGGCACCAACCCGATTGCCTTTGCCGCGCCGCGGGCCGGTGGTGCGCCGATTGTCTTTGATCTGGCGACCAGCGCCATCGCTCACGGTGATGTGCAGATCGCGGCGCGCAAGGGCGAACGTCTGCCCGCCGGAATGGGCGTGGATGGTCTTGGGCAGGCGACGCAGGATCCGAAGGCCATTCTTGAGGGCGGCGCACTGTTGCCATTCGGCGGCCATAAAGGTTCGGCATTGTCGATGATGGTCGAGCTGCTGGCGGCGGCGTTGACCGGGGGCAATTTCTCCTTCGAGTTCGACTGGTCGAACCATCCCGGGGCCAAGACCCCGTGGACCGGGCAGTTGCTGATCGTCATCGACCCAAGCAAATCCGCCGGGCAAAGTTTTGCCGAGCGCAGCGAAGAACTGGTGCGGCAGATGCATGGGGTGGGATTGAAGCGCTTGCCGGGTGATCGCCGGCATTTGCAGCGCGCGCGGTCGCTGGCCGAGGGTATTGTGCTGGAGGAGCAGACGCTGGCGCAGTTGCGCGAATTGGCCGGGGAATAATTGTCAGATAACCCATGTGGCGAGGGAGCTTGCTCCCGCCTGATTGCGAAGCGATCCCCTTTTATCTGCTTGAGAATAGGGGACTGCTGCGCAGTCCAGCGGGAGCAAGCTCCCTCGCCACAGGTTTTTTGTCAGACGTCGATCAACGACGACCGAGCAACAAGCCCACCACCAGACCGAAACCGGCGGAAATCGCTACGGTCTGCCATGGATGGCCGCCAATGTAGCTCTCGGTAGCCTCGACCGCCGGTTTGGTGCGCTCACGCACGCTCGAAACAGAATCCAGCGCCTGTTGCAGTTTCAGGGCGATTTGTCCGCGCAGGGTCTCGGCTTCTTCGCCCACCAGTGAGGCGCTGCTCTTGAGCAGTTTGTCGGACTCTTCGATCAAAGCCTGAAGTTCGCTGAAGGCTTGATCCTTGATTTGGTCTTCGACGGCTTGCACGCGGGATTTGCGGGCCATTGGGTGACTCCTTGCAGATGGATGAACAGTGATCAATGGAGTGTGGCGCTGACTGAAAAGTTGCACTGATTTTAGGTGCGAAAGAAAAACCTGCGCGGGAGATTTCCCTCGAGCGTGTAAGATGTCGCCATTTTACGCAGCAGGTATTTCCCCATGAGTTTCAATCTGGCCGACAAATCCCTCGCCGAGCGCGCTGCGCTGGAAGACGAGAAATCCCGTCTGTTCGAACTCTGGCAGAACAATCTGGGTAAAGCCAAAGGCGAAGCCGCGCGGTTGTTCGGCGAACGCTCCAAGCGCAAGGGCAAATGGGCCGAGTGGGTGCGCGCCGAGCTGGATGGCATGTCCCCGCCGGAATTCGCCAACATGGTGCGCAGTGAGGTCAATCGACTGATGGCAGCCAACAAGTAACACGCGCCTCAGTCCGCATTGAAACATCCGACAATCGCCTCACTCACCTTGATCACTACCGGATCGATCTGCGTGCTGGTGCGCCAGCCCAGTTCGATCGGGTAACGCGGCAACGCCAGCGGGCAGGGCAGCAGCACCAGTCCGCTGAGCTCGGCAATGGCCTGCGCGGCATGGCGGGGGATGGTTGCCACCGCGCCGCTGCCCTTGAGCAGATGCGGCAGCGCGGCAAAGTGCGTGGTCGAGGCGCAGACCCGCCGGCTCAGACCCAGCGCCGCCAGGCCTTCATCGGTGATGCCGATAAAACCGCCCGAGGACACCAGAATGTGCTCGCGGGCGACGAACTCCGGCAAATCGATGTTCTGCTGGCCGGGCGCCAGACTGCCCGGATCGACCAGACACGCATAATCCCCTTCACCCAGCACCTGACGACTGAGCAGACGCTCGGCGAACCCACCGGCGGTGATCGCCAGGTCGATGCTGCGTTCCATCAGGGCGCGGGCGACGATCTGGCTGTGGGTCTGGCGGAAGATCAGCCGTAGCTTGGGAGCGCTGCGAGCGATGGCTTCGATCAGGCGCCGGCCATAAGCGATTTCGAAATCATCCGACAGGCCCACGGTGACTGATCGGCCGTCATAGTGGTGGGCCGCCGGATCGACCATCGCCAGGCTCTGCCGACATTTGTTCAGCGCCTCGCTGACCACCGGTTTCAGTTGATTGGCCTTGAGTGTCGGCGCCAATCCGCGCCCGGTGCGTACGAACAATTGATCGCCATATACCTCACGCAATCGACGCAATGCTGCGCTGACCGCCGATTGCGTCACGCCCAGACGCAGCGCCGCACGGCTGGCGCTGGACTCCTCATGCAAGGCTTCGAAGACTTTCAGCAGGTTGAGGTCGACGGTTGCGATATTCATTTGGTTCATATCATTCAGCAATGAGTCGGTGTTTATTCATGATCCCGCGCCGCCGCAGAATCGGCAACACTTGAACCCGATGGAGTGACTGCAATGCCCAAATCAATCGTCGCCGCCCTGCAGATCGGCGCCTTGCCCGGTGGCAAGGGTGAAACTCTGGAACAGATCCTGAGCTGGGAAGACGCGATCAGCGAGTCCGGCGCGGCACTGGTGGTGATGCCTGAAGCGTTGCTCGGTGGCTATCCGAAAGGTGAGGGCTTCGGCACGCAGTTGGGCTATCGCTTGCCCGAGGGGCGTGAGGCCTACGCCCGCTACTTCGCCAACGCCATTGACGTGCCGGGGGCAGAAACCGAGGCACTGGCCGGTTTGTCGGCGCGCACCGGGGCCAATCTGGTGATCGGCGTGATCGAGCGTGCCGGCAGCACGTTGTATTGCACGGCGCTGTATTTCGATCCGCAGGCGGGGCTGGTGGCCAAGCATCGCAAACTGATGCCGACCGGCACCGAACGGCTGATCTGGGGCAAGGGCGACGGCTCGACGCTGCCGGTGCTCGGCACCCAGGTCGGTAAACTCGGCGCGGTGGTGTGCTGGGAAAACATGATGCCGCTGCTGCGCACGGCAATGTACGCCAAGGGCATTGAAGTCTGGTGCGCGCCGACCGTGGACGAGCGCGAGATGTGGCAGGTCAGCATGCGTCACATCGCCCACGAGGGCCGTTGCTTTGTGGTCAGCGCCTGTCAGATGCAGGCCTCGCCGAACGAGCTGGGCGTGGAAATTGCCAACTGGCCGGCGGATCGGCCGCTGATTGCCGGCGGCAGTGTGATTGTCGGGCCGATGGGCGATGTGCTGGCCGGGCCGTTGCGCGGGGAGGCCGGGTTGCTGACGGCTGAGATCGATACTGATGAGCTGGTGCGGGCGCGGTACGACTATGACGTGGTCGGCCACTATGCGCGGCCGGATGTGTTTGAGCTGAGTGTCGATGAGCGGGCCAAACCCGGCGTGCGTTTCACCGTATAACTTCGGGACTGACACATACCCTGTGGGAGCGGGCTTGCTCGCGAATGCGTCAGATCATCCAACATCATCGTTGAATGTCACACCGCTTTCGCGAGCAAGCTCGCTCCCACAGGGGAGAGTATGTGCAGTCGGTTACCAGGTTGCAGCAGTGGCCTTCGGCAAACTCAGCTTGCCACTGTCGACAAATCGCATGGTGCCGAACACGCCGCCCGCGAGTTTGCCGCGCAGTACGTAGGGCAGGTTGTCGAGGGTTTGTGTCTGGCTCAAACCCAGAGTCTGGCGCAGTACCGAGAACGCGGAAACGCTGACCGGCACGCTGACCACGGTTTCCGAGAAGCGCGGGATCGAGCCGACCTGATCGCTGACGCCCGAGGCCAGTGGACGGCCATTGACCTCCAGATCCAGGGCGATGCCGTTGTAATCGATGGCCGTCTCATTGGGGTTCTGCACCCGCAACTTGATCGCGAAACGCACTTCCAGATCCTGGCTCGGCAACGGTTCGAGGCCGACCACGTTGATGTTCACCGGATCGCGGTTGGGAAACAGCGCGCAGGCGCTCAGGGACAACAGCAGCAGGGACAGGATGACGGCGTGGACGCGGCGCATAAACAGTCTCTCAACGAAAAAGGGCTGAACCGTTGCCGGCTCAGCCCTTTTTTCATGGCGCAGCGTCAGCGGTTCAACTGTGCGACCGCCGCTGCAGATGCAGGTTCAGCTTTGGCCGGCAGATCGGGGTTTTCCATGACCTGCAGAATCGACGCTTCCGGATCGAAATCGTCTTCCTCCAGCTCAATGAATTCTTCCGGCAGGAAGATATTCAGCACGATAGCGCACAACGCACCGACGGTGATCGGCGATTCGAAGATGTTACGCAGCGCTTGCGGCAACTCGCGCAGCACTTCCGGCACGGCGGCGATGCCCAGGCCCATGCCCAGGGAGATCGCCACGATCAACATGTTGCGCCGATGCAGGCCGGCCTCGGCGAGGATCTTGATCCCGGCCACGGCCACGGTGCCGAACATCACCAGTTCCGCGCCGCCGAGTACCGGTTTGGGCATCAGTTGCAGCACCGCGCCGATCATCGGGAACAGCCCCAGCAGCACCAGCAGGCCGGCGATGAAGAACGCCACGTAGCGGCTGGCCACGCCAGTCAACTGGATCACGCCGTTATTCTGCGCGAACGTGACCATCGGCATGCTGTTGAACACCGCTGCCATCGCCGAGTTGAGGCCATCGGCGAGCAACCCGGACTTGATCCGGCGGATGTACAGCGGCCCCTTGACCGGTTGCCGCGAGATCATCGAGTTGGCGGTCAGGTCACCGGCCGCTTCCAGCGGCGAAACCAGGAAGATCACCGCCACCGGCACGAACGCCACCCAGTCGAAATTGAAGCCGTACTTGAACGGCACCGGCACGCTGACCAGCGGCACTTCGGGCATCGAGGCGAAGTCCACCGTGCCCATCAGCCAAGCGACCACGTAGCCGAGAGTCAGGCCGATGACGATCGCGCCCAGGCGCAGAAACGGCACGTCGACGCGGTTCAGCACAACGATAGTGCCGATCACCAGCGCGGCCAGAAACACATGGCTGGCGGCGCCCAGATCGGGTGCGCCGAAGCCGCCGGCAATGTCGGTCATCGCCACTTTGATCAGCGACAGGCCCATCAGGGTGATGATGGTGCCGGTGACCACCGGGGTGATCAGCATCCGCAGTTTGCCGATGAACTGACTGAGCACCACTTCGATGAACGCGGCGAAAAAACACACGCCGAAAATCGTCGAGAGGATTTCATCGGTGCCGCCGCCCCGGGCCTTGACCATGAACCCGGCGCTGAGAATCACGCTGATAAAGGAAAAACTGGTGCCTTGCAGGCACAGCAGACCGGAACCGACCGGGCCGAAACGCTTGGCTTGAACGAACGTGCCGAGGCCTGAAACGAACAGCGCCATGCTGATCAGGTACGGAATTTCACTTTGCAGACCGAGGGCGCCGCCCATGATCAGGGTCGGGGTGATAATGCCGACGAAGCTCGCCAGCACGTGTTGCAGCGCAGCGAAGACGGTGGCGGTGAGGTGCGGACGGTCGTTGAGGCCGTAGAGCAGATCGTTGTTGCGCGGGACTTTTTCAGAGGCGGTCATGGTGTTTTGCGCGCCGCGAGGCGGGGCCGGGTCAGAAAATGGAGGCGCAGGATGCCGGAAGAGGACGGCGAGGGCAACGAGCAAAAATTGCCTGAAAGGTCAAGAAATACGGGGTTTGAACTGGTTGCTGTTTCTGTGGTGAGGGGATTTATCCCCGATGGACTGCGTAGCAGGCCCAGCTCCTGAATACCAGAGAGCCGGGCCGCTTCGCGCCCATCGGGGATAAATCCCCTCGCTACAGGGTTATTTGCTGGCAGAAATTTTTCAGGTGAAGGCTGCGAGCAAATCCTCCTCAAACGCCTTCTGCGCATCCCCCGGCACCTGCGCCCGGTGCCGGGCCAGATGAAACGCCACTTCGAAACTCAATTCCCCAGGCCGCAGCGCGCGCAGCAAGCCCTTGTCCTCCCAGACGCGCGCGTAGTGATCGGGGAGATAATCGACATGCTTGCCGGAAAGAATAAAGGCGAGGGTGCCCTCGACCTGCTCCGAACGCGCGGAAAAGCGCTTGTCCGGGAACGGCTCGCCCGTGCGCATGAATCGATACGGATGATCCACCCGGTCGCAGGCCCGCAACGCCGCGTCATCCGGTGCATCGACGCTGAACAGCGGATGCCCCTGCGCGCAATACAAATGCTGGGTTTCCCGGAACAGCTCGCGGTAATCGAAAGCGCTCTGCACCTGGGAGAAATAACCGATGGCCAGGTCCAGCCGCTGTTGCAGCAGCAGGCGCTCCATTTCACCGGGCATCGCGCTGATCAACTCGATGCGCACCGACTCATCGCGCTCGCGGAAGCGCCGGATCGCATCCGCCAACCGCAGCAGCACCGACTGATCAACCGCCTCGGACAAGCCCAGCCGCACTTCACCGATCAACCGTCCAGCAACGCCGTTGGATTGATGCCGGAACGTCTCGATGGACTGGAACAGTGCACGAATCGCGATCAGCAGTTGCTCACCCTTGGGCGTGACGTTGAAACCGCCTTTGCCGCGGCTGCACAGGCGATAACCGAGGCGGGTCTCAAGCTTGGCCATTTGCTGACTGATGCTCGACTGGCTGAGGCCCAATTCACCTTGCGCCGCGCTGAAGCCGCCACATTCCACGACTCGCACAAACAGGCGCAGCAACTGCAAATCGAGGTCGTGAAGCTGACCGAGCATTACATTACTCCGGGATAAAGTCAGGTTAACAAACTTGATATTTCTGCAATGTATCCGACGGCGCATCCTGCCACCACTTCCTCCGGTCAGGTGTTCGTCATGGCTCCCGTGTTCAAGCTATGTTTTCCCGCGCTGTTGTTGTCCGTAGTCATCCAGGCACACGCCGAGGACAAAACCCTCAATCTCTACAGCTGGGCCGATTACGTGCCGGCGCAGACGCTGCAACGTTTCGAGCAGGAAACCGGCATTCATGTGCGCTACGACACCTTCGATACGTCCGAGGTGCTGGAAACCAAACTGCTGACCGGTGGCAGCGGTTATGACGTGGTGGTGCCGTCGTCCAGCGTACTGGCCCGTGGCTTGGCAGCAGGCGCGCTGAAGGAAATCCCGCATGAAGGCCTCAAGGGTTACGCCAATCTTGATCCCGATCTGCTGGAAAAACTCGCCGCCGTCGATCCCGGCAATCGCTACGCCGTGCCTTATACCTGGGGAACGCTCGGTTTGGGCCTGAACGTCGAGGCGGTGAAAAAGCGCCTGCCGGATGCGCCGCTGAACAGCCTCGATCTGCTGTTCAAGCCCGAGTACGCGAGCAAACTCAAGGACTGCGGGATTGCCGTGCTCGATTCGCCACAGGAAGTCATTGGTCTGGCGCTGCATTACCTCGGCAAAGATCCCTACAGCACCGACAAGCATGATCTGGCCGCTGCCGAAGCCTTGTTGCAGAAACTCCAGCCGTCGGTGCTGTATGTCGCCACCGGCCGGCAGATCAACGATCTGGCCAATGGCAGTGTCTGTCTGGCGCTGACCTACAACGGCGACGTGAGCATGGCCGCCGATCAGGCGCACAAGGTCAACAAAGCCTACGAAGTCGCCTACCGGATTCCGCGCGAAGGCACGTTGATCTGGCAGGACAATCTGGCCATTCCCAAGGACGCGCCAAACCCGCAAGCGGCGCGGGCGTTCATCGAATTCATGCTGCGCCCCGAGTCGGTGGCCGAGCTGACCAATACGCTGTTTTTCGCCACCGCCAACCAGGCCGCGACGCCGCTGGTGGATGAGGCGGTGCGTAACGATCCAGACATCTATCCACCCGCCGAAATGCGCGATCGCTTGTACGCCGACCGCAGCATGAGCCTCAAGGACATGCGTCAGCGCACGCGTCTGTGGACCACTTTCCGTAGCCATCAATAACAAAAGGAGCACACCGATGGACGTGCCGATGCTCAATGACCAAGCCCTGACCCGCGACAGCCTGTACGGCACGAGTGCCGAAAGCACCTACGCCGGGATCACCAGTTTCATGCGTCGCCGCTACAGCCGTGATTTGCGCGGCGTCGACGTGGCGGTCAGCGGGGTTCCGTTCGACACCGCCACCAGCAACCGCCCGGGCGCACGCTTCGGGCCACGGGGGATTCGCGCCGCCTCCACCGGGATCGCCTGGGAACGCCACTGGCCGTGGGCGTTCGATCCGTTCGATCATCTGGCGGTGATCGACTACGGCGACTGCGATTTCGATTACGGCTCGCCGCACAGCATCCCGGAAAGCATCGAGGCTCACGCCGAACGCGTTCTTCAAGCTGGCAGCGCCATGCTTACGTTTGGCGGCGACCATTTCATCACTTATCCGTTGCTCAAGGCCCATGCACGTAAGCACGGCGCGCTGTCGCTGATCCACTTCGATGCGCACAGCGACACCTGGCCGGACGAGGGCGGCAAACGCGTCGATCACGGCACCATGTTCTGGCATGCGGCCAGGGAAGGGCTGGTAGATCCGGCGTGCTCGGTGCAGATCGGTTTGCGCACCACCAATGACGATCATCAGGGCTTTGCCGTGCTCGACGCCCGCCAGGTGCATCGGCGTGGCTGCGAGGCGATAGTCGAGGCGATTCGCGCGCGGGTCGGCGATCACCCGGTGTACCTGACGTTTGATATCGATTGCCTGGATCCGGCCTTTGCCCCGGGCACTGGCACTCCCGTGTGTGGCGGGCTGAGCACGTTGCAGGCGCTGGAAATTCTCGGCGGTTTGCGCGGGATCAATCTGGTGGGCATGGACGTGGTGGAAGTGGCGCCGGCCTATGACCATGCGGACGTGACGTCGCTGGCAGCGGCCACCCTGGCAATGGAAATGCTCTGCCTGTACGCCGCCCGACACAAAGTCGACCGCTGACACGCCACAAAGCCCATGTGGGAGTGGGCTTGCTCACGAATGCGGTGTGTCATTCAACGGTGATGTTGGCTGCCCCGGCCCCTTCGCGAGCAAGCCCGCTCCCACAGGGGGTTGTATTCCAGGCAGTTCCTGCACGCTGTTTTGAGGTCGCGAGATATACAGTCGATCTTTGCCCCCCACAAAGCCAATGTGGGAGTGGGCTTGCTCACGAAAGCGGTGTGTCATACAACGATGCTGCTGGCTGGCCTGACGCCTTCGAGCAAGCCCGCTCCCACAGGAGGTTGTATTCCAGGCAGTTGTTGCACGCTGTTTTGAGGTCGCGAGATATACAGTCGATCTTTGCCCCCCACAAAACCCATGTGGGAGTGGGCTTGCTCACGAATGCGGTGTGTCATTCAACGGTGATGTTGGCTGCCCCGGCCCCTTCGCGAGCAAGCCCGCTCCCACAAAAGGGCACCTGTTTTTCAGGGACATCGTGGCATACTGCCGCGCATGACTTTCGACTCTCCTTTAAGCGCCTGGCAACACGCGATCGAGCACAAGGGTTTCATCCAGGATGAAGCCCAGGAGCATGCGGTCTGGGCCTTGCAAAAATGCCATGAAGCCTTGCACACCGGTGCCCGTTCGGTCACCGGCGTGTACTTGTGGGGCCCGGTCGGGCGCGGCAAGACCTGGTTGATGGATCAGTTTTATCAGAGCCTGCGGGTGCCGGCCCGACGGCAGCACTTTCATCATTTCATGGGCTGGGTGCATCAGCGCTCGTTCCAGCTCACTGGCATCGCCGATCCGTTGCGGGCGTTGGCCAAAGAGTTGGCGGCGGAAGTGCGGGTGCTGTGTTTCGACGAGCTGTTCGTCAATGACATCGGCGATGCGATCATTCTCGGGCGGCTGTTTCAGGTGATGTTCGACGAAGGCGTGGTGGTGGTCTGCACCTCCAACCTGCCGCCGGATGAACTGTACGCCGACGGCTTCAACCGTGATCGTTTTGTCCCGGCGATTGCCGCGATCAAGGCGCATATGCAAGTGGTGGCGGTGAACGGTGCCGAGGATCATCGCCTGCATCCGGGCGCGGGTCAGCAGCGCTATTTTGTCGCTGCGCCGGGACAGGGCAGTGCTCTGGAGCAGGTCTTCCAGTCACTCAACGCCGGGCAGCCCGCCAGCGCCGAGCCGGTGCCCGTCGGCCATCGTGTGCTGAACGTGGTGCAAGCCGGTGCGACGGTGCTCTGGTGCCGCTATGCCGATCTCTGCGAGCAACCATTTGCCGCGATGGATTTCATCGCACTGTGCGACAACTATCGGTCTATTCTGTTGAGCGACGTGCCGAACCTCAGCGCGCAGAAACGCGAAGGGCGCATCGCTCGCGGCACCGAGGACGGCTCGGCGCAGGTGGTGGCCGGTGACCGTGAGTTGCCGCAACTGTCGGTGCACGACGACGGCGTGCGTCGCTTCATTGCTTTGGTCGACGAGTGTTACGACCGTAAGGTGCCGCTGTACATTGAAGCCCAGGTACCGATGGAGGCGCTGTACACCGAGGGTTATCTGGAATTCCCGTTCCGGCGCACCCTCAGCCGGTTGCAGGAGATGCAGCTGCAGCGTTTTGCCGAATCCTGAGCGAAGAGGGCGCGAGTATGAGCCAACCGCTGTCGCATCATTTACTGACCATGGCTTACCAGAACGCGTGGGCCAATCATCGCCTGGGCAAAGCCTGGACTCAGCTCGACGCCACTGAGCTGGCGGCGCCGCGAACCAGCTTCTTTCCGAGTATCCGCCTCACCCTCAATCACATCCTGACGTGCGACTGGTTCTACGTCGATGCACTGGAACGCGAGTTGCGCGGTGACGACCCGCATCCTGATTGCTATGTGTTTTTCAACCATGACGAGCCGTTTACCGAGGCTGCAGCGCTGCGTGAAGAGCAGGCGCACGTCGATCGTCGACTGATCGCTTATTGCGAACAGCTGCGCGATGCCGATCTGGGGCGGATCGTCACCATCGCCCGGGAAACGCCGCAGCATGACAGTCGCTTGCGTATGCTGTCGCACCTGTTCGAGCACCAGATTCATCATCGTGGGCAGGTGCACGCGATGCTCAGCGCGACCACGGTGAAACCGCCGCAACTGGATGAGTTCTTCTGCGCCGGCGAGAGCGGGTTGCGTGCTCAGGATTTTGCCGAGTTGGGCTGGACCGAAGAGCTGATCTGGGGGCGTTGATGCCTGGAAATCAAAAGATCCGGTTGTGGCCCGCAACATCCTCGCGGTAAGGTCGAACAGCCTTTCAGGTGCGCACTTTGCACGCCGGGGCCATGATCGGGGATGGAAATGGATTCCGCAGAAATTCTTGTGCTGCAAGCCAGTTACACCAATCCACTGCACGCCGAAGCCATCGGCATCGTGCTCAATCATTACGCAGAAGATCCCATGGGCGGCGGCCATTCGCTTGACCCGGAACTGTTGCGTCGCGTGCCGGAAGAACTTGCGCGCAGGCCTCATGCGTTCAGTGTGCTGGCGTTCGTCGGTGGCGAGCCGGCAGGGCTGGTGAACTGCTTTGAAGGTTTCTCGACGTTCGCCTGCAAGCCGCTGGTCAATGTCCATGACGTGGCGGTCGTGAGCAAATTTCGCGGCCTCGGCTTGAGTCAGAAAATGCTGCGCAAGGTCGAGGAAATCTGCCGTCAGCGCGGTTGCTGCAAGATCACCCTGGAAGTGCTCGAAGGCAACGAGGTGGCACAGAACTCCTACCGCAAATTCGGCTTCGCCCCCGGCATGTTCGACCCGGAACATGGCCGTATGCTGTTCTGGATCAAGGATCTGCAGGCATAAAAAAGGCGCCCCGGACAGGGCGCCCAACTGTCGTCTCCGAGGCCAGAGCGGAGCCATCGGAGGTCCATCGGTTGCTCGGTGAATCAGTCGCGATAAGACTCGGTGACTTGCGCGGTCTGATCGTTCGGAACCTTCAGTTCCGCTGCTTTGCTATCGGTCGGCTGTTCGCTTGGCGCGTGGTGGACCGGGAAGTTGTCGTAGTAATGCCGCATGCGTTCGGCGCCGCCCTCGGCAAAGGCGCTGGCGGAACCGAGGGCGAGTAGCCCGGCAAGAATGGCGGTGGTGGTTTTCATGGTGCCTCCTACTGAAAAACGTGGGAGCCGTTCGTCCATGAAGCAGATCTCGGGGCACAGTGTCCCGGCGGGGAATTAACTCGGGGTTAACAGCGGTGGCGAGGGGGAGGTGACGCATTGCGCGTCACCTCGAGAGTGGGGCTGCTTCGCGACCCATCGGGGATAAATCCCCTCACTACATGGGCTTGTTTGAGTGCGCCGGTCAGAGCTTCCAGTCCAGGCTCAAGGTCACCGTGCGCGGATCGCCCCAGTACACGCCGTTGTAGAAGCCGACGTTGTCGTAATACTTCTTGTCGAACAGGTTATCGACGTTCAGCGACGCCGACAGATGCCTGTCGAACTCATAGCGCGACATCAGCTTGACCACGGTGTAGGCCTCCTGGTTGATTCGCGCCGGTTCGGTGATGATCCGGCCGTTGGCGCCGCGCCCGACCGGGCGGTTGGCCGCGCCATAGACGTCGCTCTGCCAGTTCACCGCGCCACCCACGGTCAATGCGTGCCAGTTGCCCGGCAGACGATAGGCCGTGGACAGCCGCAGCATGTTCAGTGGTTGAGCGGTGTTGCTGCGCTGTTTTTCGCCGTCGACGGAGTGGGTGTAGGTGTAGCCGGCGGTCATGTTCCAGCCGCTGAGAATTTCCCCGGACACTTCGGCCTCGAAGCCATTGACCTTGTTACCCTTGCCGCCGGACTTGAAAAACTCCTCGCCGCTCACCGGGTCCGGGGGCACCGAGTTGTCACGCTCGGCGACGTTGTCCTGTTTGCTCCAGAACACTGCCGTCGCCAGGTTCAGGCGTTCGTCGAGCAGGCTGCCTTTGAGCCCGACTTCATAGTTGCTGCCAATCACCGGGTCGAGGTAATTGCGGTTGCTGTCGCGCTTACTCTGCGGTTTGAAAATGTCGGTGTAGCTGGCGTAAACCGTGTACTCCGGCGTCAGGTCGTAAAGCAGGCCGGCGTAGGGTGTCCAGATATCATTCTGGCGTTGATGGGTGGCATCGGTGCTGGTCAGTTTTTGCTGCGTATCATAGTAGTAATCGGTGCTGGATTCGTCCCAACTGCCATAGCGGCTGCCGAGTACTGCATGCAGCTCATCGGTCAGGCTCAGACGTGTCGCGAGATAACCGGCTTTCTGCCGGGTGATGCCTCGCGCGCCCGGCAGGCTGGTGACAGTGTCGGCGAATTTGCCGATGTCACCCATGTATTTCCAGTCGCGGATCTTGCCGTAGTCGGCGGCTTGGGGACTGTTGAAGGCGTAGGGCGAAGTCGAGCGGTTTTCCGCCTCGCCGTAGCCGAACATCATCTCGTGTTCGCGGCCGAACAGTTGGTACGGCCCCGACAGGTTGAGGTCGTACACGCTCATTTTCTGCGTGCCGAGCATGTGCCCCATGTAGGCCGTCATGCCGCTGCGGTCGGCCTCGGGAAAACCGGAGCCGCCGTAATAGACCTTGCCGTCGGTATCACTTTCGCGGTGGGTGTAGGCGGCCTTCAGCTTCCAGCCATTACCCAATTGCTGGTCCAGGGTAACGAACGCGGTCTTGTCCTTCAGCGGCCAGGAGCTCCAGGATGTCGCCATGTTCGTTGACCGGCCGAGGCCGGCCTTGCTGCCGTCGGCGTTCCAGTACGGCACCGTCCCCCAGGAGGTGCCCTGAACCTGCTTGTCCTGATAGTCGTAACCGACGGCAAGCACCGTGGAGTCGGTCAGATCAGCTTCGAGAATGCCGTAGCCGACCTCGCGCTGCAGCGCGTATTTGTCGCGGAACGACTGGCTGTCGCGATAGGCCAGCACCGTACGCCCGCGCAGCCGACCGTCGAAGGCCAGCGGCCCGCCGACATCGACATAGCTGTAGTAGTTGTCGTAGCTGCCGCCACTGACCCCGGCCAGTGCCTGCCACTGGGCAGTCGGGCGCTTGCGCACCATGTTGATCGTCGCTGAAGGATCACCCGCGCCGGTGGTCAGGCCGGTGGCGCCGCGTACCACTTCGATGCGGTCGTAGATGATGGTGTCCGAGTCTGACTTCATGCGCCCGAAGGTGTTGAGCATTCCGTCGATCTGGAAATTGTTGATCGGGTAACCCCGCGCCGAATAGCTGACCCGATCCGAGTCGTTGTGTTGCACGACGATGCCGGTGGTCTGGCGCATGGCTTCGGACAAGGTACCGAGCTTGAAATCATCCATCTGCTGGCGCGTGACCACGGACACCGATTGCGGGGTTTCCTTGATCGACAGGTTCAGCCGCGTCGCGGTGCTCATCGCGCCAGTGGTGTAGGAATCAGTGTTTTCAGTGTTAACGCCGAGGCCTTCGGCGCTGACGCTGGTGGCGTCCAGTTCCAGCGCCTGGGCGGCGGATTGTGGCGCTGTTTCAGGATCGGTTTCAGCCAGCAGATCGGCACTCAACGCCATGCTGAACAAGCCGACAGTCAGGGTCATGGAACGGGTAATGGGCGCGAACATCGCAGCCGACTCCTTGTCTTCGAGGGAAAAAATCCATTGGTTCAAAGACGAGACGCAGCACGACGATTTAGTAACAAACAAGAAATATTATTATTTGGAGATGTTTCCCGACTTCGCCGAGACGGGCGAAAAGCTGCTCACGGCGCTTGCCCAATAGACGGCGGCGGGTATGCTGTTGGCCTGCCGAGGAGATAGCAATGGCCTACGATTTTGATCTTTATGTGATTGGTGCCGGTTCTGGCGGTGTACGTGCAGCGCGCTTCGCCGCCGGTTTCGGTGCGAAAGTGGCGGTGGCCGAGAGCCGTTACCTGGGCGGCACCTGCGTCAACGTCGGCTGCGTGCCGAAGAAACTGCTGGTGTACGGCGCGCATTTCGCCGAAGACTTCGAGCAGTCGTCCGGTTTCGGCTGGAGCCTGGGCGAAGCGAATTTCGACTGGGCGACCCTGATCGCCAACAAAGACCGCGAGATCAATCGCCTCAACGGCATTTATCGCAACCTGCTGGTCAACAGCGGTGTGACCTTGCACGAAGCTCACGCGAAGATCGTCGGCCCGCACGAGGTCGAGGTCAACGGTGGGCGCTTCACTGCGAAAAACATCCTGATCGCCACCGGTGGCTGGCCGCAGATTCCGGAAATTCCGGGGCACGAACACGCGATCAGCTCCAATCAGGCGTTCTTCCTCAAGCAGCTGCCGAAGCGGGTGCTGGTGGTCGGTGGTGGTTACATCGCGGTCGAGTTCGCCGGGATTTTCCACGGTCTGGGCGCGAACACTACGCTGCTGTATCGCGGTGATCTGTTCCTGCGTGGTTTCGATGGCGCGGTGCGCAAGCATCTGCAGGAAGAGCTGACCAAGCGCGGCATGGATCTGCAATTCAACGCCGACATTACGCGCATCGACAAACAGCCTGACGGCAGCCTGAAAGCGACCCTCAAGGATGGTCGCGTGCTGGAAGCCGATTGCGTGTTCTACGCCACGGGCCGGCGTCCGATGCTGGACAACCTCGGGCTGGAAAACACCGATGTGCAGCTCACCGACAAAGGTTTCATCAAGGTTGACGAGCAATACCAGACCAGCGAGCCGTCGATTCTGGCGCTGGGTGATGTGATCGGTCGGGTGCAACTGACGCCAGTGGCACTGGCCGAAGGCATGGCGGTGGCGCGGCGCTTGTTCAAGCCTGAGCAATACCGTCCGGTGGATTACAAGATGATCCCGACCGCCGTGTTCAGTCTGCCGAACATCGGCACTGTCGGCTTGACCGAAGAAGAGGCGCGGGAAGCGGGGCATGAAGTGGTGATTTACGAGAGCCGCTTCCGCCCGATGAAGCTGACGCTGACCGAGTGTCAGGAGAAAACCCTGATGAAACTGGTGGTCGACGGCAAGACCGACAAGGTGCTCGGTTGCCACATGGTCGGCCCGGACGCGGGGGAGATCGTCCAAGGCTTGGCGATCGCGCTGAAGGCTGGCGCGACCAAGCGTGACTTCGACGACACGATCGGGGTGCACCCGACGGCCGCCGAAGAGTTCGTCACCATGCGTACGCCGGTCGGCGCTTAAGCGTCCTTCGCTTTGGCTGTGTCTGGCGCTGCCGCAACGGTAGCCGCCAGACGCAAGCTGTCCTCGAGGCTGGCCTGAGTCTTGGTCAGTTCCTTTTCCAGTGACTGATTGAGCTGCCGTTGTTCGTCGGCATCCTGTTTCAGCGTCTGACTTTCCAGCAGGGCCACGCGCAGGCGTTCCTGGAGGAGGGTGCGCTCGTTGTCGACGCGAGTGGCTTGCTCCAGCAACTGATCCTGACGCTGGTTGCTGTGCTTGAGCTGATCCTGCATCAGGCTCAGTTCGCGCTGGGTGCCACGGTTTTCCGTGAGCAGGCGTTCGTTGTCGCGATGCAACTGAGTGATCTCGTCCTGACGCACCAGTGCACTTTGTTGCGCCTGGCGCAATTCCATCTGCAACTGCTGCATCTGTCCTTCATGACGGGCCTGCTCCTGCTCGCGCTGCTCTTTAGTGGCGTTGCGGTAATGCTCGAGAGCATCGCGGGCGTGCAGATGTTTCTCTTCCAGCGAGCGGATCTGCTCGTCCTTGTCCTGCAGGCGCAATTCGAAATCAGCCAGCGCCTGATTGAGTCCGGCGTTGCGGGTTTGCTCGGTCTGCAGCATCGAGCGGGTTTCTTTTAGCGCTTCGGATTCCTTGGCCAGCGCCGCGCCTTGAATGTCGTGCTGTTGTTCCAGTTGCTCAAGTGCCTGGCGCACCTGCTTGAGTTCCGACTCCAGGGTTTCACGCTGCTCCTCGAACTGCTCGCGGGCTTGCTCGATCGGCTCTTGCGCCTGTTCTTTCAGGCGCTGGGCGAGACGCGAGACCAGTGCGGTCAGTTCGTCATTGATCGGTTCCGCGGACGCTTCGAGCGGTTGGCTGCCGTCATCCAGCTCTTTCAGATAGCGATGGATCGTGGTTTTCGAACCGGTGTTGCCCAGTTCGATGCGTACTGCATCGATGCTGGGGTGTTCGCCTCGGGCCAGAATCGCTGAGCGCGCGATCTGCACCACTGCTTTATTAACGCCACCACGGGCCATTTTAACTCCTACCATTACGTACTGTGGTACATGCCACCAAAGTACGCAGTGTACCACGCTGAAAATAAAGTTAAATGCTTGATTATTCACAGGCGGGATATACTGGTATTACCCAATGTCAGACCCCTGAATCGGTTTTTTCATCCAGCAATCAGTACGCCTGCGAGAACACTGCCCATGAGCGAGATCGATCGCTATCTGCAAGCCGCCACCCGTGACAACACCCGCCGCAGCTATCGTTCGGCGATCGAGCATTTCGAAGTGAAGTGGGGCGGCTTCCTGCCAGCGACCGCCGACAGCGTGGCGCGGTATCTGGTCGAGCATGCCGGGGTGCTGTCGATCAACACTCTGAAACTGCGGCTGTCAGCGCTGGCGCAGTGGCACAACAGTCAGGGTTTTGCCGATCCGACCAAGGCGCCGGTGGTGCGCAAAGTGTTCAAAGGCATTCGCGCACTGCATCCGGCGCAGGAAAAACAGGCCGAACCGTTGCAATTGCACGATCTGCAGCAAGTGGTCGACTGGCTGGAGCAGGAAGCCAGTAGCGCCAGGCAGAATCAGGATCGTCCGCAGTTGCTCAAGGCCTATCGCGATCGGGCGCTGATTTTGCTGGGCTTCTGGCGGGGCTTCCGCAGTGACGAGTTGTGCCGTCTGCAGATCGAGCACGTGCAGGCGCACGCCGGCAGCAGCATCACCCTCTACCTGCCGCGCAGCAAGGGCGACCGCGACAACCTCGGGCAGACGTATCAGGCGCCGGCGCTGCTCAAACTGTGCCCGGTGCAGGCTTATATCGACTGGATCACCGAGGCGGCGCTGGTACGCGGTCCGGTGTTTCGCGGCGTCGACCGCTGGGGACATCTGAGCGAGGAGGGCTTGCACGCCAACAGCATCATTCCGCTGTTGCGTCAGGCACTGGAGCGCGCCGGCATCCCGGCCGAGCGTTACACCAGCCATTCCCTGCGCCGCGGCTTTGCCACGTGGGCGCATCAAAGCGGCTGGGATCTGAAATCGCTGATGAGTTACGTCGGCTGGAAGGATATGAAGTCAGCCATGCGCTATGTTGAAGCCAGCCCCTTTCACGGGATGGCCCGGATTACGGATAAACCGGCTTCGTCGTAGATATGGTTTTCTTCTATTAATACAGTCCGCTAATAGCGAAAACAAATCAGCAGCATCAGGTTTGCCAATGAGCCATCCGTCGAGTGAGTGGGTAGGATTCACCCATCGAATTCACAACCCTGACGGAGAGTCATCAATGCCTATCATCAACAGCCAAGTAAAACCGTTCAAAGCTACCGCGTTCAAAAACGGCGACTTCGTACAAGTCTCGGACGCTGACCTGAAAGGCAAATGGTCCGTAGTGTTCTTCTACCCAGCCGACTTCACCTTCGTGTGCCCAACCGAGCTGGAAGACCTGGCCGACAACTACGCTGCGTTCCAGAAACTGGGCGTGGAAATCTACAGCGTTTCGACCGACACCCACTTTGCTCACGCTGCCTGGCACAACACCTCGCCAGCGATCGGCAAAATCGAATACACCATGATCGGCGACCCGACCCACGTCATCTCCCGCAACTTCGACGTGCTGATCGAAGAAGCTGGCTTGGCTGACCGTGGCACCTTCGTGATCAACCCTGAAGGCCAGATCAAAATCGTTGAACTGAACGATGGCGGCGTTGGCCGTGACGCTTCCGAGCTGCTGCGCAAGATCAAGGCTGCTCAGTACG
Organism: Pseudomonas sp. MWU12-3103b; assembly: GCF_023100615.1. Taxonomy (NCBI): domain Bacteria; kingdom Pseudomonadati; phylum Pseudomonadota; class Gammaproteobacteria; order Pseudomonadales; family Pseudomonadaceae; genus Pseudomonas; species Pseudomonas sp. MWU12-3103b. Next base: position 62,248 of record NZ_JALMEY010000009.1, read on the forward strand.
TTGCTGCTCACCCAGGCGAAGTTTGCCCGGCCAAGTGGAAAGAAGGCGAGGCCACTCTGGCTCCGTCCCTGGACCTGGTCGGCAAGATCTAAGTCTGTGACGCACGCAACACAGGGCGGGACTCCGCACCTACTTCAGTAAGCTGCACCGCCCATTGAAAAAGCCCGGGCGAGATTCGCTCGGGCTTTTTTTCGCCTCGAATAAAGACACAGGAGATCGCCCGTATGTTGGACGCCAATCTTAAAGCCCAGTTGAAATCGTACCTGGAACGGGTTACCCAGCCGATCGAGATCGTTGCTTCCCTCGACGACGGTGCGAAATCCCGGGAAATGCTTGACCTGCTGAAAGACGTTGCCAGTCTTTCGAGCCAGATTACCCTGATCGACAGCGGCACCGATGCCCGCAAGCCGTCGTTCTCGATCAATCGCCCGGGTGCCGACATCAGCCTGCGTTTCGCCGGCATCCCGATGGGCCATGAATTCACATCTCTGGTGCTGGCCCTGTTGCAAGTCGGCGGCCACCCATCGAAAGCCAGTGCCGAAGTGATCGAACAGATCCGCTCGCTCAAAGGTGAGTTCAACTTCGAAACCTACTTTTCGCTGTCGTGCCAGAACTGCCCGGACGTGGTCCAGGCGCTGAACCTGATGGCTGTGTTGAACCCGAACATCCGTCACGTCGCCATCGACGGCGCGTTGTTCCAGGACGAAGTCAACGATCGCAAGATCATGGCCGTGCCGAGCATCTATCTTAACGGTGAAAACTTCGGCCAGGGCCGTATGGGCCTGGAAGAAATCCTCGCCAAACTCGACACTGGCGCCATCGAGCGTCAGGCCGAGAAAATCAGCGCCAAACAAGCCTTTGATGTGCTCGTAGTTGGCGGTGGCCCGGCCGGTGCGTCGGCCGCGATCTATGCCGCCCGTAAAGGTATCCGCACCGGTGTTGCGGCTGAGCGCTTCGGCGGTCAGGTGCTCGACACCATGGCCATCGAGAACTTCATTTCCGTGCAGGAAACCGAAGGCCCGAAACTGGCGACGGCGCTGGAAGAGCACGTCAAGCAGTACGACGTCGATATCATGAACCTGCAGCGCGCCGACAAGCTGATTCCCGGCAAGAACGGCGAGCTGCACGAAGTCCACTTCGCCAGCGGTGCGACCCTGAAAGCCAAGAGCGTGATCCTGGCGACCGGCGCACGCTGGCGTGAAATGAACGTGCCGGGCGAGCAGGAATACCGTAACAAGGGCGTGGCGTACTGCCCGCACTGCGACGGCCCGCTGTTCAAAGGCAAGCGCGTGGCGGTGATCGGCGGCGGTAACTCCGGCGTTGAAGCGGCCATCGACCTGGCCGGTATCGTTGCCCACGTGACACTGCTGGAGTTCGACGTGCAACTGCGTGCCGACGCGGTGTTGCAACGCAAACTGCACAGCCTGCCGAACGTCACCGTGATCACCAGTGCGCAAACCACTGAAGTCACCGGTAATGGCGAGAAGGTCAACGGCCTGCGTTACAAGGATCGCAATAGTGACGAACTGCGTAGCGTCGAACTGGAAGGGATCTTCGTGCAGATCGGTCTGCTGCCGAACACCGACTGGCTCAAGGGCACCATCGAGCTGTCGCCGCGTGGTGAAATCATCGTCGACAACCGTGGCGAGACGTCGATTCCGGGCGTCTTCGCGGCCGGCGACGTGACCACTGTGCCGTACAAGCAGATCGTGATTGCGGTGGGCGAGGGCGCGAAGGCTTCCCTCAGCGCGTTCGATCACTTGATCCGTACTTCGGCGCCGGCGTAAAACGGCAGTCGCTGAAACGAAAAAACCCATGAGCGATCATGGGTTTTTTTATGCCTGCCACAATTTGAAGGTGGGAGCGGGCTTGCTCGCGAAAGCGTCCTGTCAGCCAACATTTTCGCTGAATGACTCACCGCTTTCGCGAGCAAGCCCGCTCCCACAAAGGCTTTTATGTGGTCAGTTATAGCGGCGCAGGCTGGATGATTTCAACCCAGTAGCCATCCGGGTCCTTGATGAACGCCAGGCTTTTCATACGGCCATCAGTCAGGCGCTTCTGGAAATCACAGCCCAGCTCTTCAAAACGTGCGCACGCGGCAACGATGTCTGGCACCGAGATGCAGATGTGGCCGAAACCGCGCGGGTCGGTGTTGCCGTTGTGGTAGGCGAAGTCGGCGTCGTTTTCGGTGCCGTGGTTGTGGGTCAGTTCCAGAATGCCGGGGATCGACTTCATCCATTCGGTGCGGGCGGCGGCGTCGGCCGGGATCTGCGCCTTGTCGACCAGCGCGAGGAAGTACAGGCTGAATTCGGCTTCCGGGAAATCACGCTTCTCGACCAGCGAGAAACCCAGGACGCGGGTGTAGAAGTCCAGCGACTTGGTGATGTCCTTCACACGCAGCATGGTGTGGTTGAAGACGAAGTTGCGGGTTGCGCTGTCTGGAGTGGCGGTGACGCCGGGGAAAGTGTTCAGTTCGTGCAGGCTCATAGGCCCTCCGTAACAATGGGGCGAGTGAATGGGCGCAATGATACGCATGCGGGGCGGCATCGCCAAACCGAATGCGCGGCTTGCTCTGTGGGCGGCCGGGCCTCAGACTTTGCTGCTCAATCTGCGAGTGCCTCTGGTAATGATCCGACCGTTCAAAGCGCTGTTCGTTTGCCTTTTCTCATCGCTGCTTGCCGTTCCGGCGCTGGCGGATCAGCCCAGTATCACCTGGCCTGCAGGCTGGGAAGTAGAGGCGCTGCCTGATCAAACCCCTCAGGTTTCGCGCCAGCGCGCGGTGAAAAACGATGCTGACGGCAATCAGGTGATGGTGATGGAGTTGACCATGAGCCAGGTTGAGGCAGGCCATCAGGTCAATGTGCAGGGTGTCCTGCTGGAAATGCGCAAATCTATTCAGAAAGACTTCTTCCAGGGTGGCTATCAAAGCGTTTGCAACAAGATACATCCGGCAAAACTCGCCGCTCTGGATGCACTGGAGACCACCTGCACGATCACCGAAAACGGCCGTCATGTGTTGTCGCAAACATTGGTTGCTGCGGTCGCGACGGATAAGGCTTATGTACTTTCTTACGCGGGTCAGGCTGAGGTTTATACGGCGAGCGCCGAGGAAATAGTCGCAGTGAGAAACAGCTTGAAACTTTAAGCGTCTGTTTGCACCGCTACGGGTTTAGATACCCGAAGGAATTAAGCACAAAGTTTAGCGGTCGTTGCGGTTGCAACATCCCGGCGCAAAATGTTTAGCCTCACGGCTTGTGGGTGTTAAAGCAGATTGATAACTAGCGTGGCGGAAATCGTTGCTTTTGTTAGATATTGTCGAAAAAAAAGCCCTGCATAGAGCAGGGCTTGTTTGTTGACGCAAGATTAACCGCGCAACCAGGAATCGACGGTGGCAGCACCGTACTGTTCTTTCCAGGCTTTCAGGCCGCGGTGATTGCCGCCCTTGGTTTCGATCAGTTCACCGGTGTGCGGGTTCTGATAGACCTTGACCACGCGAGCGCGGCGGGTTTTCGGTGCGGCAGACACTTGCAGGCCGGACTTGGACGGGTTCGGATCGAGGATGGCGATGATGTCTTTCAGGCCTTTGCCGTAGGTTTTCATCAGCCCCTGGAGCTTTTCTTCGAATTCGATTTCTTTCTTGAGCCCGGCATCGTTCTTCAGCGATTCCAACTGCTTGAGCTGTTCCTGAAGGGCCTTTTCAGCTGCACGAAATTCAGCGAGTCTGGACAATATCTTTACTCCAATAGTGTGTTTGGCTGATACCAACCGCAAACAAAGCTATAAGCCAAGAGCCTTGAAGCGACTCGGTGATAATGGCTCACCTGCCAATCTTGCACAGGCTGAAAAAATTGTAGTAGTTAATGCGCCAAGAGTAAATCCTGATCTTGTCGTCATGTAACAACAGTGGTGTTTTGTATCAATTTGGTGCGCCCGGTCGCAGCGCCAGGCTTAATTTATTTTTAGTTAATGGTGACTTAATGCATCGATGAAGTCGGCGCCAGGCATGGCTTTTCCGAACAGATAGCCCTGCAGGAAGTTGACGTGGTGTGCGGTCAGATAGTCAGCCTGAGCCTGAGTTTCTACACCTTCGGCAACAATACCCAAATCGAGCTTGGCCGACAGTTCGATAATCGTGTCCAGAATATGCCGCGACAGCGCATCAATGCCGATCATCGCGACGAAACTCTGGTCGATCTTGAGAAAATCGACATTGAATGTTCGCAGGTAGCCCAGACTTGAATGGCCGGTACCGAAATCGTCGATGGCGATCATCACCCCCAGCGCGTGCAACTGCTCGAACAATAGGTGCGTGACATCGGTTGGCTCAATCAGCTCGCGCTCGGTCAGCTCCAGCACCAGGTTGATACTGCCGGGGGCAAAAGCAGCGAGAAACCCGCGACAGTCTTCGACCAGTTGCAGATCCTGGCAATGGCTGGCGGTGATGTTGATGCCGATGTGGAACGGTTTGTCGAACTCCGCCGACAACGGGCCGAGCAGGGCGGCTGTCTGCTGCATCAGCGAACGAGTCATGGGCACGATCAGGCCTGAATGTTCGGCAAACGGAATGAACAGATCCGGACGCACCAGACCCTCCTTGGGGTGATTCCAGCGCATCAGCACTTCAGTGCCGGACCACTTCCGGCTGTCGCCATGCACCACCGGCTGGAAGTAGGGAATGAATTCGCCAGCCTCCAGCGCGCGCAGCATCTCATGGCTGGGCGACGTGGCGCGCCGTTGCAGGACGTGGGCGATAGCGCCCGCGATCACCCCGAAAAATATCAGCAGACTGAACAGCGGCGGGTATTCGCCGGCCATGTAGCGCCACGTTTGCCCCTGCGGAAAGCCTGCACTGACACTGAAGGCATAGCGCGAAGACGCGAGCATACTCTGCGCCACCGGTAACGGCGGCAGGGCGCCTTGATGCACCTTGCCATCGACGGACAGCCAGTTATCGCCGACCTGCAACAACAGCAGCGTCTGCCGGCCGATCAGGCGCAGGATGTTGCTCAGGTGATAACCATCGAGGGTGGTCAGCGCGCCACCGCGACCTTCGCTGAGGCGATACACCAACAGCGCGGTGTCGGGCGTGACGGGGTTGCCATTCATCAACCACAGTTTGCCCTGCGTATAGTCGCCCGGATTCACGGCCTCCTTGAACTCCCCGAACAGCGAGCTGCAATAGAGGTTGTTGTCCCACACCAGATTGGTCGAGCGTACGAAGGGGCGACGGGTCACCTGCTCACGCAAGGCCAGTTTGACGCTGTCGCAGGGCTGGCCGGCCAGGGGCAGCAGTTCGCTGGCGGCCTGGGCGGTGTTGTCGAGCATCAGTTCAAACTGGCGCAACGCCTCCTCGGCGGTATTTTGCGTGCTCTGTTGCAAGGTGCGTTCGGCTTGCAGATACAGAATCCCTGTGCCCAAAAGCACCGGCAGCAGGCCGCAAAGCAGGGTCACAATCATCCGCACGCTACGTTTGCGGCGGGGTTTGACAGTCAAGGGCATGGACGCATCCTGTTGCGATGGAGTGAAACTCTCGAATGCAGGCTGGCAACGGCGCGCCTGTGAAAAACAGCGGCGTCAAAACGCATGATAGATGGCCGTTGCCGCTTGTGCCGCTTACAGGCGATTGATCTGCGGGGCGAGTGCGATACAGGCTCAGCTTGCTTACGTGCGCAACAAACCTCTTGCACCGATGCGAAAAAGGCGGATTTTATAGAGAGGGCAGACAACCCTATTTACGCTGTGTAGAATCCGGTTACGCATACAATAATAAACGTCTTCTGGCAGCAGAAGCCTCGCCCGCAAGAGCCTTGGGTCGACAATGAAGATATTCGGGTTTCAACTGATCTACGGTGACTTCCTCGCCCGCAGTGTGCGAGGCATCTCCTGCGCACCTCCCGCCGGTCTCAGCATTACTGACAAATAACTCTGGTTAATTGATAAGAATGATGAGGCGTCACCATGGCAGATTTATACGAAAACCCAATGGGCCTGATGGGCTTTGAGTTCATCGAGTTCGCATCGCCGACTCCTGGCACCCTGGAGCCGATCTTCGAGATCATGGGCTTCACCAAAGTCGCGACCCACCGCTCCAAGAACGTGCACCTGTACCGTCAGGGCGCGATCAACCTGATCCTCAACAACGAACCGCACAGTGTGGCCTCGTATTTCGCGGCCGAGCATGGACCGTCGGTGTGCGGCATGGCGTTCCGCGTGAAGGATTCGCAAAAGGCCTACAGCCGCGCACTGGAACTCGGTGCTCAGCCGATCCACATCGAAACCGGCCCGATGGAGCTGAACCTGCCAGCGATAAAGGGCATCGGCGGCGCGCCGCTGTACCTGATCGACCGTTTTGGTGAAGGCAGTTCGATCTATGACATCGACTTCGTGTTCATCGAAGGCGTTGATCGCAACCCGGTCGGTGCCGGTCTGAAGATCATCGACCACCTGACCCACAACGTGTACCGCGGCCGCATGGCCTACTGGGCCAACTTCTACGAGAAACTGTTCAACTTCCGCGAGATCCGCTATTTCGACATCAAGGGCGAATACACCGGCCTGACCTCGAAAGCGATGACCGCACCGGACGGCATGATCCGCATCCCGCTGAACGAAGAGTCGTCCAAGGGCGCCGGGCAGATCGAAGAGTTCCTGATGCAATTCAATGGCGAGGGCATTCAGCACGTGGCGTTCCTCACCGACGACCTGGTCAAGACCTGGGATCAGTTGAAGAAGATCGGCATGCGCTTCATGACCGCACCGCCGGACACCTACTACGAAATGCTCGAAGGCCGCCTGCCGAACCACGGCGAGCCGGTGGATCAACTGCAATCGCGCGGCATCCTGCTCGACGGCTCGTCGAACCCGGACGACAAGCGCCTGCTGCTGCAGATCTTCTCGGAAACCCTGATGGGCCCGGTGTTCTTCGAATTCATCCAGCGTAAGGGCGATGATGGTTTCGGCGAGGGCAACTTCAAGGCCCTGTTCGAATCGATCGAGCGTGATCAGGTGCGTCGTGGTGTGCTCGCAACCGAGTAATCCGCCACCAGAATGAAAAAATCCCGGCTTGCAGTCATGCACAGCCGGGATTTTTTGCATCAGCAAAACTGTGGGAGCGGGCTTGCTCGCGAATTCGGTCTTTCGTTCAAGGTCTTTGTTGACTGAGCTGACGCTTTCGCGAGCAATTCCGCTCCCACAGTAGTTTTGTGTTGCTTTTAAGACCTGCGTTGTCGCATCAGGTGTTTGAAGCCTTCGAAGATCAGCACCACAACGGCGAGCCAGATCGGAATGTACGTCAGCCACTCACCCGCCTTGATGCTTTCCCCCAGCAACAGCGCCACGCCGAGCAGCAACACCGGCTCGACGTAACTGAGCAAACCAAACAGGCTGAACGGCAGCAAGCGGCTGGCAATGATGTACACCACCAGCGCCGAAGCACTGATCAGACCGAGCAGCGGAATCAGCCAGAGCAAGCCCGGATACTGATCGAACACGGCAAAACCTTGCTCACCACCGCGCACGAACCAGTACGCCACCGGCAGCATCAAGGTCATATCGACCCACAGACCGCCCAGGTTGTCGGTCTTCAGGCGTTTGCGCAGGACGAAATACAGCGGGTAACCGACCACGACCACCAGGGTCGCCCAGGAAAATCCGCCGACCCGATACAGCTCGTTCGCCACGCCGAGAACGGCAAAGAACACCGCGATTTTCTGCAGGTACGACAGGCTGTCACCGTACACAATGCGCCCGGTCAGTACCATCGCCAGCGGCAACAGGAAATAACCCAGCGACACATCGAGGCTGTAGCCGTTGAGCGGCGCCCACATGAACAGCCACAACTGCACGCCGAGCAAACCCGACGAAACAATCAGACCGCCAATCAGCTTTGGATAGCCCGCCACCTTGCGCAGCAACTCCAGCACCCGCCGCCATTCACCCGACACCAGCATGAACACGGTCATGCACGGCACAGTCAGCAGCATCCGCCAGCCGAAGATTTCCACGCCGCTCAACGGAGTGAGCAGCGAGGTGTAGTAATACATGACGGCAAACAGCACCGAAGCTGAAACCGATAGAGCGATACCTTTAGACAAACTGTCCTCGCGGATGGGTGATCAAACAGGGCGCGCAGGATACGTGGTTTTTGTGCTGAATATTGGCCGGGGCGGTCAATATTTTCTACATAAACCCAAAAGCCCCTCACCCTAACCCTCTCCCAGAGGGAGAGGGGACTGACCGTAGGGTCTCGCGACATTCAGCGATGTGAAAGTCCGAGTCGATTATGCATTCAACACAACAGCTTCAGGCAAAAGCGTAGCTTCAATATTCCCCGATCGGTTCCCTCTCCTCCGGGAGAGGGCTAGGGTGAGGGCGGGGGGCTCACGTCGAACGCGGTTTACGGCCCGGCACAAAATGGCTCACATCGTTAAACCCCGGCGTCGAAGCATGCCCCGGCGTCACCAGCGAGTCGATAAACGCTTCATCCTCCGCCGTGATCTGCACCGCCTGCGCCTTGGTATAAGCATCCCACTGTTGTTCGGTGCGCGGCCCGACAATCGCCGAGGTCACCGCGCTGTTGTTCAGCACCCAGGCAATCGCGAATTCGACAATCCCGACGCCACGGCCCTGGGTGTACTGCTGAATCTGCTGGGCGATGCGCAGCGATTCCACGCGCCATTCGGTTTCCAGAATGCGTTTGTCCTGACGCCCGGCGCGGCTGTTGGCGTCGGGAGTGGCGTCGGGTGCGTACTTGCCGCTGAGCACGCCGCGGGCCAGCGGGCTGTAAGGCACCACGCCGAGGCCATAGGTTTGCGCGGCGCTGATCTGCTCGGTCTCGGCCTGGCGGTTGACGATGTTGTACAGCGGCTGGCTGATCACCGGGCGGTCGATACCGAGCTTGTCAGCGATGCGAATCACCTCGGCGATGCGCCAGCCGCGATAGTTCGACAGGCCCCAGTAACGGATCTTGCCCTGACGAATCAGGTCGCCGATCGCCGACACCGTGACTTCCAGCGGCGTGTTGTGGTCTTCGCGGTGCAGGTAATAGATGTCGAGATAGTCGGTGCCAAGACGGGTCAGGCTGGCCTCCAGACCATTGAAGATGTGCTTGCGGCTCAAGCCGCTGCGGTTCGGCACGCCGTCCGCCGGGCCGAAACCGACCTTGGTTGCCAACACCCATTCGTGCCGATGGCGGGCAATCGCCTCGCCGACGATTTCTTCCGAGCGGCCGTTGGTATAGACGTCGGCAGTGTCGATGAAATTGATGCCCTGATCCCAGGCCTTGTCGATGATGCGCAGCGAGTCCTCGGCGCTGGTTTGCTCGCCAAACATCATCGTGCCGAGGGTGAGGGTAGACACCTGCAACCCCGAGTGCCCCAGTGTGCGGTAGCTCATGCCGAAATCCTTTTATCGGGTGGGAAAACTCCAATCAAATACCAGAAGCTTCCGATGGGGCAAAGTGAATTATCGGCTGAGCGCTGCGCAACGCGTCTGCAAAAAAGCCTGCAACACCCGAACGCGTTCGGACACCTGCACCCGATGCGGGCAGAGCAGATTGAACGGCACGCTTTCGCCATGCCAGTCATCGAACAGCGTCAGCAGGCGTCCGCCGCGCACATCCTCGGCGACGTCCAGCCAGGCTTTGTAGGCAATGCCATGCCCGGCCAGGGCCCAGCGCCGCGCGACTTCGCCGTCATCGCTGAAGTAATCGCCGTGGACTTCAACCTCCAGCGTTTCGTCCTCGCGACTGAAGCGCCAGGTGTTGTAGGGCCGGCCATTGCGCAGGTAGAGCAGGGCGCTGTGTTCGCGCAGTTCGCCGGGATGTTGCGGTGTGCCATGGCGGGCGAGATAGTCCGGGCTGACGCAGGCAACGCGGCGATGCGCCGGCAGAATCGGCAACGCTACCAGCGTCGAATCACTGGGCACACCAAAGCGCAGCGCGACATCCACGGTTTCGCGGAACAGATCGGCGTGCCGATCGTTGAGCAGCAGTTGCAGCTGAATATTCGGGTGTTCGCATTTGAAATCGTCCAGCCACGGCAACAACACGTTGCGCCCGAAGTCCGAGGGCGCCGCCAGTTGCAGCACACCACTGAGGCCTTCGCCGTGTTGCTTCAGTGCCTGCTCACCTTCGGCCAGGGCGGACAGGGCAATGCGTACGCTGTCGAGATAACGCCGACCTTCTTCGGTCAGGCGCATGCTGCGGGTAGAGCGCGCAAGCAGGCGGCTACCGAGGCGGGTTTCCAGACGCTTCAAGGCGATGCTTGCGGCGGCCGGCGTCAGTTCCAGCGCGCGGGCAGCGGCGGAGATGCTGCCGGAGTCGGCCACGCGGACGAAGATCTCCAGATCGAGAATCGAGCTCATTGGTAAAAATCCTTTAAAGATCTGTGCGTTTTTGCGGGATTTCTCCGTGATTGGCAAGTTCGGGCGTTGCAATCAGTGAGCAAAAAAAGATCGCAGCCTGCGGCAACTCCTACAGGGAAACGCGTATTTCCGTGCAGGCGCTGCCGCAGGCTGCGATCTTTTGATCTTGATGCGTGATGATTAAGCCCGCAGCGTCCGCGTCATGCGCAACGCCAGCAAGCTGCCGCCGACAATCACACCCGCCAGCAGATACAACGCCGCATCGGTCGAACCGGTGCTGTCCTTGACCCAACCCACCAGGTACGGGCTGAGGAAACCGGCCATTTGCCCCATCGAGTTGATCAACGCCAGACCACCGGCCGCCGCGCCTGCGCTCAACAGGGCGGTCGGCACCGGCCAGAACATCGGCAGGCCGGTCAGCGCGCCCATGGTTGCAATGGTCAGGCCGAGGATGGCGATGGCCGGGTTGGCGGCGAAGTTCACCGCGATCAGCAGACCGAGCGCGCCCATCAGCATCGGTACGACCAAGTGCCAGCGACGCTCTTTGCGCAAGTCCGCCGAACGCCCCACCAGCAGCATGAACACCGCCGCCAGCAGATAGGGGATCGCACTCAGCCAGCCGATCACCAGGTTGTCGCTGAAGCCGAGGTTCTTGATGATCGACGGCAGCCAGAAGTTGATCGCGTACACGCCGCTCTGGATGCAGAAGTAGATCAGGCCAAACGCCCAGATCGCCGGGTTCTTGAATACCGCGAGCAGCGAGTCCGAGGTGGTTTTCGGTTTGTTCGCCAGGTCTTCGGCCTGATCCGCCTCAAGCACCGCGCGCTCGTGCGGGCTCAGCCACTTGGCATTGGCGAAGCTGTCGCTGAGCAGGAAATAGGCGAGGGCGCCGAGGATCACGGTTGGAATGCCTTGCAGCAGGAACATCCACTGCCAGCCGGCCAGTCCACCTTGCCCGGCGGCGAAGTGATTGAGGATCCAGCCGGAGAATGGGCTGCCTAGCAGGCCCGAGACCGGAATTGCCGACATGAACAGCGCCATGATCCGTCCACGGCGGAACGTCGGGAACCACTGCGAGAGGTACAGCACCACACCCGGGAAGAACCCCGCTTCGGCCGCACCGGTGAACAGGCGCAGGGTGTAGAACTGGGTCGGGGTGGTGACGAACAACAGACAGGTCGACAGCGTGCCCCAAGTGATCATCATCAGCGCGATCCAGCGTCGCGGGCCGAATCGGGTCAGCGCCAGGTTGCTCGGCACGCCGCACAGCACGTAGCCGATGAAGAAGATCCCGGCACCGAGGCCGTAAACGGTTTCACTGAACTTCAATGCGTCGAGCATCTGCAGTTTGGCGAAGCCAACGTTGACCCGGTCGAGGTAGTTGAACAGGTAGCAGATGAAGATGAAGGGGATCAAACGCAGGGTGATGCGTTTGTAGACGGCGTTTTTACCGTCGTCGATGGTCTGGGTAGCTGCGGCGCTCTGCGACATAGCGGCTCTCTCTTTATTATGATTTTTTGCGATGCACAGGTTAACGTTGATCGCCCCGAGAGTCTCGGCCACCTGTGGCCGGATTGTCTTTGTGCCTGAGCACAGGGTTTGCCGCCAGACCCTGTGCGGGTGAACAACCGTCCGCCGCCGCTGCTTAAGGATTTTGCCGATCATGTTCGAACTCGATCACGACCTCGCTCAGGATATCGTCGACCGGGCCATGGCCATTTTGCCCTACAACGTCAACGTCATGGACAGCCAGGGCCTGATCCTTGGCAGCGGCGAGCCGGAGCGCATCAACACCCGTCACGAAGGTGCGCAACTGGTGCTGGCCAACGGGCGGGTGGTAGAGATCGATGCACAAACCGCTGTGCACTTGAAGGGTGTGCAGCCGGGGATCAACCTGCCGCTGATGCTCGATCAACGCCTGATCGGCGTGCTCGGTATTACCGGCGAACCGGAGCAACTGCGCACCTACGCCGAACTGGTGCGCATGACCGCCGAAATGCTCGTCGGTCAGCGCAACCAGCAGGCCGAGCAGCAATGGCGGCGCCAGCGTTGCGATGACCTGTTGGCGTTGCTGTTGAGCGAAGCCGGCGACTCGCCGCGACTGATCGATGAGGCGCAGCAACTGGGGCTCAAGCCGCAGTTGACCCGGGTGCCGTATCTGTTCGAACTGGGTCTGGAGCATGGGCCGGGGCAAACCGTCGAGGCGTTGAGCGCGTGGCTGACCTCGCGCTATCCGGACAGCTGGTGCGTCAGTTCGGCCAAGTCGTCGCTGCTGTGGTGCCGACCCGCAAGTCAAACGGTTGAGCATGATCGCCTGCTGGAAAAACTCGATGGCCTCGGCTGGAACATTCTGCGCATCGCTGTGGGCGGGCAGGCGGATGGGCTGGCCGGGTTACGCCGCTGTTATCGGCGGGTTGGCGATCTGCTGGCTTATGGCCGGGAAGTGCTGCCGAATTCGCGCTTGCTGACGCTCAATCGCTATCGCTTGCCGGTGATGCTCTGGCGCCATCGCAACGATGATGCGCTGGATGAATTGCTCAAACCGTTGCGCAAAGTTATCGCCAAGGACGGCAATGGCCAGTTGCTCGCGACCCTGCGCAGTTGGTGTGAACACGACGGGCAGAGTCAGGCCTGCGCCGATGCGCTGGGCATCCATCGCAACAGTCTGCGTTACCGGATGGAGCGGATTGCCGAGTTGAGCGGGGTAGACCCGATGCGGCTGGACGGGATGTTGGCGTTGTATCTCGGGGTGCAATTGCTGCCGCAGACTGATCCGGGTTGATTGGGTGTTTTCACCGACGCCTTCGCGAGCAAGCCCGCTCCCACAGGAGGAACGCATTCTAGGGTGGGAGCGGGCTTGCTCGCGAAGAGGCCGGTACATCCAGCGCATATCTCGCTGGGCTTTTGTAGAAATGAACAATAAACGCCCACCGCACTTGTGCAGCGGACCGGCGTCAATGCGCAGGCCGACTGGCAGCATGAGGTGCATTGGAACTGGAGAATTCGCATGAAGATCGTCATCGCCCCCGATTCGTTCAAGGACAGCCTAAGTGCCCAAGGCGTTGCCGAGGCCATTGCGCTGGGGCTGGCGCAAGTCTGGCCGCAAGCAACACTGGTCAAATGCCCGATGGCCGACGGCGGCGAGGGCACGGTGGAATCGATTCTCGCCGCTTGCGAGGGTGAACTGCGCCGCACCCGAGTACGCGGGCCGCTGGGTGCGCCGGTCGACGCCGCGTGGGGCTGGTTGCCACACAATCACACCGCGATCATCGAAATGGCCGAGGCCAGTGGTTTGCAATTAGTGCCTACGGGGCAACGCGATGCATGCATCACCAGCACCTTCGGCACCGGCGAACTGATTCGCGCCGCGCTGGATGCCGGCGCGCAACGGGTGATTCTGGCGATTGGCGGCAGCGCCACCAACGACGGCGGCGCCGGCGCGATGCAGGCGCTTGGGGTGAAATTGCTCGATGCGCAGGGTCAGCCATTGGTGCCGGGCGGCTTGGCACTGGCGCAACTGGCGCGGCTGGATTTGAGTGAGCTTGATCCGCGTCTGGCCCACGTGCGCTTCGACATCGCCGCCGACGTCAACAACCCGCTGTGCGGCCCGCACGGCGCCTCGGCGATTTTCGGCCCGCAAAAGGGCGCTTCACCGGCGCAGGTTCAGCAACTGGATCAGGCGCTGGGGCACTTCGCCGAGCTCTGCGCGCAAGCGTTGGGCAAGGACGTTCGCGATGAGCCGGGCAGCGGGGCAGCGGGCGGACTGGGCTTTGCGGCCAAGGCGTTTCTTGGCGCGCAATTTCAGGCCGGCGTGGAAGTGGTGGCCGAGTTGGTGGGGCTGGCCGAAGCGGTCAACGGCGCCGATCTGGTGATCACGGGAGAAGGGCGGTTCGACGCGCAAACCCTGCGCGGCAAGACCCCGTTCGGCGTGGCGCGGATTGCCAAGCAGCACGGCGTGCCGGTGATCGTCATCGCCGGCACCTTGGGTGAGGGTTATCAGGAACTCTACGAGCACGGCATCGACGCCGCATTCGCCGTCACCAGCGGCCCGATGACCCTGGAGCAGGCCTGTGCCGAAGCTCCACGCTTGTTGCGCGAACGGGCGACTGACATTGCCCGCGTCTGGCAGATGGCCAAACTCAATAGCTGATTGCGTGAAGATGTTGTGGCGAGGGGATTCATCCCCGATGGGTTGCGAAGCAGCCCCCCCGCGTTTTTCGCAAAAAACCAGTTTTGAGATTTTGCGACTGCTGCGCAGCCGATCGGGGATAAATCCCCTCGCCACAGAGGGTTGGTGTCAGGGTGTTTCAGTGGTGAAACACCTTGAAAAATATTTTCGCTTTACACGAAATCTTCCTAAAGCCCCGCCGATACAGAGATCAGGCGCACACAGATTCCCTCGAACAGTGACGCCTGACTGGTCCCGCCCCCAAGGGCCAGTGATGACGGCACGGACGCTCGCAGCTACCTCTATCCGAGAGTCCAACCATGTCCTTGCGTAACCTGAATATCGCGCCCCGTGCCTTCCTCGGTTTTGCCTTTATCGCCTTGCTGGTGATTGTCCTTGGTGTGTTCGCCGTCAACCGCATGTCGACCATCCGCCAGGCTTCCATCGACATGGATACCAACCAACTGCCCAGCGTCACCTACCTTGGCGTGGTCACGGAAAACGTTCTGCGCCTGCGGATTCTGTCGTTCCGGATTCTGGTCAACCGTGACCCGGCAGGTCTGCAAGAGGCTCAAACGCGCATCGGCGTGCTGGTGGACAAGGTGCGCAGTGCTCAGGCCAGCTACGCCGCGTTGCCGGCAGAGAGCGAAGAGCGTGCGTTGTATCAGACGTTCGCGACCACGCTCGACAACTACCTGCAAGCGCAAAACCAGATGATGGAGCTGTCGCGTCAGGACAAGGTCGACGAGATGCGCACCTTGATCAACACGCGAATCAAGGACGGCACCGACCAGATGGGCGAGCAACTCAACAAGCTGATCGCGATCAACGCGGCGGGTGCGAAAGTCGCCTCCACCCAGGCCGGTGAGCATTACGACAGCGCCATTACCGGCATCATCGTTGTTGCCGTGGTCGCCGCGCTCGCCACGGTACTGCTGGCCCTGTTGCTGACCCGCAGCATCGTCACCCCATTGAACCGTGCGGTACAGGCTGCGCAAACCATCGCTGGCGGCAATTTGACCCAGTCGATTGAAGTCGACGGCAAGGACGAAGCCACACAGCTGTTGCAAGCGTTGGCCACGATGCAGACCAACCTGCGCAAAACCATCGAACAGATCGCCGGTTCCGCCACGCAACTCGGCGCCGCGGCCGAAGAGTTGAGCGCTGTCACCGAGGAGGCTTCCCGTGGCCTGCAACAGCAGAACAACGAGATCGAACAAGCCGCCACCGCCGTCAACGAAATGACCGCCGCTGTGGAGGAAGTCGCACGCAACGCGGTATCGACCTCCGAAGCCTCGAACCAGTCGACCCAGGCCGCCCGTGAAGGTCGCGATCAAGTGGTGAAAACCGTCGACGCGATCCAGACCATGACCCATGACGTGCAGAGCACCGCGCAAATGATCGAAGGCCTCGCCGCGCAGGGGCGCGACATCGGCAAGGTGCTGGATGTGATCCGCGCCATCGCCGAACAGACCAACCTGCTGGCCCTCAACGCGGCGATCGAAGCAGCGCGTGCCGGTGAGGCCGGACGCGGATTTGCGGTGGTGGCGGACGAAGTGCGTGCCTTGGCACATCGCACCGCGCAATCGACTCAGGAAATCGAAAAAATGGTCGCTGGCATCCAGAACGGTACCGGCGAAGCGGTGTCGTCGATGCAGCAAAGCAACCAGCGCACCCAGACCACTCTGGAAATGGCCCGCGCTGCGGGTGTGGCGCTGGAGCAAATCACCCAGTCGATCCACCAGATCAACGAGCGCAACCTGGTGATCGCCAGCGCTTCGGAAGAACAGGCGCAGGTCTCCCGTGAAGTTGATCGCAACCTGGTCAACATCCGTGATCTGGCCACGCAGTCCGCCGCCGGAGCCAACCAGACCAGCGCTGCGACCCATGAGCTGTCGCGTCTGGCGGTGGATTTGAATGCCATGGTGGCGCGGTTTGTGATTTGACCTAGGGTGAAGGCTGGAGACCGCGCAATCAGGAGACGTGCATGCGTTATTCAGCCTTGACCCAACGAATCGCCGGGGAGGGAGCCGCAGCCTGGCAGATTCATGACCGAGCGCTGGAGCTGCGCGCCGAGGGCGTCGATATCCTGCTGCTGAGCGTGGGGGATCCGGATTTCGATACGCCGCTGCCGATCATTCATGGTGCCATCGACAGTCTGCTGGCCGGCGATACGCATTATTCCGAAGTACGTGGCCGCTTGGCGCTGCGCAAATTGATCGCCGCCCGCCACCAGCGGCGCAGCGGTCAGGTGGTGGATGCCGAGCACGTGATCGTGCTGCCCGGCGCGCAATGCGCGGTGTATTCGGTGGCCCAATGTCTGTTGGATCCGGGCGATGAAGTGATCGTCGCCGAGCCGATGTACGTGACCTACGAGGGCGTGTTCGGCGCGTGCGGTGCGACGGTGGTGCCGGTGCCGGTTCGACCGGAAAACGGCTTTCGTGTTGATCCCTCTGATGTCGCTGCGCGGATCACGCCGAAGACCCGCGCGATGTTGCTCAACAGTCCGAATAATCCTTCCGGCGCGAGCCTGTCGCTGCTGATCTGGCAAGAGCTGGCGGCGCTGTGCGTGCGCCACGATTTATGGCTGATCAGTGACGAGGTCTACAGCGATCTGCTCTACGAGGGCGAACACATCAGCCCGGCGAGCCTGCCGGGCATGGCCGAACGCACGGCAACCATCAACAGCCTGTCGAAATCCCATGCCATGACCGGTTGGCGCATTGGCTGGTCGATCGGGCCGAAGGTGCTGGCCGAGCATCTGGTGAACCTGTCGTTGAGCATGTTGTTCGGTCTGCCGGATTTTGTGCAGAAAGCAGCGGAGGTCGCGTTGGCAAGCGATCTGCCGGAGGTGACGCAGATGCGCGAGGAATATCGGTTGCGCCGCGATCTGGTGTGCGAGCGTTTGCGCGGTTGTCCGGGGTTGCAGCCGATCCGCCCGGATGGCGGGATGTTCGTGATGGTCGATGTGCGCCAGACCGGGTTTGGCGCGCAGGCGTTTGCCGAGCGCTTGCTGGAAGGTTATGGGGTCTCTGTGCTGGCTGGCGAAGCGTTCGGGCCGAGTGCGGCGGGGCATATTCGCATCGGGCTGGTGCTGGATCGGGTGCAGCTGGCGGATGCCTGTGCGCGGATTGCGTTGTGTGCGGTGCAGCTGTTGCAGGTGCGTAGTGCCTGACAGTCTTGTGTTGTCTGAACTGGCCTCTTCGCGAGCAAGCCCGCTCCCACAGTGGATGGGTGTGTACATAATGTTATCTGTACACACCGAACCCTGTGGGAGCGGGCTTGCTCGCGAATGCAATCTGCCATTCAGCGCATTTTTCAGCCCTGCCAAGCCACCGGATTCACCAGATTCGCCGGCTTCTCCCCAGCCAAAGCCGCCAGCAGATTGTCCACCGCACACCGCGCCATCGCCTCGCGTGTCTCATGCGTCGCCGAACCCATGTGCGGGGTTGCCACCACATTGTTCAACTGCAACAACGGCGAATCATGATTCAACGGTTCACGCTCGAATACATCCAGCCCCGCTGCGCGAATCCGCTGGTGGCGCAACGCGTCGATCAGCGCCGCTTCATCCACCACTTTGCCGCGCGAGATATTGATGAAGATGCTCTCGGGGCGCATCAGCGCAAATTGCTCGGCGCCGATCAGGCCTTCGGTCTGTGTAGTCAGCGGCAGGGTCAGGCAGATGAAATCCGCCTCTTGCAGCAGCGCCTCAAGGCTACGGTACTGCGCGTCAAAACGCGCCTCGACTGCCGGTTTGCGCGACTGGCTGTGATAGAGCACCGGCATGCCAAAACCGAAATGCCCGCGCTGCGCGAGCGCTTCGCCGATACGGCCCATGCCGATGATGCCCAGGGTCTTGCCATGCACATCGGTGCCGAAATGCGCCGGGCCGATGTTGCGATGCCATTGGCCGCTGCGCACCATGTTCGCCAGTTCCACCACGCGCCGGGCCGTGGCGAGGATCAGCGCGAAACCGGTGTCGGCGGTGGTTTCGGTGAGCACGTCCGGGGTGTTGCTAAGGAGGATCTTGCGCCGGGTCAGGTAGTCGATGTCGTAGTTGTCGACACCGACCGAGACGCTGGCAATCGCCTGCAGTTGCGGCGCCAGGTCGAGCAACGCGGCGTCGAGTTTCAGGCTGGCGCCGAGCAAGCCATGGGCGCCGGGCAGGGCGTCACGCAGCTTCATCAGGCCGTCGGCGTCGAGGCTTTCGATCAACGTCACTTCACACTGTTGCTGCAGACGCGTCATCAGCGCCGGCGAGAGTTTCTTGTACAGCACGACTTGCTTTTTCATGGGCAAAAATCTCTTCAGGAATGCGCCGGCATGGGACGCGTGACTACGGCTTTGGCCACGACACGATCACTGGCGCCAGGCTTGAGAAAAATCGTCAGCACCACCGACAGCAGCAACGCGCCGCTCATCAGCAGGTACGAAGCACTGGGCGAACCGGTGGAGCTGTTCAGATAGCCAACCAGGTACGAGCCGCCGAACGAACCGAGCGCGCCCATGCTGTTGATCAGCGCCATGGCGCCACCGGCAACGTTGGCCGGGAGGATCTCCGGAACGATGGCGAAGAACGGCCCGTACGGCGCGTACATGCAGGCGCCGGCGATCACCAGCAGCGTGTACGACCACCAGAAATGTTCCGCGCCCAAGGCGTAAGAGCCATAGAACGCGATGGAGGCGATCAGCAGCGGCGGCCAGACGAAGCGTTTGCGCTTCTGCAGTTTGTCCGAACCCCACGACACCGCGAGCATGCCGATCACCGCCGCCAGATACGGCAGCGCCGACAGCCAGCCGGCCTCGATCATGTCCATTTGCGCGCCGGCCTTGAGGATCGACGGCAGCCACAGCACGAAGCCGTAGACGCCGATGCTCCAGCAGAAAAACTGCAGCGCCAGAATGATCACCTTCGGCGAGCGGAACGCTTCGGCGTAGTTCTTCACCGCTTTGATCCCGACCTGTTCGGCGGCGAGAGCGCTCTCCAGATCGTGCTTTTCCTGCTCGCTCAGCCACTTGGCCTGAGCCGGACGGTCATCGGCCAGCTTCCACCAGATAAACGCCCAGATCACCGCCGGCAGACCTTCGATGATGAACATCCAGCGCCAGCTGAAGTGCTGCACCAGATAGCCCGAAACCACCGACATCCACAGCATCGTTACCGGGTTGCCGAGGATCAGAAAGGTGTTGGCCCGCGAGCGTTCGGCGCGAGTGAACCAGTGGCACAGGTAAACCAGCATCGCCGGCATCACCGCGGCTTCTACCACACCGAGCATGAAGCGAATCACGATCAGCCAGTAGGCGTTGGACACGACGCCGGTCAGGGTGGCGAGGCCGCCCCAGAAAATCAGGCTGAAGAAAATCAGCTTTTTCACGCTGTGCTTCTGCGCGTAGATCGCTCCCGGTACCTGGAAGAAAAAGTAACCGAGGAAGAACAGCGCGCCGAGCAATGAAGACAGGCCCGGGGTGATCATCAGGTCGGCGGCCATGCCGGACGCGGCGGCAAAGCCGTAGTTGGCGCGGTCGAGATACGCCAGGCTGTAGGTGATGAACACGATCGGCATGATGTACCACCAGCGGCGGGCGGCGAGGGTTACGGATTTCATGGTGTTGCTCCTGAGCTTGTTGTTTTTGTCGCAGCAGGTTCAAATTTTTGCGGTGATCAAGCGGGCCTCATCGCGAGCAGGCTCACTCCTACAAGGGTTATGTGTTTGCCGCTGCAGCTGTGACTGGCGGAGATCCACTGTAGGAGTGAGCCTGCTCGCGATCAGCGGCCTCGAATTCAACGATGAGTTCAGACCGGGTCGGCAACCCCTCCATATCCCCGCGACTCTGCACCGCCCGACTGCCAATCCAGTTCGCGCGTTGCACCGCCTCGGCAAAACTCTGATGCTCCAGCAGGGCACTGATCATGCCAACCGCAAAGCCATCACCCGCACCCACGGTGTCGACCACGTTGGCCACCGGAACCCCGGCGACAAAACCCTGATCCAGATGCGTGCGGTAATAGGCACCTTGCGGCCCAAGCTTGATCGCCACGGCTTCGGCGCCCTGATCGAGATAAAACGCCGCGATGTCCGCCGGGTCTTCGAAGCCGGTCAGCAAGCGACCTTCGCTCAAGCCCGGCAAGACCCAGTGGGCGAGGGCGGCGAGGCGGTTGATCTCGCGGATCATCTCTTGCTCAGAGGCCCACAGACTTGGGCGCAGGTTGGGATCGAACGACACGCTGCGCTCGGCATGGCGCATGCGTGTCATCAGCTCGAACGACATTTCCCGGGCGCTCGCTGACAGCGCCGGTGGAATCCCGGTGGCGTGCAGGTGGCGAGCGCTTAACAGGCTGTCAGTGATCGACAGCGATGACAGATGACTGGCCGCCGAGCCACGGCGGAAATACTCGACCTGCGGGTCGCTGCCGTCGTCGGTGCGCGACTTGAACTGGAAACCGGTCGGGTGCTGGTGATCGACCGCGACGTGACTGCAATCCAGACCTTCCTTGATCAAGGTCTCGACCACGAAACGTCCGAGGGAATCGGCGCCGACCCGGCTCAGCCACGCCACATTGAAGCCCAGGCGCGACAGACCGATCGCCACATTGCTGTCGGCGCCTGCGATGCGTTTGTGAAAATGCTCGACTGCAGCCAGATCACCGGTCTGCTCGGCGACCAGCATCGCCATTGTTTCGCCGAACGACAGAATATCGATGTCAGACATGGGCAGGCTCCAGACGCGATTGGCCAAGGCGGGCGAGGGCGGCGACGTGTTCCGTGGTCAACGCTACCAGGTCATCGCCCTGCAACGGGTATTCGGCGGCACGCATAACGCCTTGGGCCATGTGCCGCAGCAGTTGTTCCCACAAATGCAGGTCGCTGACGGCGGGCGGCACGGCGACCAGTTTGCCGTCGGCGCGGCGGGCCACGGCTTTGCAGTGCACGTAGCCGACGTGGCGTCCGAGCAGACGTGCGGCGTTGGCGGCGGACTGGTCTTGCCACTGCCAGTTGCCGATATCGAAGGTCATCTTGATCGGCAAATCATGCTGCTCCACCGCCGCGAAAAAACGCTGGAACGGCTCGATGCGGCCGCCCTGCAAGGTCTGGTCGTTTTCCACCAGCAACTGCACCGGGCTGTTGCCCAGCAGTTGTTTCAGCACTTGCAGATCACAGTTGTCGGTGAAGTAACCGAGCGAGACTTTCAGCCATTTCGAGCCGAATGCCTCTGCGTGTTGCAGGGCGTTGATCAGCTCGGGATTGGGCCGCGCCTGACCGGCGAGCCACAGTTCGCTCGGCGACGAATAGATGCTTTGCAGTCCCTGCGCCCGAGTGGCGGCTTGCAGTTGCTCGGGCACTTCGCGAGTCAGCAGCTCTTCGCGCCATTCGATGCGATCAGCGCCAGCGGCGGCCAGCACATCGATGAAGAAGTCTTGCCCGCGTTGGCGCACAAGCTCGGCGCCGTAGCTGGAAAGGCTGATGGAAACGGCAGGTTTATTCATTGTTATCCACCTCTGAAACCGGTTTCATTTTTGTTCAAAAAAATATCAGATGGTTTTTTGATGGTCTTTTGGGCTTCGTCGCTGGCAAGCCAGCTCCCACAATGTTCTGGGGTATTGGATGGATTGCATTAACACCACAAAACCCTGTGGGAGCTGGCTTGCCAGCGAAGGCGTCAGCTCAAACACCACCAGTCCCCCGGGTAGAACCGCGCTCAATCAGCACCGGCGCAAAATCCACTCTGCGCGCTACCTCGACATCCCCCCGCAAACGCTTGAGCAAACATTCAAACGCCCGCGCGCCGATCTCGGCTGTGGGCTGGGCGAGGGCGGTAATTCCGCTGCCGACCAACGGGTACCAATCCAGATCATCCAGGGCAATCAGCCCGACATCCTCGAACAATCGGCAACCGATTTCGCGCAAGGCCAGGGTACAGGCCAGCGCTGCCACACCGTTGGCGCAGAACAGTGCTTTCGGCCCGGTCGCCGGTGTGTCCAAAAAGATTTGAAGATGAGTAGCGAGTGCGTCGCTGGTTTCCAGCACCGCCCCGGTCAACCCGGAGCGCTGGGCGATCTGCGTCTGAAAACTGCTGACCCGCTCGATCCGCGAACTGGTGCCGTCATAAGGCTCAGTCACCAGCAACACATCGAGATAGCCCCGCTGTTCCAGGTGCTTCAGCGCCATCTCAACAGCTTGCGGATTGTTCAGCCCGACCATGTCGCTGTCGAGGCCATCGACCTTGCGGTCCACCAGCACCAAGGGCATTTCCCGGTGCAACTCGTGGAGTTCGTCACGGTGATGGCCAAGGGTGTTCACGATCAGCCCCTCGATGTTGTACGAGCGCAACAGCGCCAGATGCTGGCGCTCCTGCTCGTCGTCGCGGTCGGTGTTGCACACCACCAGGCTGTAGCCGTGCGCACGGCAGGCGGTTTCCACCCCGTGCATCACGGCAATCGAATAAGGGTTGCGGATATCGGCCACCAGCATGCCGATCAGGCGCGTGCGCCCGCGTTTCAGACCACGGGCCATCTGGTTCGGGCGATAACCCAGCTCACTGATCGCCTGCTCGATACGCAAGGCGATGGCATCGGAGAGCAGGGCGCGGTCGTCGCCGATGAAGCGCGAGACGCTGGCCTTGGATACGCCGGCGCGTTCGGCAACATCAAGCATGGTCACGCGGCTGCGCTGGGCGGCGGAGAAGTCGTTCACGGTCTGAAACCTATTATTGGATTTATTCGTTTCGTGCGCCGCGATGGCGCTGAAACCGGTTTCAGGAAACACCAGAAGCTGACACTCCGTCAAGTGAATGCGCGTGGTACTTCAACTTGGCGCCGACGGGCGGTGCTTAGCGTTACTGAAGTATCTGCGCAATGCTCAGCCAAACAGGCCGGCAGCAATATTGATCGAAAAGCCCAGAATCGCGGTGTTGAACACAAAACCGATCAATGATTGCGCCAGGACGATCTTGCGAATATCGCGGGTAGCCACGCCGACATCGGCAGTCTGCACTGCCACGCCGATGGTGAAGGAGAAATACAGGAAGTCCCAATAATTGGGCGTGGTCAGACCTTCAGCGAAACGCAGGGCCGGTTCCTTGCCGTCCCAGGTGTAAAACAGGCGCGCGTAGTGCACACAGAAGATCACCCCGATCACCAGCCAGGAACCTACGACGGTGACGGCGGTGAACGCGTAATGCAGAAGTTTGTGATGGGTATCCAGATCCTTGGTGCCGGCCAGTTCCAGGGTGATGGCGGCCAGGCTGGCCAATGCTGCGATGCACACCACGAACAGCACCAGTCCGGCATTCTCGTCTTCGACGACGGCGATGCGTTTGACGTCCGGCGCCTTGGCCCGGGTGGCGAGCCAGAACATCAGGATCAGGTAAGTCCAGACGCCGGCGTTCCAGCCGATGAGGATTTTGCTGACGACGGAGTCGGCAGGGACCAGCAGGCCGGTGGCAAGGCCGACCAAAGCGGCGGCGGACAGGCGAGGGTGGGTGCGGGCGAGAAAGCGCATGGGGACTCGATGGGCCAGGATGTTTTTACACCTTAGCCCAGCGACGTCTCGGATGACCACTGACTTGACTGTTCGAATGACCTTGTGGGAGCGGGCTTGCTCGCGAAAGCGCTGTGTCAGCTACATGAATACTGACTGACACGATGCCTTCGCGAGCAAGCCCGCTCCCACAGGGATCAGTGGTGTTTAGTGAGGCGTTGAACGAGCTTCATCACTACCACAAAGAACAACGGCACGAAAATCAACGGATGACCACTGACGTGACTGTTCGATGACCTTGTGGGAGCGGGCTTGCTCGCGAAAGCGGTGTGTCAGCTACATCAATACTGACTGATACGATGCCTTCGCGAGCAAGCCCGCTCCCACAGGGATCAGTGGTGTTTAGTGAGGCGTTGTACGAGCTTCATCACTACCACAAAGAACAACGGCACGAAGATCACCGCCAGCGTCGCCGTGATCATCCCGCCGATCACTCCGGTGCCGATCGCCTGCTGGCTTGCCGAACTGGCGCCAGTGGCGATGGCCAACGGCACCACGCCGAGGATGAACGCCAGCGAAGTCATGACGATCGGCCGCAGACGCAGGCGCGCGGCTTGCAACGTCGCGTCGATCAGGTCGTGACCTTCGTCGTACAGGCTCTTGGCGAACTCGATGATCAGGATCGCGTTCTTCGCCGACAGACCAATGATGGTAATCAGCCCGACCTTGAAGAACACATCGTTGGGCATGCCGCGCAAGGTCACCGCCAGTACTGCGCCGAGCACACCCAGCGGCACCACCAGCAGCACCGAAGTCGGAATCGACCAGCTCTCGTACAGCGCCGCCAGGCACAGGAACACGATCAGCAACGACAGACCGAGCAGGATCGGCGCCTGACTGCCGGACAAGCGTTCCTGCAACGACAGCCCGGTCCATTCCTGACCCAGACCTTTCGGCCCTTGGGCGACCAGCCGTTCGATCTCCGCCATGGCCTCGCCGGTGCTGTGCCCGGGCGATGGCTCGCCGGAAATCGCAATCGCCGGGTAGCCGTTATAGCGGGTCAATTGCGCCGGGCCTTGGGTCCATTTCGCCTGGACGAACGCCGACAGCGGCACCATGTGCCCGGCGTTGTTGCGCACGTGCATTTTCAGCAGATCATCAACCTGACTGCGCTGATCGCCTTCGGCCTGGACCACCACCCGCTGCATGCGTCCCTGATTGGGGAAATCATTGATGTAGGAGGAACCCACGGCGGTAGACAACACGCTGCCGATGTCGGCGAACGACACGCCCAATGCATTGGCCTGTTTGCGGTCCACTTCCAGCTGTACCTGCGGTGCTTCGGCCAGCGCGCTTTCGCGCACGTTCATCAGCACCGGGCTTTTTTCTGCGGCGGCGAGCAGTTCAGTGCGCGCCTGCATCAATGTCGCGTGACCGAGACCGCCGCGATCCTGCAGACGGAATTCGAAGCCGCTCGACGTGCCGAGGCCGTCAACCGGCGGCGGCAACACAGCGAACGCGATGGCATCCTTGATCTGGCTCAGGGCGATATTGGCGCGATCGGCAATCGACGTAGCCGAATCGTCGCTGCCGCGCTCCGACCAGTCCTTGAGGGTGGTAAACGCCAGCGCCGCATTCTGCCCGCTGCCGGAGAAGCTGAAGCCGAGAATCACCGTGCTGTCGCCAACCCCCGGTTCACTGGCGTTGTGCGCTTCGATCTGCTCGACCACCTGCACCGTACGGTTCTTGCTTGCACCCGGCGGCAGCTGGATATCGGTGATGGTGTACCCCTGATCCTCAACCGGCAGGAACGAGGAGGGCAGACGCGCAAAGCACAACCCCATGCCGATCAGCAGCACGCCGTAGATCAGCAGATAACGCCCGCTGCGCTTCAGCGCGTAGCCGACCCAGCCTTGATAGCGATCGGTCAGTTGCTCGAAGCGGCGGTTGAACCAGCCGAAGAATCCGCTCTTCTCATGATGCTCGCCCTTGGCGATCGGCTTGAGCAGCGTGGCGCACAGTGCAGGCGTCAGCGTCAGGGCCAGAAACGCCGAGAACAGAATCGATGTCGCCATCGACAGCGAGAACTGCCGGTAAATCACCCCCACCGAACCCTGCATGAACGCCATCGGGATGAACACCGCCACCAGCACCAGGGTAATGCCGATGATCGCCCCGGTAATCTGCTTCATCGCCTTGCGCGTCGCTTCTTTCGGCGACAGGCCTTCAGTGGCCATGATGCGCTCGACGTTTTCCACCACGACAATAGCATCGTCCACCAGAATGCCGATCGCCAGGACCATGCCGAACATGGTCAGCACGTTGATCGAGAAACCCAGCGCGAGCATGGTGGCGAAGGTGCCCATCAGGGCCACCGGCACCACCAGCGTCGGGATCAGCGTGTAGCGGATGTTCTGCAGGAACAGGAACATCACCGCAAACACCAGCAGCATCGCTTCGCCCAAGGTGTAAACCACTTTGGTGATCGAGACTTTGACGAACGGCGAGGTGTCGTACGGAATCTTGTATTCGACGCCCGCGGGGAAGTAGCGCGACAGTTCGTCCATCTTCGCCCGGATCAATGTGGCGGTCGCCAGCGCATTGGCCCCAGGCGCCAACTGCACGCCGACGGCGGTGGACGGCTTGCCGTTGAGGCGCGTGCCGAACTGGTATTCCTGACTGCCGACCTCGACCCGCGCCACATCGCCAATGCGCACGGTGGAGCCGTCGGGATTGGCCTTGAGCACGATGTCGGCGAACTCTTCCGGCGTCGACAACTGCCCCTTGACCAGAATGGTCGCGGTGATTTCCTGCGAGGATGGGTTGGGCAAGTCGCCAATACTGCCCGCCGACACCTGGGCGTTTTGCGCGACGATGGCGGCGTTGACGTCAGCCGGGGTCAGGTTGAAACCGATCAGCTTCTGCGGATCGATCCAGATCCGCATCGCCCGTTCGGCGCCATACAACTGTGCTTTGCCGACGCCGTCGATGCGTTTGATCTCGTTCATCACATTGCGCGCCAGATAATCACTGAGCGCTACGTCATCGAGCTTGCCGTCGCTGGAGGTCAGGGTGATCAGCAACAGGAAGCCTGCGGAAACTTTCTCCACCTGCAAGCCTTGCTGGTTCACCGCTTGCGGCAGGCGCGACTCGACCACTTTGAGGCGGTTCTGCACATCCACCTGAGCCAGTTCCGGGTTAGTGCCCGGCTGGAACGTCGCTTTAATCGTCGCGCTGCCGAGGCTGCTCTGCGATTCGAAGTACAGCAGGTGATCGGCGCCGTTGAGTTCTTCTTCGATCAGGCTGACCACGCTTTCATCGACGGTCTGCGCCGAGGCGCCAGGGTACACCGCGTAGATTTCGATCTGTGGCGGCGCGACATCGGGGTACTGCGCCACCGGCAATTGCGGAATGGCCAGCGCACCGGCTAACAGGATGAACAGGGCGACAACCCAGGCGAACACCGGGCGATCGATAAAGAACTGCGGCATATGAAAGCGTCCTGCTTACTGACCAGAGGTCTGGGCAAGTGGAAGAGGGGTGTCGTCGATCTGCACTTTTTCGCCTGGACGGGCGTGTTGCAGGCCTTCGATGACAATGCGGTCGCCGGGCTTGAGGCCGCCGGTGACGATCCAGCGGTCGTTCTGCACCGCGCCCAGTTGCACCGGCTGCTGGGCGACGCGCATCTGCTCGTCGACAGTCAGCACCTGGGCGATACCCGCGCTGTCACGCTGCACCGCACGTTGCGGCACGGTAATGCCGTTCTGTACGGTGGCTTGTTGCAGACGTACACGGATGAAGCTGCCCGGCAGCAGGTCGAGATCGGGATTCGGGAACTCGCTGCGCAGAATGATCTGGCCGGTGCCCGGATCGACGCTGATGTCGCTGAACAGCAATTTGCCCGGCAACGGATAGAGGCTGCCATCATCCTGAATCAGCGTGGCCTTGACCTGATCCTGACCGACTGCCTGCAACTGCCCGGAACGGAACGCGCGACGCAGTTCGTTGAGTTCACGGGTCGACTGAGTAAGGTCGGCGTAGATCGGGTTGAGCTGCTGAATCAGCGCCAGCGGCGTGGTTTCGTTCTGCCCGACCAGCGCACCTTCAGTGACCAATGCACGGCCGACCCGCCCGGAAATCGGCGCGGTGACGGTGGCGTAGCCGAGGTTCAGCTTCGCGCGTTCCACTGCAGCTTTATTGGCCGCCACATCGGCGGCGGTTTGCCGGGCATTGGCGCGGGCGTTGTCGTAATCCTGAGCGCTGATGGCCTTGTCGTCGATCAACTGCGCGTAGCGTTGTTCCTGCAGCCTGGCCTGGAAGGCATTGGCCTCGGCCTTGCGCAGCGCGGCTTCGGCGCTATCGAGATCAGCCTTGAACGGTGCCGGGTCGATGCGAAACAGCACGTCACCCTTTTTCACGTCGCTGCCTTCACGGAAGGTCCGTTGCAACACCACCCCGGCCACTCGGGCACGCACTTCAGCGATGCGCGGGGCGGCGATACGCCCGCTCAGTTCGCTGCTGATCGACAGGGGGCGGGCCTCGATGGTCTCGATGCGCACGGTAGCTGGCGGCGCTTCTTCTTCGGCCTTCGAGGACGAATCACAGGCGCTCAGCAACAGCGCAGCGGCGATCAGGCCGAGCCCGGCCAGAAGATTTTTTGACATGTACCACCCCCAATATTGAAGCCCGCATCCTAAGGCCAGACGCCGAGGGTAGCGGTGAAGCTTTGTAGGCGCTGTGTGAAATTGTGTAAGGGTTTTACTCAGGGACGGGCGAGGGCGTATATCCTTTACGCCTTGAAATTTATTGCGACAGATAAACCGCCATCGCGAGCAGGCTCACTCCTACATTGGAACTGTGTCAGACACGAACCTTGTAGGAGTGAGCCTGCTCGCGATGAGGCCCAAACAGTCGCCACAGCACTTTCCTGGAACACCCCATGCCCAACATCCTCCTGGTCGAAGACGACACCGCCCTCGCCGAACTGATTTCCAGCTACCTGGAGCGCAACGGCTATTCCGTGAGCGTGATCGGCCGTGGTGATCACGTGCGCGAGCGGGCACGGATCAATCCGCCGGATCTGGTGATCCTCGACCTGATGCTGCCCGGCCTTGACGGCTTGCAAGTCTGCCGCTTGCTGCGGGCCGATTCGGCGACGCTGCCGATCCTGATGTTGACCGCTCGCGACGACAGTCACGATCAGGTGCTGGGCCTGGAAATGGGCGCCGACGATTACGTCACCAAACCGTGCGAGCCACGGGTTTTGCTGGCCCGGGTGCGTACTTTGCTGCGGCGCAGCAGCCTCGGTGAACCGATGACGGTCAATGATCGCATCGTCATGGGCAATCTGTGCATTGACCTGTCCGAGCGCACCGTGACCTGGCGCGAGCAACCGGTGGAACTGTCCAGCGGCGAATACAATTTGCTGGTGGTGCTGGCCCGGCATGCCGGGGAAGTGCTGAGCCGCGATCAAATCCTGCAACGCCTGCGCGGCATCGAGTTCAACGGCACCGACCGCTCGGTAGACGTGGCGATTTCCAAGCTGCGGCGCAAGTTCGACGACCACGCCGGCGAGGCGCGCAAGATCAAGACGGTTTGGGGCAAGGGCTACCTGTTCAGCCGCTCCGAGTGGGAATGCTGAGCTGATGTTCAGAATCCTGTTTCGCCTGTATCTGGTGACGATCGTCTCCTACAGCGCGGCGATCTATCTGGTGCCGGATCTGGTGATCATGGCGTTCCGCGAGCGCTTCATCACCTACAACCTCGACTACTCGCGCGGCCTGCAATCGCTGATCACCCGGCAGTTTCACGCGGTGCCACAGGATCAGTGGCCAGCCTTGGCGCAGTCGATGGACAAAGACTTCCAGCCGCTGCACATCGCTCTGGCGCGCATCGACGACGCCGGGTTCACCGCCGCAGAGCAGGTGCGTTTGCGCGCCGGGGAAAACGTGGTGCGTATCGGCGATTGGGGATGGCGCACCTTGGCGGTCACGCCGCTGAACGATGACGTCGCCGTGCAAATGGTGGTGCCGCCGGATCCGCTGGACGTCAATCTGTTGTACTGGAGCATCAACGTGCTGATCGGCGCGAGCATGCTCGCCTGCCTGCTGCTGTGGATTCGCCCGCACTGGCGCGATCTGGAACGCCTCAAGGGTGCTGCCGAACGCTTCGGCAAGGGCCACCTGAACGAGCGCACGCAGATCCCCGCCAGTTCCAACATCGGCAGCCTGGCCAACGTGTTCGACACCATGGCCGGCGACATCGAAAATCTGCTCAACCAGCAGCGCGACCTGCTGAATGCGGTGTCCCACGAATTGCGCACGCCGCTGACCCGTCTGGACTTCGGTCTGGCCCTGGCGCTGTCCGATGATTTGCCGGCGACCAGTCGCGAGCGCCTGCAAGGATTGGTCGCACACATTCGGGAACTGGATGAGCTGGTGCTGGAACTGCTGTCCTACAGCCGCCTGCAGAACCCGGCGCAGTTGCCGGAACAGGTCGAGGTTTCGCTGGACGAGTTTATCGACAGCATTCTGGGAAGTGTCGATGAAGAACTGGACTCGCCGGACATCGTCATCGATGTGCTGCTGCACGGTCAGCTCGAACGTTTCACGCTGGATCCGCGCCTGACCGCCCGAGCGATCCAGAACCTGCTGCGCAATGCCATGCGCTATTGCGAAAAACGCATTCAGATTGGCGTGCAGGTCAGCCCCGATGGTTGCGAGATCTGGGTCGACGACGATGGCATTGGCATCCCGGATGATGAGCGTGAGCGGATTTTCGAACCGTTTTATCGACTTGATCGCAGTCGTGATCGGGCTACCGGCGGCTTTGGTCTGGGCTTGGCCATCAGCCGTCGGGCGCTGGAGGCGCAGGGCGGGACCTTGACGGTTGAAAGTTCGCCGCTGGGTGGGGCGCGGTTCAGGTTGTGGTTGCCTGACATGACTTGACCCGAAACCCGTGGGAGCGGGCTTGCTCGCGAAGGCGGAGTGTCAGTCGACATAAATTAATCTGACACACCGCCTTCGCGAGCAAGCCCGCTCCCACAGGGGGTTTGTGTTGCTCAGATCAGTTGGTTCGACTGAATCAAGCCAACCCCGGCCGTCTGCATCCGCTCCATCGCCGCTGCCAGTGACCCATCCCTGTCAATGGCACGACAGGCGTCCAGCACCACGAACGCGTTGAACCCCGCCGCCCGGGCATCCAGCGCGGAAAACATCACACAGAAATCCAGCGCCAGACCGACCATGTACACCGTGTCGATACCGCGTTCTTTCAGGTATCCGGCCAGACCGGTGGTGGTGCACCGGTCCGCCTCGAGAAACGCCGAATAGCTGTCGATGTCCGGATTACAGCCCTTGCGGATGATCAGTTGCGCGTGCGGCAGGTTCAGCTCGGGGTGAAACTCGGCGCCGGCAGTGCCTTGCACACAATGCTCCGGCCAGAGTACCTGCTCGCCGTAGGGCAACTGAATTACCTCGTAAGGCTGGTGTCCGGGGTGGCTTGAGGCAAAGGACGCGTGGCCGCTCGGGTGCCAGTCCTGGGCAATCACCACCTGTTTGAACAGGCCACCGAGGCGATTGATCAGCGGCACGATCTGATCGCCTTCGGGCACGGCCAACTGGCCGCCGGGGATGAAGTCGTTCTGCACGTCAATGACCAGCAGGGCGGTGCGGGGTGAAATCTGCATCGGGGCTTCCTCCTTGGATAATCACCCGCTCAGCATAGTGGAGCGGCACTCACGCGCCCAGCTTGTCGACCAGGTGTTTTGCCAGGTCTTCCAGCGCCGGCGCCGGGTTGTGCCCGATCAACATCCACGCATGCTCACCTTCGGTCCAGTACACCACGTTCATCTCATGTCGGCGTTCGTGCGCCAAAGGCTGGCTGCCACTGTTGGAGCGAGTCACGCACAAGGCCAGCGGCCCGTGTTTCGCATCGAGATAGGTCAGTTGCGCAATCGGCACACCGTCGTACTCGAGCATTTGTGCACGTTTGAGTTCGGCGCCCGGTAACCTCACCAGTGCCGGCGACAGACTCAGCCCCAATCGTGCATCCACCGCACGCAGTTGCGCGCGCTGGCTGGCTTCGTCACTGGGCAGGTGATCGAGGGTTTGCGGCACATACAGCGCCATATAGTCGCCCACCAAGACGCGCCAGTTATGCGCTTGCTGTGACTGCCAGGCGAGAAACAGGCGATCGGCCAATACGCCGCCCGCCAGCAGACTCGCGGCGGCCGCACCGATGAACCAGCGTCGACTCAGGCCCGGCCGCTGAGGGGCGGGGATGGCATCGAGGCGCGCCTGCAAACGTTCCAGCGGTGCCTGTAGCGCCAGTTCGTCATAGGCATCCTTGTACGGCAGGCTGCTGCGTTCGAACCATTGCACGCGCAGGCTGAGCAACGGATCGTCGGCAATCGCGCTGTCGAGCTGGCTGCGATAGGCGGGGTCCAGCTCGTCATCGAGGTAGGCCACCAGTTGTTCGTCGGAGGGCTTGTTCATGGGCGGTCACCTCCGGTGGTTTTCGGCACGGCTTGCAGGGGCGGGTATTCAGCCAGTTTCAGGCGCGCGGTGGCCAGACGGCTCATCACCGTGCCGATCGGCACTTGCAGGATCTCGGCGACTTCGCGGTAGGACAGGCCTTCGACATAAGCCAGATACACGGTTTCGCGCTGGGTTTCCGGCAACGCATCGACCCGGCGAATTACTTGCGCCGCCATCACGTGCGTCTGCGCGGCGTATTCGCCATCGAAGGCCAGTTGCCCGTCGGCATCGACCTGACCGGCGCCCTGACGCACCCGGCGGGCGCGCACTTCGTTGAGCCAGATCGAATGCAGGATGCTCAGCAACCAGCGATCCATTCGCGTGCCGGCCACATATTGGCCGGCACGCTCCAGCGCCCGCACGCACGTGGCCTGCACCAGATCCTCGGCCACGTGCCGATTGCGCGACAGCAGCAGGCCGTAGCGCCAAAGTCGCGCCAGATGCTGTCCGAGTTCCGCTCTGAATGCCTGATCGCTGACGATGATGGCGTTCCTTTATCTGTTTCAGGTTTTCGATGAATCGTTGATGGCTTCAGCCAGGTCCTGGTATTCCTCGCAGGCGGTGCCGCAAATCGATTTGATCTGCTGCAATTGCTCCTGCGCCAGGTCGACGCGGCCTTTGATCACATAGGCTTCGCCGAGGTATTCACGCACTTGCGCGTACTGCGGATCGAGTTTCACCGATTGCAGGTAATAGCCGATGCCTTCATCGGTACGCCCCAGTTTTCGCGTGGCGTAACCGCGATAGTTGAGGGCTTTGGCGGTGTTCGGTTGTTGCAGGGTGTCGAGCAGGGCCAGGGCCTCTTCGTAGCGACCGTCCTTGGCCAATCGGTAGGCATAGTCGGTGCGATCGGCATCCCGTACGGCGCTGCTGGTCTGCAGCACGCATTTCTGTGATTTGCTGTCCCAGACCTGGCCTTTGGGGCAGTTGGGCTTCTGCACGGGCGCGCTTTCATCACCGTTGGCAAACGCCATCGATGCGGACAACACGGTGACCAGCAGCAACAGGGCGGCGAACATAACGGAACGGATAGTCATGGGCAAGGCTCCACAGAGGGTTATGTTTCACTTTGAACACCACAGCCCGGCATTTTATTCATTGCTTTGTCAGGCTCTGTTCAAGGTACGCGCAAATCGCGGCGTTATGCTCGGCTACGCCTGCCGTCCATCCAGCGCTTTGCCATGCCCGGGCGCTGACACACGAGGAACTGCCATGAAAGATCAGGTCCATCATTCCGCTGCTGCCGGCTACAAGACTGCCGCTGACACCTACATCAAGGGCCGCCCGGACTATCCGCCGCAGGTCAGTCAGTGGCTGACCCAGACGTTGGGTCTGGACAATCACAAGACTGTCATCGATCTGGGCGCCGGCACCGGCAAGTTCACCGGCCGGCTGGCGGCCACCGACGCGCAGGTGATCGCCGTGGAACCGGTGGCGCAGATGCTGGAAAAACTTTCCGCTGCCTGGCCGCAGGTGTTGGCGGTGAGCGGTACCGCGACCGATCTGCCACTGCCTGACGCGTCGGTGGATGCAGTGGTCTGCGCGCAGGCGTTCCATTGGTTCGCCACCCCGCAAGCCCTGACGGAAATCGCCCGCGTGCTCAAGCCTGGCGGCAGACTCGGGCTGATCTGGAACCTGCGCGATACGCAGGTCAGCTGGGTGCCGAAACTCGACGCTATCGTGAATGCGCTGGAGGGGGACACGCCGCGTTACTACACCGGCCAATGGCGTCAGGCGTTTCCGCATCCGGCGTTCGGGCCGTTGCAGTTGCAGCAGTTTCATCATGGGCACACCGGCTCGCCCGAGGACGTGATCTTCAATCGGGTGCGCTCCACCAGTTTCATTGCGGCCTTGCCGCAGGCGCAGCGCGACAAGGTTGATGAGCAGATTCGCGCGTTGATTGCCTCGGAGCCGGTGTTGCGTGGGCGGCATGTGCTGACGGTGCCTTATGAGACGGCGGCGTATGTGGCGGTGAAGGGCGGTTAGATTTTTTGCTGCACATTCAAAACCCTGTAGGAGCTGCCGAAGGCTCGGGCCGCGATCGGACGATCTTTTGATCTTGAAAGTCAAAGGATCGCAGTCTGCGGCAGCTCCTACAGGGATCAAGGCGCGGCAAAAATCTCTTTGTGGAAGTCAGTCCCGCATTTGGCCGAACCGCCATCGTGATGCCTTGTTATAGTTCGGGCCTCATTTTCAGCCCGGTAAAGGATCACTGCCATGACTCAATACACCGCCTTCAGCGTCGAACTGGCCGACAACATCGCGCATGTGCAGATCAATCGCCCGGAAAAGATCAACTCGATGAACGCCGCGTTCTGGAGCGAGATCGTCGAGATTTTCCAGTGGATCGATGACACCGACGAAGTGCGGGTGGTGGTACTGAGTGGCAACGGCAAACACTTTTCCTCGGGTATCGACCTGATGATGCTCGCCGGCGTCGCCAATGAACTGGGCAAGGACGTCGGCCGTAATGCGCGCCTGCTGCGGCGCAAGATCCTCACCCTGCAAGCCTCGTTCAGTGCTGTCGACAACTGCCGCAAACCGGTGCTCGCGGCAATTCAAGGTTATTGCCTCGGTGGCGCCATCGACCTGATCGCTGCCTGCGATATGCGCTACGCCGCCGAAGACGCGCAGTTCTCGATCAAGGAAATCGATATCGGCATGGCTGCCGATGTTGGCACTTTGCAACGGTTGCCACGGATCATCGGGGACGGCATGCTGCGTGAACTGGCTTACACCGGCCGCACCTTCGGCGCTGAAGAAGCGCGCAGCATCGGCTTGGTCAATCGCGTGTATGGCGACAAGGAGCTGCTGCTCGACGGCGTCATGGACATTGCCCGTGACATCGCCAGCAAATCGCCAATTGCCGTGACCGGCACCAAGGAAATGATCAGCTACATGCGCGACCATCGCATCGATGACGGCCTCGAATACGTTGCCACCTGGAACGCCGCCATGTTGCAATCCACCGACTTGCGCGTGGCCATGGCCGCCCATATGAGTAAACAGAAACCCGAATTTCTGGATTGAGAAACCATGACAGCTCGCTGGACCACTGCAGTACTGGACACCGATCAACCCGGCGGCTGGGCCGTGGCGCGCAGCCCCGAAGGCTTTCTGTTCGATGACAACGGCGCGCTGTTCCCGCGGGAATGGCTCAAGCGTCAGGAGTTGTCGATTCTCACCGAACACGGCATCGGCCATCTCGATGGCGAGCCGGTGTATCTGCTGGAATTGCACAGCTCCAGCGACGTGCCGGGCTGCAACTGGAAAGGTCTGCGGGCGTTCATGCTCGATGGCGATCACACCGTTTACAAAGTGCTGGGTTATGCCGCGCAGATCGGTACCTGGGCCCGCGAGCATCGCTTTTGCGGCAACTGTGGGCAGGCGATGACGCAGGTGCCGCGTGAGCGGGCGATGTATTGCCAGCCGTGCGACCTGCGCAGTTATCCGCGCATTTCACCGAGCATGATCGTGCTGATCACCCGCGGAGACGAGATTTTGTTGGCGCGCTCACCGCGTTTCGTCACCGGGGTCTACAGCACGCTGGCCGGGTTCGCCGAGCCGGGCGAGTCGGCGGAGGATTGCCTGATTCGCGAAGTACGCGAGGAAGTCAGCATCGAAGTGAAGAACATCCAGTACATGGGCAGCCAGTGCTGGCCGTTCCCGCATTCGATGATGCTCGGCTTCCATGCCGAATATGCCGGGGGCGAGATCGTCTGTCAGGAGGACGAGATCGAGGACGCCCAGTGGTTCAACGTGCACGATCTGCCGCCGTTGCCGGCGTCAAAATCGATTGCCCGTTACCTGATCGACGTCTACGTGGCCCGCCGCTTAGGCCACGCTGAACCAGTGTTGCCAGGCTAGGCGCACGGTCAAACCCAATACCACGGTGATGAACACCGGACGAATGAACTTGGCGCCGCCGCTGATCGCGGTGCGCGCCCCGAAGAACGCGCCGACCATCACCGACAGGCCCATGCTCAGGCCGATGATCCAGTCCACTTGCCCGGAAAACACGAACACCGACAGCGCCGCGATGTTGCTGACGAAGTTCATGCTGCGCGCCACACCGCTGGCCTTGACCAGGTCGATCGGGTAGAGCAGCAGGCTGCTGACCGTCCAGAACGCACCCGTGCCAGGGCCGGCCACGCCGTCGTAGAAACCGAGGCTGAAGCCTTGGGTCGATTGCCATTTCTTCTTGATCGGCGCGTCGCTGTCCAGCGGCGCTTTTGGCGTGCCGCCGAACAACAGATACAGGCCACAGGCGAAGACGATCACCGGCAGCATCTTGTTCAGCCATTCCGCCGGCAGGTAGTGCGCGACAACGGCACCGGTGAGCGCACCGACCAGGGTGCCGACGATCGCGTGCATCCACTGCCGGGGGTGGAACAGTTTGCGTCGGTAGAAGGTGAAACTGGCGGTGGCCGAGCCGAACGTCGAACTCAGTTTGTTGGTGCCCAGCACCAGGTGCGGTGGCAGGCCGGCAGTGAGCAGCGCCGGGGTGGTCAACAGACCGCCGCCGCCAGCAATGGCGTCGATGAAACCG
Organism: Pseudomonas sp. MWU12-3103b; assembly: GCF_023100615.1. Lineage (NCBI taxonomy): Bacteria > Pseudomonadati > Pseudomonadota > Gammaproteobacteria > Pseudomonadales > Pseudomonadaceae > Pseudomonas > Pseudomonas sp. MWU12-3103b. The sequence goes on from NZ_JALMEY010000009.1 coordinate 99,346, forward strand.
GCAATGAAAGCGACAAGGGCCAGAACGGCCAGGGTGGTGAGGTCAACGCTGAGTTCGAAAGGCATGGAATCGGCTTATTCGGCAGGGCGCAGAAGGGCTGCGGGAGGTCGGTCATGTTACCTGTATCCGGCTTTTGCGGCGACCCGTCGGACGCCTTCGCGAGCAAGCCCGCTCCCACATTCTGGAATGCATTCAACCTGTGGGAGCGGGCTTGCTCGCGAAGAGGTCGGCTCAGGCACCGCCTATTCAACTGTTGCCCACCCAACACCTCGACAACAAATCACCCTCCAACAATGCAACTCCATCAGCCTCAAGCCCAATAAAACCGGCCCTCTGGACGCTGGCACGCTTGCTGCTCTGTCCCATTGACCTTCCCAATGTCCCGAGGACACGCCAATGAGCAAGCAAGCCGTGAAATTCGCCTACTGGGTGCCGAACGTCAGTGGCGGCCTGGTGGTCAGCAAGATCGAGCAGCGCACCGACTGGGGCATCGACTACAACCGCAAACTGGCGCAACTCGCCGAAGCGGCGGGGTTCGAGTATGCCCTGACGCAGATCCGCTTTACCGCCGGTTACGGTGCCGAGTTCCAGCATGAGTCGGTGGCGTTCAGTCATGCGCTGCTGGCGGCTACCACCAGGCTCAAAGTCATCGCGGCGATTCTGCCGGGGCCTTGGCAACCGGCGCTGGCAGCCAAGCAGTTGGCGACCATCGATCAACTCACCAACGGCCGGATTGCGGTGAACATCGTCAGCGGTTGGTTCAAGGGCGAATTCCAGGCCATCGGCGAACATTGGCTGGAACACGACGAGCGCTACCGGCGTTCCGAAGAATTCATCCGCTCGCTGCGCGGGATCTGGAGCCAGGATAACTTCAGCTTTCGCGGTGACTTCTACCGCTTCGACCATTACACCCTCAAACCGAAACCGCTCGGGCGCCCGGAAATCTTTCAGGGCGGCAGTTCCCGTGCGGCACGAGACATGGCGGCGCGGGTCTCGGACTGGTATTTCACCAACGGCAACAGTGTCGAAGGGATCAAGGCGCAGGTCGATGACATCCGGGCCAAAGCGGCGGCCAACAAGCATTCGGTGAAGATCGGCGTCAACGCCTTTGTCATCGCTCGCGACACTGAAGAAGAAGCGCGTGCGGTACTGGCGCAGATCATCGACCAGGCTGACCCGGAAGCGGTTAACGCCTTTGGTGACGCAGCGAAGCAAGCGGGCAGGGCGTCGCCGGAAGGTGAGGGCAACTGGGCGAAATCGACGTTCGAGGATCTGGTGCAATACAACGATGGCTTCAAGACCAACCTGATCGGCACGCCACAGCAGATTGCCGAGCGGATTGTGGCGCTGAAAGCGGTGGGGGTGGATCTGGTGTTGGCGGGGTTTCTGCACTTTCAGGAGGAGGTGGAGTATTTCGGCAAGCATGTGCTGCCGCTGGTGCGCGAGCTAGAAGCCGAAAGGACTGCCGCAGTAGCCTGAACACCACAAAACCAATGTGGGAGCGAGCTTGCTCGCGAAAGCGGTTTGTCAGTTACATGAATATTGACTGACACGACGCCTTCGCGAGCAAGCTCGCTCCCACATTTTCGATCTATGTGAACTCAGAGACCGAGATCGGAGAGCCCCGGATGATCATCCGGACGCCGACCCAGCGGCCAATGGAACTTGCGCTCGCTTTCCTTGATCGGCATGTCGTTGATGCAGGCATAGCGCTGGAACATCAGCCCGTGCTCATCAAACTCCCAGTTTTCGTTGCCGTAGGAGCGGAACCAGTTGCCCGAATCGTCGCGCCATTCATAGGCATAGCGCACGGCAATCCGCGTGTCCGAATACGCCCAGAGTTCCTTGATCAGGCGGTAGTCGAGTTCCTTGGCCCATTTACGGGTCAGGAAGGCCTTGGCTTCTTCGCGGTTGTTGGCGAACTCGGCGCGGTTGCGCCATTTTGTGTCGAGGGTGTAGGCCAGCGACACCTTCTCGGGATCGCGGGAGTTCCAGCCATCTTCGGCCAGACGTACTTTTTCGATAGCCGATTCACGGTTGAACGGCGGTAAAGGCGGACGCACTTGGGCAGCAGTCGACATTTTCAGTCTCCCGATCTAATTAACGATTAAACAACGGTTGAGGCTTATTTAAGGCGTTACAGGTCCAATAACTTACGCGCCATGCATTGCGCATTATCAGCGGCACTGTGATCACCCATCACAAGCGCTACGGTAATGGCGCCGTCAATCAGGATCAGCAATTGTCTGGCCAGACGTTGCGGATCTTCGACGCCATGTTCGGTACACAGCTCGCACAGGTAGTCGAGCAGCTTCTGTTTGTGGTCTTTGGCGACCTGGCGCACCGGGTCTTCGGGATCACCGGTCTCGCCACTGGTATTGATGAAGGCACAGCCACGGAAACCTTCCGAAGCGAACCAGCTTTTGAGCACGGTAAACAGGTTGAGCAGGCGGTCGGCCGGGGTTTCGGCCTGATCGACAGCACTTCTGTACCAATGCATCCAGCGCACATCGCGGCGTTGCAGGGCAGCGACGGTCAGCTCCTCCTTGTTGGCGAAGTAGCGGTAGATGCTTTTTCTGGAGACGCCGGCGGTTTTCACCAGTAGATCCATGCCGGTGGCCGCGATGCCACTTTTGTAGATCAACTTTTCGGTGACATCCAGAATGATGTCGCGGGTCGAGGTGTCAGTGATTTCGTTCATGTGGCGAACAGTAGAACGATCGTTCTCCTTGGTCAAGCAGTTATTTTTGTGTCTGCCATACCGCTTTCGCGAGCAGGCTCGCTCCCACATTTGAAATGCGATCCATTGTGGGAGCGAGCCTGCTCGCGAAGGGGGCATTACAGACAGTAACAAGACCCGAACCGGTTGATGGTGTAAGCTCTCGGGTTCTTCGGATTCGACCCATTGCGAGCCCTATGCCGTTGCTTTTCAAACGCTCTTTGCTGCCCAAACTGCGCAGCTTTCCGCTGACTGCCGAGGCCGTGACCATTCTGTCCGGCGCCGCCGAGTTCCGTCGTTGCCTGCTGGAGAAAATCGCCGAGGCGACCCGGCGCATCTACATCGTTGCGCTGTATCTGCAGCACGACGAGGCCGGTCAGGAAATCCTCGATGCCTTGCACGCCGCCAAGCTCAAGCGCCCGGAGCTGGAGATCGTCGTGGTGGTTGACTGGCTGCGCGCCCAGCGCGGGTTGATCGGTGCCGGCAAACAGCCGGGCAACTCGGCGTGGTACCAGGAAATGACCCGCACCCATCAGAGCGAAGTGCCGGTCTACGGCGTGCCGGTACAGACCCGCGAACTGTTCGGCGTCCTGCATCTGAAAGGCTTCGTGATCGACGATTGCGTGGTTTACAGCGGTGCAAGCCTGAACAACGTCTACCTGCACAAGTTCGACAAGTACCGTTTCGACCGCTACCACGTGCTGCACAGCCGCGAACTGGCGGATTCAATGCATCACCTGGTCAAGCACGGCCTGATCGAATCCAAGGCTGTGCATCGCCTCGACCTGCCGAACCTGCCGACTACCCGCAGCCTGCGCAACGACATCGGCGACCTGCGCAGCCGTCTCAAATATGCGGCGTACGACACCAGCGCCGGCAGCACCGCGCATACCGGCCTGTCGGTAAGTCCGCTGCTGGGCGTGGGCAAGAACAACCCGTTGAACCGGGTGATTGTCGAGCTGATCGCCAGTGCACAACAGCAGCTGACCATCTGCACGCCGTACTTCAACCTGCCGCTGCCGATCATCCGCGAGGTTAACCGTGCGCTGGCCCGTGGGGTGAAGATCGACATCGTGGTCGGCGACAAGACGGCCAACGATTTCTACATTCCGCCGAGCGAGCCGTTCAAGGTGATTGCGGCGCTGCCGTATCTGTACGAAATCAGCCTGCGGCGTTTTGCCAAGCGGCATCAGCGCAACATCGACAGCGGCCAGTTGAACTTGCATCTGTGGCGGGATGGCGACAACAGCTATCACCTCAAGGGCATGTGGGTCGACCAGCGCTATACGCTGCTGACCGGCAACAACCTCAATCCACGGGCGTTTCGTCTGGACCTGGAAAACGCTCTTTTGATCGATGATCCGCAAGGCGAGTGGCTTGAGCCACGGGCGAAGGAGCAGCAAGAGATCTTCCGCAACACCACGCGGATTGCCAGTTTCCAGAACCTGGAAACCTTGCCGGAGTACCCGGCAGGGGTGGCGAAGTTTCTCAAGCGCGTGAGTCGGGTGCGGATTGAGCGGTTGCTCTACCGGATTTTGTAAGGCTCAAGTCATTGGGTGCGCTGCCACCGCTTTCGCGAGCAAGCCCGCTCCCACATTGGATTTGTGTCGACCACACGGTTTGTGCTCAACACACTCCCCCTGTGGGAGCGGGCTTGCTCGCGAAGGGGCCGGATCAGGCGCTACAAAAACTCAGTTCAGACCCAGCTTGCCACGCAATGTGGACAGGTCTTCCGCCAAGGTATTGACCGGCCCGACCAGTGCTTTGCGGTCGTTATCCTTCACTTTGTCATAAGTCTCGAAACCACCGTCCTTGGTCTTGTACTTGGCAAGGATCTTGTCCACGGTTGCGAAGTTCTTGTCGACTTTGGCAACAAACGCCTTGTCCTGTTTTTCGATCTGCGGACGGAACAGGTCGACGATTTTCTTCGCGCCGTCGATGTTGCCCTGGAAGTCATACAGGTCGGTGTGACTATAACGGTCTTCTTCACCGGAGATCTTGGTCGCGGCGACTTCTTCCAGCAGCGCGGCCGCACCACCGACGACTTTCTCCGGCGGGAAGGTCAGGCCAGCGACGCGGGTTTGCAGGTCTTTCACATCGCTGTCGAGCTTGTCCGCCAGAGCGGTCAGGCCTTCAGTGGTTTTCTCCGAGAACAGCGAATATTCAATGCGGTGAAAACCGGTGAAGTCTTCAGCCTTCACGCCTTTTTCGTGGTCGTCGACGCGCGAGTCGATGGACGCATCAAGGTCACTGAACAGCTCGGCAATCGGCTCGATCGACTCGTAGTAGACGCGGGTCGGCGCGTAGAGCTTTTGCGCGGTGGCCAGATCACCTTTCTTCACCGCATCGGTGAATTGTTTAGTGTGGCTGCCCAGTTCATCCAGTTGCTCGGTGACGTAGATCTTGTAGTCCGAGACCGGGCCGACCAGATCCAGTGGCGCCGTCGCGGCGAACGCCGAAAGTGGGCTGTTGAGCAAACCGAGGGTCAGCAGTAACGCGAGTGGCGACTTTTTCATGGAGCGGCTCCGATGGTTTTTATGGTTAGGCAGCTGTTTTGGGTTGGGTGGCGTTGAGCAGCGAGCGACCGATGAAATCCTTGTCGCCGGTGACACCCGGAAGGGTGAAGAAGTAACCGCCGCCGACCGGTTTGAGGTATTCCTCAAGCGGCTCGCCGTTGAGCCGGGTCTGCACGGTGATGAAGCCTTTTTCCAGATCGGCCTGGTAGCAGATGAACAGCAGGCCCATGTCGAGCTGGCCGTTCTTGTTCACGCCGTTGGAGTAGTTGAACGGCCGGCGCAGGATCAGGTTGGCCTGGCTCGCGGCGGTGCGCGGGTTGGCCAGGCGAATGTGTGCGTCGAGCTTGGTCAGTTTGCCTTCCGGGTCTTTGCTGTAATCCGGGACTTCGGTCTCATGCTGCGCGCCCATCGGTGCGCCAGTGGTCTTGACCCTGCCGATGATGCTTTCCTGTTCCTGCAACGGCGTACGATCCCAGCGCTCGACAAAATTGCGGATGATCCGCACCGCTTGATAGCTGCCGTGGGCCGCCCACGCCGGCTCATCGCTGCCCGGTTGCACCCAGACAATCTTGTCCATCGCCTTGGCGTCGTTGGAGTCGGGGTTGGCCGAGCCGTCGCGGAAACCGAGAAAGTTACGCGCCGATTGCGCCGGCACACCCGGTTTGGCCGGGGCTTGTGGCGGCACGCTGCCTTCCTGTTTCCAGCGCACCAGCAGCAGGTCCGGCAGGTTCTTGACGATGTCGCGCAAGGCGTGAATGTTGGTGTCGGCAGTGTTCGAGCAGAACTGCAGGCTCAAGTCGCCGTGGCAGCAATCGGCCTCCAGCGCATCGTTGGGGAAGCCGACCATGCGTTGCAGGCGCTTCGGTTTGGCGGCGGCCAGGCCGAAACGCTCGTCGAACAGCGATTCGCCTACCGAGACGGTGATGGTCAGGTTGTCCGGGGTCACCACCGGGCCGAGAATGCCGGAATCCGGCGGCGGCAGTTTCGGGTCGATCTGCGCCACCGGGCCGCCCTTCATCAGGAACGCGATGCGCTCGTTGAGGGTACGGAACAGCCGCTCAAGGTCTTCGCGATCGCTAGCCAGTACGTCGAACGACACGAACATGCCGGCCGCCGGCCGCGGGGTGACGATCCCGGTCTGGTGCACGCCGTGGAAATCGTGGCGGTCTTCGGTCTTGTCGCTGCTCGGCGCTTCGGTGACTTGCGCCGGCGCTGCAGCCATGGCCGGGCAGCTCAGGGCCGAACCGGCCAGGGCGACGCCGGCGACACCCATGCCCATCAGCAGGCGGCGACGTTGCAGGTCGAGGTTTTGCAATTCTTTCATCGGTATTCGTCTTCTGCTTAGAGGCCGGAAAGGCCGAGGGCGGGATCGATGCCATCCAGAGCGTCAGCCAGGGCCTGAGCCTTGTCGGCGATCTGTTTGCGTTGTTCGCCACTGACCATGTCGTAAGTGGCGTAGCCGTCCTTGACCTTGAAGCTGTTCAGTACGCTGTCGAAATCGCTCAGCGCCGCGTCGATTTTCGGCAGCAGATCCGGCGCTGACTTGGTCAGCATCGGCCGCAGCAGCTCGACCACTTTGTGTGCGGTTTCCAGGTTGCTGGCGAAGCCATTGAGGTCGGCGTGGCTGTAGCGTTCCTCTTCGCCGCTGGCGGCGCGCACGTCGGCTAGGGTGTTGAGGTTGCGCACCACGATGCTCACCAGTTGCTCCGGTGGCAGCGATTGGGCCAGCAGTTGCTGTTTTAGGGTGGTGACGTCGGCCAGCAGGCGCTCGGCGACCGGGTTCAAGCCGTCGAGGCTGCGTTGCTGGAACAGTGCATATTCGACGCGGTGGAAGCCGACGAAGGCCGGATCCTGTTCGCGTTTTTCGAAGTAATCGGCGCGGGCATTGATGCTGTTGTCCAGTTCGGCCAGCCGTTGCGCGGCAGGTGCCAGACGCTGGTAAGCGGCACGCGCCGGCAGGTACAGCGCCTGTGCCTGGGCCAGGTCGCCACCGGCAATCGCCTGATTCAGCGCGGTCACGGCTTTGATCATCGCGCTGCCCTGCGTCGCCAGATACACGCGAAACTCCGACAGCGGCCCGACGAAAGCGACCATCGACGGCTTGGCCTTGGCGGCAGCATCGGAAGCCGCAGTCGGCGTTACGTGCAGTACGCCACGTGGATTGCTCAGCAGACCGCAAGTGATCGCATAGTCGCCGGGTTGCAGGTTGGCGTTGATCACCTGGCTCAGGCCCGGCGCGATGTTTTCGCGCTCTTCGATCACCAGCACGCCGTCGAGGATTTCCCATTCCACCGCCCGGTCGGAGCGGTTGACGATGCGGAAACTGGCGCGGCCAGCGGGAACCGTCAACTCGTTCGGATCACAGCTGTGGGCGTTGATGTTGACCACCACTTCATCATGGTTGTGCTGACGCTTGGCCGCGGCCATTTTCGAGGCGTAGTAGAACAGGCCACCGGCGGCGATCATCACGACCACCGAACCGGCCACCGCCCAGCGCAAGGCGCGGGGAGGCGAGGCCTGAGGAGTATTAGGCTTTGACATGGAGGCCCTTATTGGCTGGAAACGGAAGACGATTTGCCGGCGGCGTCAGCGCTGGAGGCCGGCGCGGCGGGGTAGAAAAACATCACCAGCGCCAGCACCAGATAGATCAGGTACGCACCGAGAGTGCTGACGGTCGGCGCATCCTGATACCCGAACATGCCGGCCAGCACCGAACCCAGCGGGCCGTCCATCGGCAGCGTCGCGCTGAAGTCGAACAGCACGGTTTGCAGGTGATTCCACACGCCGGCTTCATGCAGCGCCTGCACCGAATTGGCGAGGATCCCGGCGGCGACTACCAGAATGAACAACCCGGTCCACTTGAAGAACGCCGACAGGTTCAGGCGCATGCTGCCGCTGTAGATCAGGAAGCCGACGACAATCGCCAGCACCAGGCCGAGCAGGGCACCGATCGGCGCGCCCGGACCTTCGCTCTGCTGGAACACGGCGAGCAGGAAGAACACGGTTTCCAGGCCTTCGCGAGCCACGGCGAAGAACACCATGGCGATCAGCGCGATCACTTGATGCTTTGACGAGGTCAGGGCGTGATCGAGCGAGGCTTGCAACGAATACTTAATCGAGCGCGCAACCTTGCGCATCCAGAACACCATCGAGCTGAGAATGCCCACCGCGACCAGACCGACAATGCCTTCAAACAACTCCTGCTGTTTCTGTGGGAATTCGGCGCTGACCAGTTCCAGGCCACCGCCGACCAGCAGCGCCAGAGCGGCGGCGAGGAAGACGCCGATCCACACTGCCGGCATCCACTGGCCACGACCGGTCTGTTGCAGGTAGCTGGCGATGATGCCAACGATCAGCGCGGCTTCAATGCCTTCGCGCAGCATGATCAGAAAGGGAACGAGCATTCAGGCAACCACGAGTGATTTAGATAGGTGGCTAAGTTGTAACATAATGACACTCATTCCCAAATGGGGATGGTTGACATTTACCTGAACGCCAGCTGAACGGCACCTATCTTGGCTTTGCTCAGATCCAATTGTGGGAGCGGGCTTGCTCGCGAAGGCGGCGCGTCAGTCGATAAGGATGTTGCTGACACATCGCCTTCGCGAGCAAGCCCGCTCCCACAGGGGATTCGTGCTGAATTCGCATCCTGCGTTAAGATGCCGGTCACTCGAAAACAACAAGGTCTGCCTCGCTCCATGTCGGAAAAAGACACCATCGCCGTTCAACTGGTGCGTGAAGCGCTGCTGCAAAGTTGTGCCCCGGGCGTGGCCACGGATGAAGTCCTGAACAAGATCGGGATTGCTCCGGCGCTGCTGCACAGCGAGCAAGGTCGGGTGCCTGCCTCGCAATACGCCAGACTCTGGCGCTTGCTGGCCCGGCGCGGCGATGACGAGTTCTTCGGCATGGATCCGCGCAAACTCAAGTCCGGCAGTCTTGAGTTCCTTTGCCGCAGCGCCATGGCGCAACCGACGCTGGCCGCCGGCCTGGGCATGGGCCTGAATTTCCTCTCCTTGATGCTGGAAAAAATGCCCGCGCAATTGGCGCATCAGCAGAGCCTGGCGGAAATCGTCCTGCTCGAAGACGATCCCGAGCCGCGTCGGGCGTTTACCTATTTCACCTACTGGATGATCGTCCACGGCGTGGCCTGCTGGCTGGCGGGGCGGCGGATTCCGATTCTGGCGATCGAGCTGCGCTGCGCCGAGCCGGATTTCTGCGACGACTACCGGGTAATGTTCTCGGAAAACCTGCGCTTCGACCGTCCGCGCACGCGGATGATCTTTGCTGCTGACTGCCTCGACCTGCCGATCAAGCGTACGGCCGAAGAACTGAAACGCTTTCTGGCCCATGCGCCGGCGAACATTCTGGTGAAATACCGCGACCCCGAAAGCCTCGCCAGCCGAATCAAGCAGGATCTGCGGCAGCTACCCGCCGAACAGTGGCCGGAGACTGAGGCGCTGGCGCAACAACTGTGCATGTCCGCCTCGACCCTGCGCCGGCGACTGTCCGAGGAGGGGCAGACCTATCAGGGGCTCAAGGACAGCGTGCGCAAGGAACTGGCAATTACCTGGCTGGCCGAACCGTCGATCAGCTTCGTCGAAATCGCGACGCGGCTGGGGTTTGCCGATGCGAGTTCGTTCTACAAGGCTTTTCGCAAGTGGTCCGGGTCGAATCCGGGGCATTACCGCACGTTGATCCTCAACGAAGCCGTCTGATCCGGATTGTCAGTCGCCTGATCGGGCCTCTTCGGGAGCAAGCCCCCTCCCACATTTGAAATGCATTCTTCCTGTGATTGCAGCCTGCCTGGATTGCTCAGGTGGCCATCATTTTGAAATGCATTGTTCCTGTGATGTGCAGCCTGCCTGGCTTGCCCAGGTGGCCTTCCATTTGAAATGCATTCCTTCTGTGATTGCAGCCTCCCTTGCTTTTGTGGCTGATCCCTCATTGTGAAATGCAATTCCCTGTGGGAGGGGGCTTGCTCCCGAAGGCGCCAGTCCAGGCGGCACATCTCTGGAATCTTGGCCAAACCAATCAGCCAGATTGACAGCTTTGACCATTGCCGCCTCCGCGCCGCAGCGCGACTATCCCTGTGTTGTTTACGGTTCCCAGCCTAATAAAAACACCGAGGGATTCTGGCAATGCGCGATTACTTGTCTGCCACCGAACAGTTCAACTATCAGCACACCGTGGACGCTGCGCTCAGCGGTACGCTGGAGGCGCTCAACGCCTGCGTCGAATGTTGCGACCGCCACGCATTGCCTGGGCGCATTGCGTTGTTCTGGGAGGGCCGCGACGGCGCGAGTGCCACGTACACCTTCAGCGAGCTGCAAGACCAAGCCGCGCGTTTCGCCAATTTCCTTCGCGAACAAGGCGTGCAGAAGGGCGACAAGGTCGCCGGCCTGCTGCCACGCAACATCGAATTGCTCATCACCGTGTTCGCCACCTGGCGCATCGGCGCGGTGTATCAGCCGCTGTTCACCGCGTTCGGCCCTAAGGCCATCGAGCATCGCCTGAACAGTTCCGGCGCCAAAGTGGTGGTCACCGATGCGGTCAACCGGCCGAAACTCGCTGAAGTCAGCGATTGCCCGACCATCGTCACCGTCGGCGGCGCCAAGGGCCAGGGCATCGTCCGTGGCGATTTCAGTTTCTGGGCCGAGCTGGCCAACTATTCCAATCTCTGCGAGCCGGTGCTGCTGAGCGGCGAAGACCCGTTCCTGCTGATGTTCACCTCGGGCACCACCGGCCCGTCGAAAGCACTGTCGGTGCCGCTCAAGGCCATCGTCGCGTTCCAGAGCTACACCCGCGACGCGGTGGATCTGCGTCCCGAAGATTCGTTCTGGAACGTCGCCGATCCGGGCTGGGCCTACGGCATCTATTTCGGCGTCACCGGCCCTATGTCGATGGGGCACCCGATCACCTTTTACGATGGCCCGTTCACCCTCGAAAGCACCTGCCGGGTGATCAACAAATACGCCATCACCAACCTCACAGGTTCGCCGACCGCGTACCGCTTGTTGATTGCCGGCGGCAACGAGTTCGCCAAGTCGATCAAGGGCAAGCTGCGCATCGTCAGCAGCGCTGGCGAGCCGCTGAACCCGGAAGTGATCCGCTGGTTCGCCGACAACCTCGGCGTAGTCATTCACGACCATTACGGCCAGACCGAACTGGGCATGGTCCTGTGCAACCACCACGGCCTGGAACACCCGATCCACCTCGGCGCCGCCGGTTTCGCCTCGCCGGGCCATCGCATCGTGGTGCTCGACGAGCACTACAACGAGCTCGGTGTCGGTCAGCCGGGCATTCTCGCCATCGACCGCACCCAGTCGCCGATGTGCTGGTTCGGCGGCTACGAGGGCGTGCCGACCAAAGCCTTCGTCGGCGATTACTACCTCAGCGGCGATACCGTGGAGTGGAACCCGGACGGCAGCATCAGCTTCGTTGGGCGCAGTGATGACGTGATCACCACCTCTGGCTACCGCGTCGGCCCGTTCGACGTCGAAAGCGCGCTGATCGAACACCCGGCGGTGGTCGAAGCCGCCGTGGTCGGCAAGCCGGATCCGGAGCGCACCGAACTGGTCAAGGCCTTCGTCGTGCTCAACCCGCAATACCGCGCCGAACCGGCGCTGGCCGAAGAGCTGCGGCAACACGTGCGCAAGCGTCTGGCCGCGCATTCGTACCCGCGGGAAATCGAATTTGTCAGCGAATTGCCGAAAACCCCAAGCGGCAAATTGCAGCGCTTTATCTTGCGCAACCAGGAAATCGCCAAGGCTCAAGAGGCTGCGGCGCATAACGTTTCAGCTTGAATCAGGAAGTCAGTCATGCAGATCGAGAACAAGGTTTTTATCGTCACCGGCGGCGCTTCCGGCTTGGGTGCCGCCACCGCTGAATTGCTGGTCAACGCCGGCGCCAAAGTGATGCTGGTGGACATGAATGCCGAAGCCGTTTCCGCTCAGGCCCAGCGTCTCGGCGCGCAAAGCGTCGTCGCCGATATCAGCAACGAAGCCGCTGCCGAAGCTGCGGTGCAGGCGACGCTCAAAGCCTTTGGCAGCCTCAACGGTCTGGTCAACTGCGCCGGTATCGTCCGTGGCGAAAAGATCCTCGGCAAGAACGGCCCGCATGCGCTGTCGAGTTTTGCCCAGGTGATCAACGTCAATCTGATCGGCAGCTTCAACATGTTGCGTCTGGCCGCGGCGGCCATCGCCGAGAGCGAAGCCAATGCCGATGGCGAGCGCGGGGTAATCATCAACACCGCCTCGGTCGCAGCGTTCGACGGCCAGATCGGTCAGGCCGCGTATTCCGCCTCCAAAGGCGCGATCGCCAGCCTGACCCTGCCGGCCGCCCGTGAACTGGCGCGTTTCGGCATCCGCGTGATGACCATCGCCCCGGGCATTTTCGAAACGCCGATGATGGCCGGCATGACTCCGGAAGTGCGCGAGTCGCTGGCCGCTGGCGTGCCGTTCCCGCCGCGTCTTGGCAAACCTGCCGAGTACGCCGCGCTGGTTCGGCATATCATCGAAAACAGCATGCTCAACGGTGAGGTGATCCGTCTCGACGGCGCCTTGCGCATGGCCGCCAAGTAAGGAGGATTTGTCATGACTATTGCCAACGATCCGATTGTTATCGTCAGCGCCGTCCGCACCCCTATGGGCGGTTTTCAGGGCGAACTGAAAAGCCTCACCGCGCCGCAACTCGGTGCTGCCGCGATCAAGGCAGCGGTTGAGCGCGCCGGGGTTGCCAGCGACGCGGTCGACGAAGTGCTGTTCGGTTGCGTATTGCCGGCCGGCCTCGGTCAGGCACCGGCACGTCAAGCGGCATTGGGTGCCGGGCTGGATAAATCGACGCGCTGCACCACCGTCAACAAAATGTGCGGCTCGGGCATGGAAACCACCATTCTCGCCCACGACATGCTGCTGGCCGGCAGCGCCGATGTGGTGATCGCCGGCGGTATGGAAAGCATGTCCAACTCGCCATACTTGCTCGACCGTGCTCGCGCCGGTTACCGCATGGGCCATGGCCGGGTGCTAGACTCGATGTTCCTCGACGGCCTCGAAGACGCCTACGACAAGGGCCGTCTGATGGGCACCTTCGCCGAAGACTGCGCCGAAACCAACGACTTCAGCCGCGAAGCCCAGGATGCGTTTGCCATCGCTTCGACCACCCGCGCCCAACAGGCGATCAAGGACGGCAGCTTCAAGGCCGAGATCGTGCCGCTGACCGTGACCGTCGGCAAAGAACAGCTGCTGATCAGCAACGACGAGCAGCCGCCGAAAGCCAAACTGGACAAGGTCGTCTCACTGAAACCGGCGTTCCGCGAAGGCGGCACGGTGACGGCGGCCAACTCCAGCTCGATCTCCGACGGTGCGGCGGCACTGGTGCTGATGCGCCAGTCGCAAGCGCAGAAACTCGGGCTTAAACCGCTGGCGGTGATTCATGGTCACGCGGCATTTGCCGACACGCCGGGCCTGTTCCCGGTGGCACCGATTGGCGCGATCAAGAAGCTGGTGAAGAAGACTGGTTGGGCGTTGAACGAGGTCGATCTGTTCGAAATCAACGAAGCGTTCGCCGTGGTGGCGATGGCGGCGATGACCCACCTGGAAATCCCCCACGAAAAGCTCAACGTGCACGGCGGCGCCTGCGCGCTGGGCCATCCGATCGGTGCCTCGGGCGCGCGGATTCTGGTGACCTTGCTCTCAGCTCTGCGCCAGAAAAACCTGAAACGCGGGATTGCGGCGATCTGCATCGGCGGCGGTGAAGCCACGGCGATGGCCGTGGAATGCATCTACTGAGGCCAACGCCCTTTCTCCCTGTGGGAGGGGGCTTGCTCCCGAAGGCGGTGTGTCATTCAGAAATTGTCTGACTGACACGGCCAATTCGGGAGCAAGCCCCCTCCCACAATGAATAGGCGGTGCGACTTGAATTTAAGGATTCACCATGATTCCCAACGAAGACCAAACCCAGATCCGCGACATGGCCCGGCAGTTCGCCGAGGAACGGCTGAAACCGTTCGCCGCCGAGTGGGATCGCGAGCATCGTTTCCCCAAGGAAGCCATCGGCGAAATGGCCGAACTGGGCTTCTTCGGCATGCTTGTGCCGGAGCAGTGGGGCGGCTGTGACACCGGCTACCTGGCGTACGCCATGGCCCTGGAAGAAATCGCCGCCGGCGACGGCGCCTGCTCGACCATCATGAGCGTGCACAACTCGGTGGGCTGCGTGCCGATCCTCAAGTTCGGCAACGACGACCAGCGCGAACGCTTCCTCAAACCGCTGGCCAGCGGCGCCATGCTCGGCGCATTCGCCCTGACTGAACCGCAGGCCGGCTCAGACGCCAGCAGCCTGAAAACCCGCGCGCGTCTGGAAGGTGAGCACTACGTACTCAACGGCTGCAAACAGTTCATCACTTCCGGGCAGAACGCCGGGATCGTGATCGTGTTTGCGGTGACCGATCCGAGTGCCGGCAAACGCGGGATCACGGCGTTCATCGTGCCCACCGATTCGCCGGGCTATAAAGTCGCGCGGGTCGAAGACAAACTCGGCCAGCACGCCTCGGACACCTGCCAGATTCTGTTTGAAGACGTGAAGGTGCCGGTCGCCAACCGCTTGGGTGAGGAGGGCGAAGGCTACAAAATCGCCCTGGCCAACCTCGAAGGCGGGCGGGTCGGCATCGCCTCGCAAGCGGTGGGCATGGCCCGCGCTGCGTTCGAAGCGGCCCGCGATTACGCCCGTGAGCGTGATACTTTCGGCAAGCCGATCATCGAGCACCAGGCCGTGGCCTTCCGCCTCGCCGATATGGCCACGCAGATCGCCGTCGCCCGGCAAATGGTGCATTACGCCGCGGCCCTGCGCGATAGCGGTCAGCCGGCGCTGGTCGAGGCTTCGATGGCGAAACTGTTCGCCTCGGAAATGGCCGAGAAAGTCTGCTCGATGGCGTTGCAGACGCTGGGCGGTTACGGTTACCTCAACGACTTCCCGCTGGAGCGCATCTACCGCGACGTGCGCGTGTGCCAGATCTACGAAGGCACCAGCGACATTCAGCGCATGGTTATTTCGCGCAATCTCTGACAAGGAATCTTGCCCATGACTTACGAAACGATTCTGCTGGAAAACCACGGCCGCGTCGGCCTGATCACCCTCAACCGCCCACAGGCGCTGAACGCCTTGAACGCGCAACTGGTCAGCGAAGTGAACCATGCCCTCGATGGTCTGGAAGCGGATGCGAACATCGGTTGCATCGTCATCACCGGTTCGAAGAAAGCCTTCGCCGCCGGCGCCGACATCAAGGAAATGGCCGAGCTGACCTACCCGCAGATTTACATGGATGACCTGTTCAGCGACAGCGACCGTGTGGCCAACCGCCGTAAGCCGATCATTGCTGCGGTCAACGGTTTCGCCCTCGGTGGCGGCTGCGAACTGGCGCTGATGTGCGACTTCATCCTGGCCGGTGACAACGCCAAATTCGGTCAGCCGGAAATCAACCTCGGCGTGCTCCCGGGCATGGGCGGCACCCAGCGCCTGACCCGCGCCGTGGGCAAAGCCAAGGCCATGGAAATGTGCCTCAGCGGGCGGATGATCGATGCGGTGGAAGCCGAACGCTGCGGCATCGTTGCGCGGATCGTGCCGAGTGATGAACTGCTCGACGAGGCGTTGAAAGTCGCCGCGGTGATCGCCAGCAAGTCGTTGCCGATTGCGATGATGATCAAGGAAAGCGTCAACCGCGCCTTTGAGGTCAACCTGACCGAAGGCGTGCGCTTCGAGCGCCGGGTGTTCCATGCGGCGTTTGCCACCCAGGATCAGAAGGAAGGCATGGCGGCGTTTGTGGCCAAGCGTGCGCCGGAGTTTCAGGGTAAATAATGCGCTGACCTGACTGACGCCTTCGCGAGCAAGCCCGCTCCCACACTGGATCTGCGTCGTACACAAATCCAGTGTGGGAGCGAGCTTGCTCGCGAAGCTTTTGAGGCAACATCAATAGATCGCAGCCTTCGGCAGCTCCTACACAGTTTTCCTGTAGGAGCTGCCGAAGGCTGCGATCTTTTGCTTTTACAGTTGGTAGTTCTTCAGCTCCCGCGCAATCACCATCCGCTGAATCTCGCTCGACCCCTCGTAGATCTGGGTAATCCGCGCATCGCGGTAGTACTTCTCGACCGGATAGTCCTCCAGATACCCATACCCGCCATGAATCTGAATCGCCGAGGAGCAGACCTTTTCGGCCATTTCCGAGGCGAACAGTTTGGCCTGTGAGGCCTCCGACAGGCACGGTTTGCCCGCCGTGCGCAGGCGCGCCGCGTGCAGGATCATCAAGCGCGCCGCGTTGATTTGCATGTGCATGTCGGCCAGCAGGTTGGCGATGCTCTGGTGTTCGTTGATCGGCTTGCCGAACTGGATGCGATCGCGGGAATACACCAGCGCCGCCTCAAACGCCGCCCGAGCGATGCCCAAGGCTTGCGCAGCAATGCCGATGCGGCCGCCTTCGAGGTTGGACAGGGCAATCGCCAGACCCTTGCCGCGCTCGCCGAGCAGATTGGCCTCGGGAATGCTGCAGTTGTTCAGGGTCAC
The DNA here is from genome assembly GCF_023100615.1 of Pseudomonas sp. MWU12-3103b. NCBI lineage: Bacteria > Pseudomonadati > Pseudomonadota > Gammaproteobacteria > Pseudomonadales > Pseudomonadaceae > Pseudomonas > Pseudomonas sp. MWU12-3103b. The sequence continues at coordinate 116,131 of NZ_JALMEY010000009.1, forward strand.
CGCGCAGGTGTCGGAGGCGCGAATCCCCATTTTGTGTTCGGTGCGATCGACGATGAAACCCGGGGTATCGGTCGGTACGAGGAACGCGGAAATGCCTTTCTTGCCCAGATCCGGATCGGTCACCGCAAACACGATTGCCAGTTTCGCCCGTTTGCCATTGCTGACGAATTGCTTGGCGCCGTTGATCACCCACTGGCCGTCCCGCAGTTCGGCGCGGGTGCGAAGGTTGTGCGCTTCGGAGCCGGCCTGCGGTTCGGTGAGGCAGAAGCAGCCAATCGTCTGGCCACTGGCGAGATCCGCCAGCCAGGTCTTTTTCTGTTCTTCGCTGCCGTAATTCATCACCGGCCCGCAGCCCACCGAGTTGTGGATGCTCATGAACGCGCCGGTCGCGCCATCGCCGGCAGAGATTTCTTCCACCGCCAAGGCGTAGGCCACGTAATCGACGTAAGTGCCGCCCCATTCCTCGGGCACCACCATGCCGAGCAAACCGAGTTCGCCCATCTTCGCCACCAGAGCGTCGTCGATCCAGCCGGCCTTTTCCCAGGCTTGCGCATGGGGCGCGATTTCACCACGGGCGAAGTCCCGGGCCATGTCGCGGATCATCACTTGTTCTTCAGTCAGTTCGAGATCGTGCATGGCTCAGCTCCCGCTCTCAGTAAAACCGTGGAAGAAACTCGCGACATGCCCGGCGTCCAGCGCAACGAGGGTCGGCGGGTTCCAGCGTGGGGTCTTGTCTTTGTCGATCAGCAGGGCGCGTACGCCCTCGATCAGGTCGCCGCGTTCGAACCACTGACGATCCAGATGCAGTTCGAGGGCGAAACAGTGTTCCAGGCTCAAGTGCCGACCGCGCCGGAGCATCTCCAGGGTCACGGCCATCGCCAGTGGCGAGCGGGTCTGCAGCAGGTCAGCGGTGCTCGTCGCCCAATCGTGGCTGTCGGCGACGGTGACTGCGCGCAGTTGCTCGACAATGCTCGGCACGTCCGGCAGGGCGAAGAAGTGGTCGATGGCCGGGCGCAGTTTCTCCAGCGGCGCATCGGCCAGGGTTTGCACGCCGTTTTTCGCCAGCAGGCCCTGCAGATCCTTGAGCGGCGTGTCGCGCCATTCCAGAAGATCGAGTTGTTCGTCGAGGCTCGGCAATTTGCTGCTGTCGACAAACCAGTCGGACAGCCCGCAGTACAACGCATCGGCCGCGCGAATCTGCACGCCGCTGACGCCCAGATAGATCCCCAGTTCACCGGGAATCCGCGAGAGGAAATAGCTGCCGCCGACATCGGGGAAATAACCGATCGCCACTTCCGGCATCGCCAGCCGGCTCTTTTCGGTGACCACCCGCAGATCGGCACCTTGGACCAGGCCCATGCCGCCGCCGAGGACGAAACCGTCCATCAAGGCCAGCACCGGTTTGCGGTAGTGATGTAGCGTCAGGTCGAGGGCGTATTCCTCGACAAAGAAATCTTCGTGCAGCGTGTCGCCGCTTTTGAAACTGTCGTACAGCGAACGGATATCGCCACCGGCGCAGAACGCCTTCTCACCGGCACCGCGCAGCACCACGGCGTGCACGCTGGCGTCAGTTGCCCAGGCATCGAGTTGCTGCTGCAACTGACGAACCATGTCGAGGGTGATGGCGTTGAGACCGGCGGGGCGGTTGAGGGTCAGGTGACCGATGTGATTGCGAACCTCGGCCAGCACTTCGTCTGGCGTGGCATCCATGGACGGCGTCCGCGGGGATGAAGCCTGAGCAGTCATCACTAACTCCCTGCTTTTATTGTCTTTATTCGAGAAGCTCGCGCGCGAGCGTTGACGGATCGTAACAGTGCAAATTTGCCGTGTACAACCGGGATATGTGCAGGGGGAGTTTGCGTTTTTGCAGCAGGTTGAGGATTGCCTTTGTGGCGAGGGAGCTTGCTCCCGCCGGGTTGCGAAGCGGCCCGACACCACGGGTTTACGACTGCTGCGCAGCCGAGCGGGAGCAAGCTCCCTCGCCACAATGATGCGGTGGTTATCGGGTGAAGACTTCGCCGATGCTGCGGCGTTTGGCGTGCAGCTCGCTGGCATGAATCAATTGTTCGAGGTCTTCAGGGGTGACGTCGATAAACGCTTCCATGTCGGCCAGTGCCAGTTTCAAATCCTCAGCGGTAATGGCCTGGCTATCCACCGGCACCAGTGCCGGCGCTGGCTCGGCCGGGCGTTTCGGATAGCGGATGCGCGTCAGGTTGTTGTAGGCCAGCGCGCTGAGCAGCATGCACGCGGCGGCGAGCATCACCGGTTCCATGGCTTTCCAGTCCATGGCGATGGTGGCCGGATCGGCCAGTACCAGCGTCAGCGCCAGTGCGCCGGCCGGCGGATGCAGGCAACGCAGCCAGCACATCAGGATCAGCGCCATGCCCGCCGCCAGGCAGGCGCTCCCCAAGGTGCGACCGAGGACGTGGGCCACCAGCAGCGCGACCACGCTGGCGCACAGGTAGCCGCCGATGATCGACCAGGGTTGCGCGAGTGCGCCGGAAGACACGGCAAACAGCAACACGGCCGAGGCGCCCAACGGCCCGATCAGGTGGTACGCGACCTCGATGCCGAACACCTGACTGCACGCCCAGACGCTGAACAAGGTGCCCAGCGCCATGCCGATTGCGGCGCGGCTCCATTCGGTGGGGCGGGTGTTGATGGCGGCGGGCAACCAGCGAACGAGCATGTGAATCGGGTCCTTGCAGTAAATTCGGGGCAAAAAAAAGGACTTGTCCGTTTCGGAAAGTCCTCGAAGCGTTCCAACTATTGGGGGAGGAACGCGCACAGTGTGCCGTGCAAAGTCGATGCTGACAAATTCATATAAATGCTGCTTCAGTGCATTATTTTTGAATTATCGCCACGCGGCGTCCGCTGACAAAACACAAATACCCACCCAGCCCCGCCAGAGCGCTCAGGGCGTAGAACATGCTCGGCGCCGGCGTGTGCATCAGCAGAAACCCGCACATCAGCGGACTCAGCGCACCGCCCAGTGCCGCGAGATTCTGTGCGCCGTAGTAACTGCCGCGCAGCTCTTCGGGAGCGAGGGTGTCGACGAAGAGGAAATCCGCCGGATAGATGATCATCTCGCCGAGGGTGAAGATGAACATCGCCACGCACCAGCCGACCAGACTGTTGGCCATGCTGAAACCGATCAGGCCGACGATGAACAACGCGGTGCCGCCGGCAATCCAGAACCGCAGGTGCTCACGCTTGAGGAAGCGGCCGATCTGGTATTGCAGCAGAATCACCGTGATCGCGTTGCAGGCGAGCAAGGCAGCCATGGTATCGAGGGTCTGCTGCTGCGTGTGGGTCACCAGCAGATACTGCGACAGGTACAGGGTGAAGCGCCCGTGAACCAGGGTGCTGAGCAAGCAACCGAGGGTAAACAGGATCATCGTGCGATCGTTTTTCAGGATGATCAGGGTGTTCAGGAAACTCTGTGGTGGGCTGGCCTGCGACAGCGGACTGGCCTCGCGGGACACGCCCAGCAGCAGAAAAACGCTGCCAGCGGCAATCAGCCCCGCGACGATAAACGGCGCTGAAGGCTGAACCCCAGCAATTACCACGCCGATCATCGGGCCGACGGCGTAGCCAATGTTGGTCAGCGTGTAGTTCAGCGAAAACGCCTTGACCCGCTGGCCGACCGGCAGGTTTTCACTGAGCATCGCTTTGGAACAGATCAGGAACAGCGCCGACGCCGTTTCACTGATGATCAGCACCAGCGTGACCAGGTACAGATTCTGCGCGAAGGTCAGCAGCATCAGGCCGACACCGCTGGAAAGCATGGTCAGGATCAACAGCTGACGCTTGTCGAGGCGATCAATGATGTAGCCGCCGTACAGCGACAACAGCGTGGCACTGAACACGGCGATGCCCAACAGCAGACCGACGTCCTGCGGGTTGAGGCCCAGTTTGTTGCTGAGGAACAGGGTCAGCAGCGGGCTGATCAGGGCACGGCTGATGACGATGCTCAGCGAGGTGATCATCAGTCGGCGGATCAGGCGGGAGTAGGTGGCCACGAGGAGATCAATGTCCTTATTTCAGAATGCGCGGGTGAGCCTTGCCATCCTCACCGGGTCCCGCTCAGCGGTCAACCTGACACACCGCAAATCCCCTTGTGGGAGCGGGCTTGCTCGCGAAGGGGCCGGCACATTCAGCATATTTATTAGCAGACATACTGCCTTCGCGAGCAAGCCCGCTCCCACAGAGGGGATTTGCAGTGTTATCAATAGAGGGGCAGGTGCATGGCGCAGCGTCGCTCGGCGGCAAAGCCATGCTCGATTTCTTTCTGCAGAGCATCGAGCAAATGCGCTTCGTGCTCACCGGGTTCGACTTCCACAAACCCCATCCGCTGATAAAACGGCGCATTCCACGGCACGTCGCGAAACGTGGTCAGGGTCACGGCGCGCATTTGCTCATGGCGGGCATGTTCGATCGCAGTCAACACCAGTTGACGGCCCACGCCTTGTCCCTGAAACGCGAGGCTGACCGACAGTTCTTCAATGTGCAGCAAGTTGTCGAAATCCAGCGCGCGGATAAACCCTGCGAGTTGCGCCGAGGTGGTTTCGGCGACCCAGACGTGGGCATTGTCGATGGCTTGACGATGTTGCGCGGCGCTGGCCACGTCGGTGTCGGCAAGCCAGGTGAGGGTTGGATCTGTGCGAAACAGCTCGGCTGCCGAGCGTTCGATGGCGGGGAGGGCGGCGGCATCATTCTGCCGCGCCCGGCGTACAACAAAACTCATGGTCAAGAAATCCCTGTAGGCGCTGTCGCTGGCTGCGATCCAAAATCAGAAGATCGCAGCCTTCGACAAGGTCTACAAGGGCTTCAGGTACAGCAGCACGTAATCGTTCTTGTCGAAACTGCCCGTGACCACCGGTTGCAAGCCGGCCAGCGGGGTGCCCTGTAGCGATTGCAGGTCCTTGCTGTCCATCATCAGCCAGGCCGGGGCTTTGAGGGCTTCGAGTTGCTGCACCGTTTCGGTGAACTGCGGTTGCAAATCATGCTCGACGTTGACCATGAACTTGATCGCCTTGGCGTCTTTGCCCATGCCGTGCAGCACCAGCGGGGCCGGGTTCTGCTGCACCTGCGCGAAGGCAGCACGACTGAAGGCCTGCGTGTCGTACAGACGTCGCTCCACCGGTTCGAACACCGCGGCATATACGGTCCACAAGGCCAATACCGAGCACAGCGCCAACACTTCGGCCCGCCGGCGCGGCATCAACAGGCGCGACAGTGCGAGCAATTGCAGAACGCCGAGTACGATCAGCACCAGAGTGATGCCGTCGAGCTGCTCGGGAAAGCGACGCCTGGCGACCAGCAGGGCCACCATCAACAGTCCCGGCGTCACCAGCCAGATACCTTGAATCACCCCGCGCAATACGCGGAACACTCGCCCGTGCAGCACCTGAAACGGGTACGCCGCGATGATCGCCGCCATCGGCAACATCGGCAGCAGGTAACGCGCCTTCTTCGCCTGTGGAATCGACAGACCGACCATGACGATCAGCCCGGCGGCCGCACAGTATTGCACCAGACGCAAGGCCGGCCCGCGCTGATGCGGTTTGCTCAGCCAGGTCGCGGCCAACGCCAGGATCGCCAGCGGATACGCCAGTGCGTAGTTGCCCATGGAGCTGGTGAAGTAATACAGCGAACCGCTGACGCCTTCACTGCCGTCCATGCGCCCCATGAACTGCATGCGGATCACGTCCTGCAGGAACGCTTCGCCACCACTGAGTCGGGCCAGCCACAGCAGCAGGCCGACGCACGCTGCGAGCAACACAGAAGCGATCACGCCGAACACGAAGAGGCTTTTCCACTCACGGTCGAGCAGGTAGTAACTGCAAAGCATGCCGGTCGGCACCACCAGGCCGATTGGCCCGCGAATCCCGAAGCCCAGCAACAACAGGACAAAGATCAGCGGCCAGCGCCGGCGCGAGCCGAAGTGGTCGTGCGCGTAGCCCAGGTAAAACACCGACAGCGCCACGGCGGCGAGCATCAGGTCTTGCGACACCGCGCGCACTTCGGTGACAAAGGTGCTGGTGAGCATCAGCAGCGCAATACTGATCAGCGCCCAGCGCTGCGAATGCACCGCCAGCAAGCGATACATCAACGTCACGATCACGCCGCCGGCAATCGCGCTCGGCAGCCATGCTGTTAGGGTGTTGACCGCGCCAAAGGGCAACGACAACAACCAGATGAACAGCGTCGAGAGCGCCGAATAGTCCGCGTAAGGTTGACCGTAAGTGGTCGGGAATACCGTTGGCCCGTGTCGCAACATTTCCTGGGCAAACAGTACGAACCGTGAATCGAAGCCAATGGGAGCCTGTCCGTAAACCCCGGCGATAAACAACAGCAGTGCCAGCAGCCCTGCGATCAGGGACTGCCGGCGGATGACAGGCGACAACGTGATCAAGCGACGTCCGCAGTGTTAGGCCACTGCTGCAGCGGCATCGGCAGTTTGCGCGAGTCACCACGGCCGATCGGGAAGTACTTGAAGCCGTTGCGCGCCAGACGCTCGGCGTCGTACAGGTTGCGGCCGTCGAAGATCACCGGGGCTTTCAGGCGTTGCTCGATCAGGTCGAAGTCCGGCGCCTTGAACTGCTGCCATTCGGTGCAGATGATCAACGCATCGGAACCCGCCAGCACCGATTCCGGAGTGCCCATCAGCATCAGTTTTTCTTCGTTCGGATACAGATGCTGGGTTTCCTGCATCGCTTCCGGGTCGAACGCGCGAACGCTGGCGCCAGCGGCGAACAACGAATCGAGCAGGACACGGCTCGGCGCGTCGCGCATGTCGTCGGTGTTTGGCTTGAACGCCAGGCCCCACAGGGCGAAGGTCTTGCCGCGCAGATCACCTTTGTAGAACGCATTGATGCGGTCGAACAGCTTGTGCTTCTGCCGCTCGTTGATCGCTTCGACCGCTTGCAGCAGGTCGCTGGAGCAATGCGCCTGTTCGGCACTGTGGATCAGCGCGCGCATGTCTTTCGGGAAGCACGAACCGCCGTAACCGCAGCCCGGGTAGATGAAGTGGTAACCGATACGCGTGTCGGCACCGATGCCCTGACGGACCGACTCGATGTCGGCGCCCAGGTGTTCGGCCAGTTCGGCGATCTGGTTGATGAAGCTGATCTTGGTCGCCAGCATGCAGTTGGCGGCGTATTTGGTCAGCTCGGCGCTGCGCAGGTCCATGAACATGATGCGGTCATGGTTGCGGTTGAACGGCGAGTACAGGTCGCGCATCACATCTTGCACTTCGTCACCTTCGCAGCCGATGACGATGCGGTCCGGACGACGGCAGTCGGACACCGCCGAACCTTCCTTGAGGAATTCCGGGTTGGAGACGATATCGAACTGCAGTTCACGACCGGCCTTGTCCAGTGCGGCCTGAATGTGCGCACGCAGGGTGTCGCCGGTGCCGACCGGCACGGTGGATTTCTCCACCAGAATCAGCGGCTGCTCACGGTGGCGCGCCACGGCGTCACCTACCGACAGCACGTATTTCAGATCGGCCGAGCCGTCTTCGCTGGACGGTGTACCGACGGCGATGAACGCGACGCGACCGTGTTGTACGGCGAGTTTTTCATCGGAAGTGAAATGCAGGCGGCCGGAGTCCAGGCCTTCGCGCACCAGGCTCGACAGACCCGGTTCGAAGATGCTGACGTGACCCTGGCGCAGCAGTTCGACTTTCTTCTGATCGATGTCCATGCACACGACGTCGTGACCGACTTCGGCCAACACGGCGGCCTGCACCAGGCCAACATAACCGCTACCAAATACTGTGATTTTCATGGAGCACTCCTGAATTCGGGCGCACGAGACGGACGAGTGTTAATAGTGATGACCCCGAGCATGACCAGTGCCACGCCCAGCGATTTAGTGAAACTGAACGATTCGTTGAACAGCGGCAGACTGGCCGCCAGCAGGTACACCAGCGCGTAGCTGATGCTCAATAGTGAATAAGCCCGGCCCAACGGCAGATCGCGCAATGCCGCGAGCCAGCAGAGCATCGACAGGGCGTAGGCGAAAATCGCCGCCACCACCACGGCCAGTGCCGACAGATCGACACTGCCGGCGCTCAGCGCCGTCAGCCATTGTTCCGGTTGCGGCAGGCGCGTCATGCTCCAGCGCATGCCCAGTTGGGCGCCACTGACCAGCATTACGCTGCCCAGAGCAAATCCGATTCCACGCGCCTGGTTCATGACTGTTGCCCCAGCAAAACCACGCCGCCGATCACCAGCGCCACGCCCAGCCAATGCTGGCGGTCGATGGGCTCGCGAAAGACGAAGCGGGCAATCAGGGTGATCAGCACGAAGTTGAGGCTGAGCATTGGGTAAGCGATGCCCACTTCAAGACGTTGCAACACTAGCAGCCAGACCAGTAGCCCACTGCCGAGAGCAAACAGCGCCAGCCACAACCATGGCGAACGCAGTTTGTCGGCCCAGGACGAATCAACGCCGCGCCAGCTCTCCACGGCGAATTTCTGCGCGACTTGCCCCAGGCAGGTCAGCAGACACGCTGTCAGTAACAGCAACCAGCTCATGACGGATCCTTGGGCAGCACCATGATCACCAGATTGCCCGACTCATAACGGGTACCGTCCTTGGGCAGCAGGTCCAGCTCTTCGAGCTCGTCCTGGCCCTTGACGCGCATCAGCACACCGACCGATCCGCTGCGGCGCGCTTCACGTACCCATTGTTGAACGTTGTCCTTGGTGAGTCGGCGTTCAGCGCCTTCCGGGTAGGAAAGACCGTACTTGAGTTCGCCGACCGTGTTGTACAGCGCGACCTCCGGTTGTTTCATGCGCCAGGCCAGTGCCGCCGCCGCGCCCAGATCGTTGCTCAGCAGATGCGTAGCGCCGGACAGTTCAGTGACGTGATGCCGGATGAACTGATCCGGAGTTTTGTTGGCCACCACCGACTTGGGCAACGCCGCCGGCAGGATTCCCGCCAGCAACAGGCTGCCCAGCGCCGGCGCCGCCCAGCACTGCAGCGGCAGGAACGCTTGCGCCAGGTTGGCGATGATCCAGCCGATCAGGGCGATGAACACCAGCACCAGGCTGTGCAGTTCGTGGTCGTACACCGGTTTGTTCAGTTGCAGGTAAACCAGTGCGATCAGCGTGACCACACCCAGCAGTAGGTTCAGCAGACCGTTGATCCCCAGCGCCCGACCTTGTTCCAGACGCAAGCGATCAGCCAGCGCATTGCCCAGCAGCAGTGCCAATGGCAACAGGCACGGCAGAATGTAGGTCGGCAGCTTGCCGTTGCTCAGGCTGAAAAAGCCCAGCGGCAGCCACAACCACAACAACAGAAAGACCATGTTCGGCTGGGCCCGGGTTTGCCAGGCTTGCTTGAACGCGGTCGGCAACAGGCCAACCCACGGCAGACTGAATGCCACCAGCAGCGGCAGGTAGAACCACCACGGTGCATCGTGCTGCGCATCGTCACCGGCAAAGCGGCGGATGTGTTCGTGCCAGAAGAAGAACCGCCAGTAATCCGGTTCCTGTGCGTGCACCGCCAGCGCCCACGGCAAGCTGACGATGATCGCGATGGCGATCGCCACCGGACCGAACACCAGTAGTTCACGCCAGCGTTTTTGCCAAAGCATCCACGGCAACGCGATCAGTACCGGCAGCAACCAGGCAAGAAAGCCCTTGGTCATGAAACCCATGCCGCAGGCCAGCCCCAGCACCGCCCAGGCACCCAGACGGTGCCCGGTGCTTTTGCTGTCGAGCGCAAACCACAGCGCCACCAGACTCAGGTTGACCCAGAAGGTGAATTGCGGATCGAGGTTGGCGTAACCGGCCTGACCGGCGACGACGGTGAAGCTCATATAGAGCAGGGCGCAGACGAAGCTCTTGCGCGGATCGTTCCACAACCGGCGCGCGACCAGGTAGGCCAGCAGCACACTCAACGCCGTGCTGAGTGCCGACGCGAAGCGCACGCCGAACAGGTTCTGTCCGAACAATTCCTGGCCGATGGCGATCATCCAGTAGCCGGCAATCGGTTTCTCGAAATACCGCAGGCCCATGAAATGTGGCGACACCCAGTTGCCACTGAGCAGCATGTCCTGGCTGATCTGTGCGTAGCGGGTTTCGTCGGGGATCCACAGGCCATGGGTGCTCAACGGCAACAGATAGGCCAGCAGACAGAGGCCGACCAACAGCGGCAGTGCCCAGCGTCTGGTCATGCGCCTTGCACTCCCAGCCAGCCTTCACGGCCTTCGAGCACACCGCGTTGCACGCGGCCCACGGGCAGGGTGTTGAAAAACTCGGGCAACAAGTCGCCCAAGGGTTTGAAGTCAATGTTGCGCTGGCGTGCATCGGCCAGCAATTGACGAAAGTCCTGAGCCATCAGAATCCCTTCTACTTCGGCATGAATGGTGTAGACGTTGAGTGCTTGCGCCTGGAACCGGTCGAGGATGAAGGCGTTGAAGTCCTTCGCCGCCACGTGCGGGCCGACGACTTCGTCGAAGGTCGGCAGGTCCACCGGAATCTGCGGAGTGCCCAGCGAACCGTCCGCCAGCAGCGGACGGAACAGGCTCTGCCCGCGGCAATCGCTGTTATAGCGAAAGCCGAAGGTCTGCTTGGCCTCGATCACGCGCTCGTCCGCACGCCAACCGGCGGCGGCCGAACACTGGATCTTTTCGCCGAGGATGTCGCTCAAGGTGTCGACGCCGCGCCGGATCTGTTCGATCAGTTGCGCGTCGCTCCAGCGCCCGGCGTTGGCCTGCCAGCCATGGTGATCCCAGGCGTGCAGGCCGACTTCGTGACCGGCGTCCCGGGCCTGACGCATCAGGTGCCCGAGATCACGGCCAATCGGTTTGCCGGGCCAGGCAGTGCCGGCCAGCAAAATGTCCCAGCCGTAGAGGCCGGCAGCGTTGGAGCGCAGCATTTTCCAGAGGAACTGCGGGCGGATCAGGCGCCACAGATGCCGACCCATGTTGTCCGGGCCGACACTGAAGAAAAACGTTGCCTTGACCTGCGCCTCGTCGAGCATCTCCAGCAACCGCGGCACACCTTCACGGGTGCCACGGTAGGTGTCGACATCGATACGAAGACCTGCCTGCATTACTTCTTGTCCGCGATTTCGAGCATGGCTTCACGCAGGAAGAAGTCCAGGGTGTTGCCGATGGTCTCGCGCATTTCCACGGTCGGCTCCCAGTTCAGCAGGCGCTTGGCGTTGGCGATGCTTGGCTTGCGGTGTTCCACGTCCTGGTAACCGGCACCGTAGAACGCCTTGCTTTCCACGTCGCGGAAACCGGCGAACGGAGGGAAGTTGTGACGCAGCGGGTGCGCTTCGAACTGACGCAGCAGCTCTTCGCCCAACTGACGGATGCTGGCTTCGTTGTCCGGGTTGCCGATGTTGATGATCTGGCCGTTGCAGACATCGTTGTCGTTGTCGATGATCCGCGCCAGGGCTTCAACGCCGTCAGCGATGTCAGTGAAGCAACGCTTCTGCTCGCCACCGTCGAACAGACGGATCGGCGTACCTTCCACCAGGTTGAGGATCAACTGGGTGATGGCGCGGGAGCTGCCGATACGCGCCGAATCCAGACGGTCCAGACGCGGGCCCATCCAGTTGAACGGACGGAACAGGGTGAAGTTCAGGCCCTTGGCGCCGTAAGCCCAGATCACGCGGTCCAGCAGTTGTTTGGAGACCGAGTAGATCCAGCGCTGCTTGTTGATCGGGCCGACGATCAGGTTCGAGCTGTCTTCGTCGAAGTTCTTGTCCTGGCACATGCCATAGACTTCCGAAGTCGACGGGAAAATCACGCGCTTGTTGTACTTGACGCAGTAGCGAACCAGTTTCAGGTTTTCTTCGAAGTCGAGCTCGAATACGCGCAGTGGGTTGCGGGTGTATTCGATCGGGGTGGCGATGGCCACCAGCGGCAGGACCACGTCGCACTTCTTGATGTGGTACTCGATCCACTCGGAGTGAATGCTGATGTCGCCTTCGACGAAGTGGAAGTTCGGGTGGCTGCGCAGACGCTCGATGGCGTCGGAGCCGATGTCCAGACCGTAGACTTCGTAGCGGTCGTCACGCAGCAGGCGCTCGGACAGGTGGTTACCGATGAAACCGTTGACGCCCAGGATCAGTACGCGAGTACGACGTGGCGCACGACCGGATTCGGCACCGCGCAGCAGCGAGCCATCGACCAGACCCAGTTCGTTGGCCAGTTGCGGCCCGCTGAGGTACAGGCCGTTGTCGTTGCGCTGACCGGCGTTGATCACCAGCGAGTCTTGACCGCAGGCAATGCGCAGCGGATCGACGCTGATCACGCGGCCTGGCGCCTGGCCTTCGTTGCCCTTGACGACTTCAGCGCTCCAGACGATCAGTTTGTGTTCGCCCACAGCGCAGAAGGCGCCCGGGTAAGGACGGGTGACGGCGCGCACCAGGTTGAACAGTTCTTCTGCCGGTTTGGCCCAGACCAGTTTGCCGTCCGCTGGGGTGCGGCGACCGAACACGGTGGCTTTCGATTCGTCTTGCGGGGTTTCAGTGATCTTGCCTTGCAGCATGTTCGGCAGGGTGTCGCGCAGCAGGTCGCTGGCGGCGGTGCGCAGTTTGGCGTGCAGGGTCAGGCCGGTATCACTGCGCTCGATGGCAACGCGCTGCTGGGCAACGATGGCGCCGGCATCAGCGCGCTTGACCATGCGGTGCAGGGTAACGCCGGTTTCGGTTTCGCCGTTGACCAGCACCCAGTTCGCCGGAGCGCGGCCGCGATAGCGTGGCAGCAGCGAACCGTGCAGGTTGAACGCGCTTTTTTTGGCCAGGGCCAGCAGTGGTTCGCTCAGCAGGTTGCGGTAGTAGAAGGAGAAAATGTACTCCGGGTCCAGCTTGGCGATGCGCTCGATCCACAGTGGGTGGTTGGCGTCTTCCGGGGCGTGGACCGGGATGCCTTTGTTGGCGCACAGCTGGGCAACCGACGCATAGAACGCGTTTTCTTTCGGATCATCGGCGTGAGTGAACACTGCTGCAATGTCAAAGCCGCTGTTGAGCAGGGCTTCAATGCCGGCGCAGCCAATATCGTGGTAGGCGAAGACAACAGTTTTTGCACTCATGAGAGAACCTGATCGGAAGTGGAAGAAGTAGCGGTAGAAGAAAGACCATCAACGGTGACGGCAGGGGCCGGATCGGCCGGCTGGCTGCGCAACACCTTTTCGATGAAGAAACGTGGACGGGCGCGCACATCGCTGTACATGCGGCCGAGGTATTCACCCAGCAGCCCCATGCCGATGAACTGACCACCGGTGAACACGAACAGTACGGCGAACAGCACGAAGGTACCGTCACCGGCCCAACCGGCACCGAAGGCCAGACGCAAGACAATCAACGCAATCGCGAACAGCACGCCCAATCCGGCCATGGCGAAGCCGACGATGCTCAACAGACGCAGCGGGGTGGTGGTCATGCAGGTGACCAGATCGAACATCAGGTTGATCAGGCGCATCGGGCTGTATTTCGAGTCGCCGTGTTCACGCTCGGCGTGGGCCACGACGATTTCGGTGGTGTGACGGGCGAAGCTGTTGGCCAGGATCGGGATGAACGTGCTGCGTTCGCGGCAGGCGAGCATGGCGTCGATGATGGTGCGGCGGTAGGCGCGCAGCATGCAGCCGTAGTCGCTCATGGCGACGCCGGTGGAGCGTTGCACGGCCAGGTTGATCAGCTTCGAAGGATAACGTCGCAGCGCCGAGTCCTGACGATTGCCGCGCACGGTGCCGACCACGTCGTAACCTTTTTCGGCTTCGGCCACCAGCCGGGGGATTTCCTCCGGCGGGTTCTGCAGGTCGGCATCGAGGGTGATCACCACGTCGCCCTTGCACTGTTCGAAACCGGCCATGATCGCGGCGTGCTGACCATAGTTGCGGTTGAGAATGACCGCCACGAACGGGCTGTTTTCACGCCCGGCGGCTTCTTCGAGCATGTTCGCCGATTCGTCGCGGCTGCCGTCGTCGACCAGCACGATTTCGAAATCGTGATTCAGTTGGCGGCAGGCCGCCTCGGTACGACGCAGCAGCTCGGGCAGACTTTCCTGTTCGTTGTAGACCGGGATGACGATCGACACGCTACGGATTGGATAAGGTTTCACAGGCGTTTTTCCATGATGTGTGCGATGGCACCGACCACCCGGTCAAGGTCTTGACCGGTCATGTCGGGGAACAGCGGAATCGAGCACAGCCGCGCCGAGTTCCATTCGGTGTTTGGCAGGTACAGGTCGGGGTCACGCTGGCGATACCAGGTGTGCAGGTGGGTGGCGATGAAATGGATACCGGTGCCGATGCCCTGATCCTGCAACGCCTTCATGAAGGCTTCGCGATCCATGCCGCAACGCTCGCTGTCGATGCGCAGGATGAACAGGTGCCAGGCGTGTTGCTGGGCATAGGCGGGCAGGGCCAGCGGTTGCACCGGCAGGCCTTCGAATTTTTGCAGGTAGCTGGTGGCCAGTTCGGTGCGCCGGGCGTTGATTTCGTCCAGACGTTGCAGCTGCACCAGGGCAATCGCGGCGTTGATGTCGGCCAGGTTGTACTTGAAGCCCGGTTCCATCACTTGCGCCTGCGGCTTGCGGCCACCGGTCAGACGGTCATAGGCGTCAACGCCCAGGCCGTGGAATTTGAGCATGCGCACGCGGCTGGCGAGCACTTCGTCGTCGGTGACGAACATCGCACCTTCGGCACAGGTCATGTTCTTGATCGCATGGAACGAGAAGATCGCCGTGCCTTGCGAACCGACGTGGCGCCCCTTGTAGCGGGTGCCGGCGGCGTGGGCGGCGTCTTCGATGACCGGGATGCCGTGCTTGTCGGCCAGGGCGTACAGCGGATCAAGATCGAACGCAGCGCCGGCGTAGTGCACCGGAATGATTGCCTTGGTTCGCGGGGTGATGGCCGCTTCGATGCGCGCAGCGTCGGTCATCAGCGTGTCGCGGTCGACATCGACAAACACCGGTTTGGCGCCCAGCAGGGAGATCATGTTGGCGGTCGAAACCCAGGTCTGCGACGGGGTGATGACTTCGTCGCCCGGGCCGATGCCCAGGGCCAGCAGCGTGATGTGCATGCCGCCGGTGGCCGAAGACAAGGCCACTGCGTGCTTGCAACCCACGTACTGCGCAAACTGCTCTTCGAGTGCCTGGTTTTTCGGCCCCGTGGTGATCCAGCCCGAGCGCAACACCTGCTCGACAGCGGCAATTTCCTCATCGCCAATACTTGGGCGGGAGAAGGGGAGAAACGCCTGACTCATGGGCACCTCATTGCAAAAAATAAAAGGATGGACTCACGCAACTGTTGGATCCAACCACAGCGTAGACGCAGAAAAGCGCTCCTGCATCAATAACTTGGCAAAAAAAGCATGACGTCGGGGATTGATTGACTTTTCACGATTTGCCCGGCAGGTTGGGGCATAGCCACTACCGAACCTATGGGAATTAAGGTTATGCCGGTTTTTGTGAAAGGAACATGAAAAACCGGTTGGCGAATCGTTTATCTGTCACTTATACAGCCGCTGTTCAGGCTTCTGCCGTCCATCGCAGTTTTTTGTCGGACAGTGCCGCTCAAGTACCTTCTTTACTTCAAGTACATTGCATTTGTTAGTTGTTGTAGTGCTGTACGTTTTTTACTCAAGGTTTAACGTTTGATTGATTTAGTTGCTGCAACCCCCGACGCTCCAAAAACCAACCCGATGAGCCTGTACCTCGCGCGTTTGGCGCCCTCCAGCCAACTGACCATGCGCTATGTGCTGCAAGATGCGGCCGATCGCCTGGGCTTTGAAGACATGAATGTCGAAGAGATTCCCTGGCATGCCTTGCAACCGGAAGATGTTGTAGCGCTGGTCGCTGCATTACGGGCGGACAACTACGCACCGAACACTTCTTCGTTGTATGTGAATGCGGTGCGCGGGGTGATGAATGAGGCCTGGCGCATGAGTCTGATCAGCCAGGAACATCTGTTGAAGATGCGCTCGGTCAAGGGCATCGCCGGCACGCGGCTGTCTCAGGGGCGCAATCTCAAGCGCACGCTGATTCACGAATTGATGGAAGTCTGCGCCGCCGACCCACGCCCGCAGGGCCTGCGTGATGCGGCAATCATCGCGTTGCTGTACGGCACCGGCATGCGCAAGTCGGAATCGGTGGACCTGGACCTGAATCAGGTCGACTTCAGCGAGCGCAGCCTGTGCGTCACCGCCAAGGGCAACAAGCAGTTGATCAAGTACGCGCCGGCATGGGCTTTCAGCAAGCTCGATGCATGGCTCGAACTGCGCCGCTCGCAGCTCAAGGAAGGCGAGAGCGACGATGCCTTCCTGTTCAACCGTATTCGCCGCGGCAGCCATATCACCCGCGAGCGCATCACCAAGCACGCGATCTATTACATCGCCCGTCAGCGCGGCACGCAGGTCGGGGTGAAGATCATGCCCCACGATTTCCGTCGCTCGTTCATCACTCGGGTGATCGAAGAGCACGACCTGTCGATCGCGCAGAAACTGGCGCATCACAGCAACATCCAGACCACCGCCAACTACGATGTGCGCGATGACAACGAGCGGCGGCGGGCGGTGGATCGCTTCGATCTCTGATCAGCTCAGGCCAAACACATGCGCCGCACCGAGTACCGACAGCTGCACCGCGCTGCCGGCGGGCGGCGCGTGCATGCCGGAGCTGCGCACCAGAATCGAACGGGGCGGATCCTGAGTCGCGGATGAGCTCAGTTCAACGGTCAGGGTGCAGGTGTTGCCGGCAAAATCGCGGTCGGTGACCAGCGCAGGGCAGCTTTGACCGTCAGACGCCCCTTCGGCGATCTGCAATTGCTCGGGGCGCAGCATGATCTGTGCGGTGCCGCTGAAACCGTTGCTGTTCACCGCCACCTGACCCAGATCGCAATGCGCCCAACCCGCCTCGATTCGCGCGGGCAGGACCACCGCTTCGCCGAGAAAGTGCGCGGTCTGTTCATCCTGCGGATAGCGGTAGAGATCCATCGGATGCCCGGACTGCACCAGCCGGCCGCTGCGCATCACCGCCAATTGATCGGCAAACGACAACGCTTCGCTCTGATCGTGAGTCACCAGAATGGTGGTGACGCCAGCGTCTTCGAGCAGGCGCGCGACCATTTTGCGCATGGCACTGCGCAAACCGGTGTCGAGGGCGGAGAACGGCTCGTCGAGCAGCATCAGCCGTGGCTGTTGCGCCAGTGCACGGGCCAGCGAGACCCGCTGTTGCTGGCCACCGGACAATTCGTGGGGCCAACGGTTGGCCATGTTGGCGTCGAGGGCGACGCTGTCCATCAACTCAAGGATGCGCTGGGTGCGGGCCGCACCGGTCAGGGCCAGGCCGAAACCGATGTTCGCCGCCACCGTCATGTGCGGGAACAACGCGCCGTCCTGCGGGACGTAGCCGATCTGCCGTTGATAGGCCGGCACTGCGTGGCTGCGGTCGACCAGCGTCTGGCCGTTGAGCGTAATGCTGCCGCTGTCGGGAAACTCGAAGCCGGCGATCATTCGCAACAGCGTGGTCTTGCCGGAACCGGAGGGGCCGACGATCACTGTGCGGCTGCCGGTCGGCACGTTGAGGCTGACGTCGTCGAGCGCCTTTTGCGCGCCGAAGGTTTTACTGAGGTTGTGCAGTTCGAGAGCGTTCATCGGCCAGCGGTACGCCTGGATTGGTGATAGAGGATGGCCGTCAGCGGCAGGGAAAGCAGGATCATCAGCAGCGCATACGGCGCTGCGGCGGCGTAATCGATTTCGCTGGTCATCGCCCAGAAACCGGTGGCGAGGGTGCGTGTGCCGTTGGGCGCCAGCAGCAGGGTTGCGGTCAGCTCATTGGTGATTGCCAGAAACACCAGCGCCGCACCTGCCGCCGCGCCGGGAGCTGCCAGGCGTACGGTGATCAGCCACAATGCGCGTATCGGCGAGCGGCCAAGGCTTTGCGCGATGTTTTCCAGCTCGACCGGGGCCTGTGCGAAACCGGCGCGCAGGCTGACCAGTGCTCGCGGCAAGAACATCAGCAGATAAGCCAGCAGCACGGTGATGGTGGTCTGGTAGATCGGCCGGGCGAAATGGATGGTCACAGTGACCAACGCCAGCGCGACGACAATGCCGGGCAGGGAGCTGGTGATGTAGTTGCAGCCTTCCAGCAAGCGCTGCAGTTTGCCCGGCGAGCGGATCGACAGCCATGCGATGGGAATCGCCGCAACACTGGTCAGCAATGCGCCGGCCACGCCGTACGACAAGGTCTGCAGCAAGGCCGGCAAAAGTTCGTCGCCTTCCCAGACCTGCACACCACCGGCCACCAGCCAGCGGCCCAGCGTGAGCAACGGCACACCGAGTGCCAGCAGGCAGGTCAAGGTTTGCAGCAATAAAGCCAGGGTTGTCACGCCTCGGCCCAGTTGCACGCTGCGCTGATCCCGGGCGCTGCCGGAACCGACTCGCGCGTAGCGGGCGTTGCCACGGGCGGCAGATTCGGCGGTGAGCATCGCCAGACAGCACAGCGCCAGAACGCCAGCGAGCATGTTGGCCGCCGGGCCGTTAAACGTCGATTTGAACTGATCGAAGATCGCCGTGGTGAAGGTGTCGAAACGGATCATCGCGTACAAGCCGTACTCGGCCAGCAAATGCAGACCGACCAACAACGCGCCACCGCAGATTGCCAAGCGCAATTGCGGCAACACCACCCGAAAGAACACCGCCCACGGCTTGAGTCCCAAGGATTGCGCGACGTCTTCAATCGCCGGATCGAGACGGCGCAAGGTCGCGGCAATCGGCAAATACAGAAACGGGAAATAGGCGATCACCGACACCAGCACACCGGCCGGCAGACCGTGGATCGACGGAATCAGGCTGACCCACGCATAACTGTGGACGAACGCCGGCACGGCCAGCGGTGCGACCGCCAGCACTGACCACAAGCGTCGGCCGGGCAGATTGCTGCGTTCGGTCAGCCAGGCCAGGGTGGTTCCGAGCAGGATGCACAGCGGCAGGGTGATCAGCACCAGCAGCACGGTGTTGATCAGCAATTCGCCGACCCGCGGGCGAAAGATCAGGGCTTCGATGGTTGCCCAACCGGTGTACCACGCCACGCCGATCACGAACGCAATCGGCAGCAGTGACAGCAATGACACCAGCACCGCCGAGCTCACCACCCACGAACTGCCACGCCCGCCCAGCGTGCGGGGCGGGTGAAGGAGGCTGGCGGCGGCCGTCGCAACGGCCGGTGCAGGCAAGGTTTCGGGCATCACTTAGAGCAATCCGGCCTGGGTCATCAGCTCGACGGCTTTTTTGCTGTCGAGGGTCGACGCATCGACTTTCGGCGCGTCGAGGGTTTTCAGCGGGGTCAGCTTCGGATTGGACGGCGCGTCTTTACCCACGGCGTATTCGAAGGAGGTGCCGGTTTCGAGAACTTCCTGACCTTCCTTGCTGGTGATGTATTTGACGAACTTCTGCGCTTCATCCTGATGCTTGCTCGAGGCCAGCACGCCGGCGCCGGAAGTGCTGACGAACGCGCCCGGATCCTGATGTTTGAAGTAGTACAGCTTGGTGTTTTTGCTGTTTTCGCCGGTCTTGGACTGATCAACGAAGCTGTAATAGTGATAGATCACGCCGCTGTCGATCTGTCCGGCGTTCACCGCTTTGAGCACCGCACTGTTGCCGCGATAGATCGTGGCGTTGGTCTTCATGCCCTTGAGCCATTCCAGCGTGGCAGCTTCACCTTTCTGTTGCAGGACGGCGGCGACGATCGCCTGGAAGTCCGCGCCAGCCGGGGAGGCGGCCCAACGGCCTTTCCAGGCCGGGGTGGCGAGGT
Source organism: Pseudomonas sp. MWU12-3103b (assembly GCF_023100615.1). Classification (NCBI taxonomy): domain Bacteria; kingdom Pseudomonadati; phylum Pseudomonadota; class Gammaproteobacteria; order Pseudomonadales; family Pseudomonadaceae; genus Pseudomonas; species Pseudomonas sp. MWU12-3103b. Next base: position 135,913 of record NZ_JALMEY010000009.1, read on the forward strand.
CGAGCAGGGATTTGGGCAAGTCCTTTTCAGTCAGTTTGCTTGGGTTGTAGACGAACACGGTGGAGCGGGCGGCGATGCCGACCCAATTGCCGTGGGCCGGACGGTAGGCGGAATCGACTTGCTCAAGGGTTGTCGGCGCCAACGGGGCGAACAGTTTGGCGTTGTCCACCAGCACCATCGCCGGGGAGTTCTCGGTGAGGAATACGTCTGCCGGCGAGGCGGCGCCTTCCTGCACGAGCTGGTTGCCCATCTCGGTGTCATCGCCGTTGCGAATGGTCACCGGAATGCCGGTTTCCTCGGTGAAGCCGGCGACCCAGGCCTTGGTCAGCGTTTCATGCTGCGCGTTATAGACCACCAGACCCACCGAATCGGCGGCAAAAGCCTGCCCGGTGCCGAGCAACGCAGTGGCCAGCAATGCGCGCTTGAAGAAGGATGGAAAGCGTGGATTCATTCGGGCAGCTCCTGTTTTCAGACGTTATGAGCAAACCCTCGCAGGAAACAATGCGAACGATTTGCAAGTGTCGAGTCGCGGCAATGTAGGGTGGCAAATGAGAAAAAAACGTCAAAGAAGCCGTTAATACTTGTCATTGCCATTCAAATTTACCGCGACTCTCTCCTTTTGTCTTAACGTCATTGCTCAGGAGTGGGGGATGTAAGCCACGCTCTGGTCTGCGCGCCCGTGGAATACCTGTTCGCCACGGGTCGGGGTGGTGGTGATGACCTGATGATCAGCCTTCAGCGCATCCAGTGGCACGGCGTCACCGGAACGGTATTGCGCCACGAAGATCGTGCGTTGCGGATCCCAATGTTCCCCGCTGGTCCTTTCCAGCCAGGCGATCAGCGTCGCGGTGTCGCCATTGTGCGGGAAGTCCTCGATCGTTTCCGGCACGTAGTAGAACGGTGCACCACCGGTTTGCAGATACATCGGTACTTTGTTGTCGACCTCGATCATGACCATGCGCCATTGATTCAACGGTGCCTGCTGACTGGCCTGTTCGCGAACCTGCTCGCCGAAGCGGATGACACCGCCGCCGCTGTTGGTCCATGGGTAAAGCACACCCAGTACCGCAGCGAGCAACACAGTAGTGACAGCGAAGCCGATCTTCAGCCCACGGCCTTCGCTGTTGCGGGCGGCCATGCGCCGGGTCACCCACCAGGCACCCAGCAATTGCGCGAAGGGCACCAGCGGCAAGACGTAGTAGCTGCGGCGACTGCCACTGGCGGTGAAGAACAGCATCAGCAGCGCGAGCCCTTGAATCAGCCAGCGGGTGTCCGGTTCGATGTGCTTCCAGTTGCGCGCGGCCACCCACACGGCGATCAACCAGCACGGCGCCCATGGCAGGGTGTAGACCGGCAGGTAGATCAAGTAGGTGTAAATCGGTCCGAATTGATCGAACGGCTGGAAAAACCGCACGACGTTTTCACGCAGCACCAGACCGAGGCCGCTTTGTTCGTAGTTGGGCGCACCGTAGAGGTGAGACAACAGGAACGGCGTCATGTAGAACGCCCCGGCGATCAGCAGAGCACCCAGCAGTCGCAGGTTCAGGTGGCGTTTCCAGCGGTGTTCACTGAGCAGGTGCGGCAGCAGCACCAGCCCCGGCAGGATGAAACCGATCAGGCCTTTGAACAGTGAGGTCAGCGACAGCAGGCCGAAAAACACCACATAGCGCCAGAACCGGGTGTCATCCGGGCCGCGCCAGTACCACCAGATGGCCGCCAGCACGCCGCAGACGGTGAGAATGTCGGCGGTGGCGACTCGCGCCCAGAACACGAAATAGAAGGTGGTCGCCAGCATCCAGCCGGCGATCAGCCCGGTGCCTTTGCGAAACAGTTGCTCGCCGAGCAGATACACCAGCCACACGCTGAACCACGCGGAAATCACCGATGACAGGCGCAACGACCAATGCCCCAGTCCGCCGGTGAACCACGAGGTGGCGGTGATCAGCCAGTACGACAGCAGCGGTTTGTCGTAATAAGGACTGCCCTTGAGATAGGGGTCGAAATAATCGCCGCTTTGCAGCATCTGCAAGGCGATGTTGGCCCAGCGGGTTTCCGGCCCCCACAGCTCGCGACTGCCCAGGCCGAGCAATAGCAGCAGGGCAGTCGCCGCCAGCAGAAGCAGCAATTGCCTCCGTTCAGTCCTGGTCTGGGTCATGGCTGGCTCTGGCTGAAGATGAGGATTTCGATCTGGCCACGGCGGTAGTGCTTGCCGTCTATCGGCAACAGCTCCAGTTGTTGCTCGTCAGAGGTGCTGTTGACGCGCATCACCACGCCCACCGAGCCTTTTTTGCGTGCTTCGGTCATCCATTCGCCTACGCCGTCGAGGCTGACCTTGCGTGACGCCATGGCCGGGTCATCGAGGCCGTACTTGAGCTCGCCAACGGTGTTGAACAGGTCGACTTGCGGGCGGCGCAAACGCCATGACAATGCCGAAGCGGCTCCCAGGTCGTTACTCAGCAACGAGCTGGTTTCGCTCAGTTCCTGCTCATGTTCGGCAATGAACTGATCCGGCATCTTGCTGTTGACGATGGTCGCCGGCATCGCCGCTGGCAGCAATGCGACGAGCAGGCCGATGCCCAACGCCGGCATCGCCCACAGCGCCAGAGGGCGCAAGGCTTGCAGCGATCCGGCAATCAGCCAGCCGAGCAGCACGATATAGCCCAGCGACAGGCTGAACATTTCGGTGTGTTCGTAAATTTCACGGGTCGCTTGCAGATAAATCAGCGCGATCAGTGCGGCGATGGCCAGCACTACGTTGACCACACCGTTGATGCGCAAGACGCGACCGTTCTGGTCAGCTATCCAGTTCATCACGGTGTAGCCCATCAACAGAGCCAATGGCAGCAGGCACGGCATGATGTAAGTCGGCAGTTTGCCGCTGCTCGCGCTGAAAAAAGCCAGCGGCAGCAGGAACCACAAGGCGAGGAAGGCGATTTTCGGATCACGCTTTTCGCGCCAGGTACGCAGCAGCGTCGAAGGCAACAGCAGTGCCCACGGCAAGGTGGACGCAAACAGCAGCGGCAGGTAGAACCACCATGGTCGTGCGTGCTGTGCGTCTTCACCGGCGGCGAAGCGGCGGATGTGTTCGTGCCAGAAGAAGAACCGCCAGAAATCCGGTTCACGCGCATGCACGGCCAGTGCCCATGGCACGCTGACCAGCGCGGCCACCGCCACGGCAACCAGTCCATAACGCACCAGTTCACCGAAGCGCCGTTGCCAGATCATGTAGGGCAGGGCGATCAGCACCGGCAGCATCAGGGCGAGGAAACCTTTGGTCATCAGGCCCATGCCGCAGGCAAATCCCAACAAAGCCCAGCCGCCCAGGCGCGCGCGCGGGGTGTTGCTGTCGATGGCAAACCAGATCGCCACCAGACTCAGGTTGACCCACAAGGTGAACTGCGGATCGAGGTTGGCATAGCCGGCTTGTCCTGCGATCAGGCCGAAGCTCATATAAAGGAGGGCGCACGCGGCGCTGATTCGCGGGTTGTTCCACAGGCGCCGGGCCAGCAGGTAGGCCAGCCACACGCTAACCCCGGAGCTGAGTGCCGAGGCGATGCGCACGCCGAACAGGTTTTCACCGAAAATCGCCTGGCCGATGGCGATCATCCAGTAGCCGGCGATCGGTTTTTCGAAGTAGCGAATGCCCATGAAGTGCGGCGCCACCCAGTTGCCGCTCTGCAGCATTTCCTGGCTGATCTGCCCATAACGGGTTTCATCGGGAATCCACAGACCGTGAGTCATCAGCGGCAGCAGATAAAACACCACGAATGCCAGCACGAGACCGGGTATCGCAAAGCGTTCGATCAGGGAGCTCTGGTGGAGGCGCGGCAAATTCAGCGCTGCATGGTGCAGCGGTTTGTTCTCAGACGTCATGACTGGACCTTGGTGCAGTACAAAGTGTGCGTTTCAGTGACGGCCCGGCGATTTCCGTAGCAGGCGCGGCACTGGGTTGAATGAATGCAGAGGCGAGCACGGCCGATGGGCGTGTCCTGCACTCAGAGAACGGGTCTGCTTCCAGCTTTAAGTTCTCCTCGGGAAGACAAGCTTTAAAATGAAATATTTCCAGTTCTGGAAAGTAAAAAACATTTCTTATTACAAATTTCATACACGCCAATACCCTGTGCCAGAGCATTGGCCGAGCCGTTTGTTCTCGACTAAGTTTGATGATTACTTGGCCAATCGCTGCCAGCCTTCGGGATTCATGATGCCAATTACATCAAGTTTTCCTTGCGCATCTATCCGGGCCAAAACAGTGCTGCCATATTCGGCGGCGACCGCGCGCGGGTAACCGGTCTGCCGTTCAAAATCGGCGATGCAGCCGCTGTGGGTTACCAGAATCATGTTCTGTCCCGGGGTCTTGTGCGCCACCAATTCATTGCGCATCGTCGGGCCACAGGTTTCCAGCCATTCCGCCGCCACGGCATCGTGGCCGAGCATGTAATGCGCAGTCTGCATGGTGCGCGTCAACGGGCTGCTGAAGAACTGGGTCTTTTCCAGGCCCAGTTGCGTAAAACCACGGCCGACGTCGGCTGCAGCAATGCTGCCAGCCTGGGTGATACCGTCCGCCGGCCCCAGGCAAGTATTGGTCGAGCGGTCGCAACGTTCGGTGTGGCGAACCAGTGCGACGACTTCGCCGGCCTGCCAGGCCTTCACCCATTCCTGGGTAGCCGACGCACTCGCATAGCGCAGGTTGGGGGGCGAGCGTTGCATCCAGACGAAGCCGCAAATCAGTGCGATCAGCAGCAAACCGACGGCAATGATTGCCCAGGTGCGCGGACGAGACAGGTCCCATCGCTTGGACGCTGATTGTACTTGTACTAATTCAACCACGACGTTGCCCCTTGTCATTCCCGAGTTCCATTCAGTCCACACGCAAAGTGCAACGTAAGCTCCAGGAGATTAGTTACTTTACGGCGGTTTGCTTGAATGGCTGCTGAACACTACGTTCAGAGTCGTGGCGGGGCAGTGAAGAACATGTGAAAAATTTGCGAGAGAAGCGCAGGTATTAGCGGAAAAGTCTATTTGATAACTAAACTCAAATAGTGGTTTTGTTTGTTTTGGCCACTTAACAATGGCGCCAGTGGAGGCGAAGCTGCGACTTTGGATAACGTCGTGGCGCAGCTGCTTTCAGCCCCCGACATCAGCACTGGAGTCATTGAACCGGATGGACCTCAAGCAAAGCCTCGCCAATCGGATCGTGATTGTGTTCGCCTTGATGAGCGCGGTGGTGGCCGGTGTCTTCGCGATGGGCATTGTGGCTACCGTGCATGTCGTGGAGCACAAGTTGACCATGACCGCCCTCAGCGGTGGGCTGCGCCGGTTGTTGGCGATGGACGACATCAACCAGTGGCGCCACGAGCCGGAAAAGAGCGAACTGTTTTTTTTCGAGAACGGCCCGGGGCCCATGGCGCTGACGCCGCAACTGGCGGAACTGCCCGTGGGGTTTCAAGAGATCACGTTCAACGGCGACGACTTCTATGCGATGGTCGAGGCGGTCGGTGGCCGCAAATATGTGCTGTTGCGCAATCAGGAAAGCTTCGAACAGCGTGAACACCTGCTGTTCGTGGTGGTGATTGTCGGGTTCATCCTCAGCGTCATGCTGGCGGTCGCGCTCGGCAGGTTGTTGGCGCGGCAGGTCATGGCGCCGGTGATTCGCCTGGCGGGGCAGGTACGTCATCGCGATCAGTTGATCGCGTTGGCGCCGGCCCTGCATCCGGATTACGCCGATGATGAAGTAGGGGAGCTGGCCCTGTCTTTCGACCAGACACTCGGCCGGTTACGCGAAACCCTGAACCGCGAAAAACTCTTCACCAGTGATGTCAGTCATGAACTGCGCACACCGTTGATGATTCTGGCCAGCTCCTGCGAGCTGTTGCTGGCCAACCCCTCGCTGGATCAGCGTTCCACTCAGCAGGTCAAACGCATTGCCCGGGCCAGCGCTGAAATGCGCCAACTGGTCGAAACTTTCTTGATGCTGGCGCGCAAGCCGGAAGAGCTTGGCACCGAATCCACTTGCACACTCAAATCGATCGCCGACGCCCAGGTGGAAATCTGGGGGCGACTCATTCGTGAAAAGGGCCTGGAATTCATCTACGAGCCGCAACTGGCGGGCACCACGCGTTATGACCTGACGTTCTTGCAGTCGGTCATGGGCAATCTGTTGCGCAACGCCTGGCACTACACCGATCAGGGTTTTGTCCGCTTGACGCTGCTCAAGGACAGTTTCGTGGTCGAGGACAGCGGCATCGGTATTCCGGAAGAGAAACGTCACGCGATGTTCCAGCCATTCGTGCGCGGTGACGAGCAGCGCGGTGAAGGCCTTGGGCTGGGATTGTCGCTGGTGCAGCGGATCTGCAGCCATCAGCGCTGGCAGGTTCAGTTGGTGACTCGCGAACCCAACGGCTGCCGTTTCACCGTCACGCTGTCGGCGGCTCAGGAGGCCGAAGGGCAGACGCGAGAATTGCCCGCCGCCTGATTGATCAGGACAGCCAGGCGTTTGACGTTGTTCTGTTGCGCGGCCACCAGTTCGTCGATGCTCGGGCCGGACGGAGTTTGCAAGGTTGAATGGCAGGTCAGCAGAGCATTGTCCGCCGCACCGCTGGGACGCAGGCGCCATTTGACGTCGATCAGTCCGTACTGGCCGGGGATCGAGTCGAAACGCTGCACATCGATGCGCACCGAGACGTTGCCGCGACTGCCGGTATTGCTCAGTTGATCGTTCAAGGCACTGCGCAGCTCATCCGCCAGACTCGCCCCCCACCACTGGGTTTCCAGAATCGCCAGGCCGTTGTTGCCCTGACGGATGACGATTTGCGGGCGGTCGACTTGTGGCGGCACGCTGATCCCCTCGATCGGAATCTGCGCGCCCGAGCGGGACGCCGGCAGTTGCACCGGGGTCAGGGTGTGAAAGTTGATCGGCTCGCTGCGGCAGGCGCCCAGCAGCATGAATGCAGCGAGCACGGTGATCTTCAGCGGTAAAGCCATGGGGGAGCTCCTGTGCTCAATTGCGCGGCGGTCCTTTCAGATCCAGCGGCGCCGCGTTGTCGGGACGACCGCGAATCAGTGATTCCGGATGGCGACCGAGATAATCCGACAGCTCACGCAGCGAACGCGACATGCGCCCGAGTTCGTCGAGGGTCTCGGTGAGTTTCTCGCGCTGCGGCGAATCTTCGGCCAGGGTCGAGCTGGCGGACTGCAAGGTCTTGCTGACGTCGGCCAGGGTGGTCTGCACGCTCGGCAGGGTTTTCGCATTGAACTGGGTCAGGCCTTTGCGCAGCTCGACGAGGTTGCTGTCGAGGTTGCCGGCAATCCGTTCGACCGGCAGTTTGTTGAGCTTGTCGACCACGGCTTCGAGTTTTTCCTGCAACTGTTCGAGGCTGCCGGGCACCGTCGGCAAGACCACCGGCCGGGCCGTCGCGTCGAACGCAACTTTCTCGGCTTTCGGGAAGAAATCCAGCGCAATGTACAGTTGCCCGGTCAGCAGGTTGCCGCTGCGGGCCTGGGCGCGCAGACCGTTGTCGACGAAGGTGCCGAGCAAACGAATGCCGGCGGCTTCGTCGTCGGGATCGTGCTTGAATTCGGTGAGCATTTTTTTGTAGGCCTGACCGAGGCGCTGCGGGTAAATGACGATGCCGACGTTCAGCGGGAAGCTGCGTTTTTTAGCGTCGAAGTCCAGGTTGATCCCGACCACCCGGCCAATTTCCATGCCGAGAAATTCCACCGGCGCATCGACCTTGAGCCCGCGCAAGGACTGTTCGAAGCGCAGCACCATGTATTGCGCCTTGCCGTTGGGCGGGGCGAGGGCGGTCTGCTGATCGGCGAACAGCTCGAAGTCTTTGTCGTCCGTGGCAGCAACGTCGTTGGGGCTGTAATCCGGCGCACGGAAGGCAATGCCGCCGACCAGCATGGTCGACAGCGATTCGGTCTTCACCGCAAAACCGTTGGCGCCGACATTGATGTCGATCCCGCTGGCGTTCCAGAACCGGGTGTTTTCGGTAACGAACGCGTCGTTCGGCGAATGGATGAACACCTCGATGTCCACGCCTTTGCCCTCGGGATTGAGGGTGTAAGTAACCACCTGACCGACCGGAATCTTGCGGTAGTAAACCGGCGATCCGATATCCAGTGAGCCGAGATCCGGCGCATGCAGCATGAAACGCTTGCCCGGTTCGCCATAGGTGATCGGCGGTGGATTTTCCAGGCCCTTGAAGTGTTTGGCGCGGCTGTCGGACTGGCCGATATCGGCACCGATGTAGTCGCCGGAGAGCAGAGTGTCGATGCCCGACACACCACCAGCGCCGATGCGCGGGCGCACGACCCAGAAGTGCGAGTCTTCGCGGGTAAAGGTTTCGGCCTGCTTGGCCAGTTTGATCGTGGCGTCGACGCTCTTCTGATCGCCGCTCAACTCGACGTCAGTCACCTGACCGATCACCACATTGCGGTATTTGACCTCGGTCTTGTTGGCGGTCAGGCCACTGCCGGTCTTGAAGTTGACGACGATGGTCGGGCCTTCCTGCATCAGGTTGTGCACCACCAGCGAAATACCGACCAGCACCGCGACGATCGGCACGATCCACACCAGTGAAATACTGAAGCGACGCGTCTTGATCGGCGCTTGGCCCGGTGCTCGTGGCTCATCGGCGGCTGACGACTTCATCCATGTCCTCCTCGGTTTTGTGGATGCTGAGCGTCAGGAACGCAAAAGCACTTCATCAATATAGAAGTGCTTGGCGATAGAGCAAATAAGCGAGGAGATGGTTACGTGGTAGATGCGCTCAGCCGAGGATTTCACGCAGGCGATACCAGAACATGCCCAGTGCCAGCAGCGGCGAACGCAGGGCCGGCCCGCCGGGGAAGGTCATGTGCGGCACCGCGCTGAACACATCCATGCCCTGACTGTGGCCGGCGTGAATCGCTTCGCCCAGCAGCTTGGCGCACCAGTGCGTGACGTTGAGGCCGTGCCCGGAGTAACCCTGAGCGTAGAACACGTTCGGCTGCTGCTGGAGCCGGCCGACCTGCGGGAAACGGTTGGCGGTGATGCCGATCTTGCCACCCCATTGATAGTCGATGCGCACGTCCGCCAGTTGCGGGAAGACCTTGAGCATCTTCGGGCGCATGTAGGCGGCGATATCCGCCGGATCGCGCCCGGAATAATGACAGGCGCCGCCGAACAGCAGGCGTCGATCCGCTGAAAGCCGGTAGTAATCGAGGCCGACTTTCTGGTCGCACAACGCGAGGTTGTGCGGGATCAATTGCGCGGCACGTTCCTCGGACAGCGGCTCGGTGGCGATGATGTAACTGCCGGCCGGCAGTACCTTGCCGCTGAGTTGCTGTTCGAGTTCATCCAGATGCGCGTTGCAACCGAGCACCAGACTGCCGGCGCGAACGCTGCCGGTGGCGCAGCGCACTTCAACGGTTTCGCCATGAATGATCTGCAGCACCGGGCTTTGCTCGAAGATTCGCACACCGAGGGACGCCGCCAGACGCGCTTCGCCTTGCACCAGATCCAGCGGGTGCAGATGACCGGACCCCATGTCGATCAGACCACCCGCGTAGATGTCGGCGTTGACCACTTGCTGACGGATCAGCTCCGGGCCGACCAAACGGGTCTGGTGTTGATAACCGAGTTCGTCGAGGCTGACCTGTTCGTCCTTGAACGCTGCGAATTGCGCCGGAGTGTTGGCCAGCTCGCAGAAGCCCCAACGCAGGTCGCACTCGATGGCGTTCTCGGTGATGCGCTGGCGCACCAGTTCCACCGAGTCGATGCCGGCGCGTTGCAGATAACGTACGCCTTCGTTGCCGACGTAACGGGCAAAGCCTTCGACCTCGTGACCGATGCCGCGAATCAACTGACCGCCGTTGCGCCCGCTGGCGCCCCAGCCGATGCGCCGGGCTTCGAGCAACACCACCGACAGCCCGCGCTGGGCCAGTTCGATGGCGGTGTTGACCCCGGTGAAGCCGCCGCCGATCACGCAGACATCGGCGCTGAGATCACCGTCGAGTGTCGGCCAAGGCGTGCTGGCCCGGGCCGAAGCCGCGTAATAGGAGCGGGCGTGTTCTTGCGTGTACTGATTCATTTGTTCGACTTCACTTTGCTCCAGGACCGGGTCATCAGACGCATGATCGACTGGGGCGGGGTAGAGGAGATGTAGAGCTTGTCCAGCACCGCCTGCGACGGGTAGACCTCGGGATTGTTCACCAGCGCCTGATCCATGTACTGCTTGGCAGCCGGGTTCGGGTTGGCGTAACCGACCGACGCGCTGACCTTGGCAATCACTTGCGGATCGAGCAGGTAATTGATGAAGGCGTGGGCTTCCTTGGTGTTGCTGGCGTCGGCCGGGATCGCCAGCAGGTCGAACCACAGGTTGGCGCCTTCCTTCGGAATCGCATAAGCGATGTTCACCCCGTTCTTGGCTTCCTTGGCGCGGTTGGCCGCCTGGAACACATCGCCGGAGTAACCGAAGGCTACGCAGATATCGCCATTGGCCAGATCGGACACGTATTTCGAGGAGTGGAAATAGGTGATGTACGGGCGAATGCTCAGCAGTTTCGCTTCGGCCTTTTTATAGTCTTCCGGGTTCTCGCTGCGAGGGTCCATGCCCATGTAGTTGAGGATCGCCGGGAACACTTCGTCCGCCGAGTCCATCATCGACACGCCGCACTGGGTGAGTTTCTTCAGATTCTCTGGCTCGAACAGCACGGCCCAGGAGTCGATGTGATCGATGCCGAGCACAGCCTTGACCTTGTCGACGTTGTAGCCGATGCCGTTGGTGCCCCACAGGTATGGGACCGAGTGCTGATTGCCCGGGTCGTTCTTTTCGAGCAGTTCAAGCAGCTTGGGATCGAGATTTTTCCAGTTCGGCAACTGCTCGCGATCGAGTTTGAGGAACGCCCCGGCCTTCACCTGACGCGCGAGGAAGTGGTTGGATGGCACCACCACGTCATAGCCGGTACGGCCAGCGAGCAGCTTGCCTTCCAGGGTTTCATTGGAGTCGAAAACGTCGTAGATCACCTTGATCCCGGTCTTGGCCTGGAAGTCGGCGAGGGTGGTTTCACCGATGTAGTCGGTCCAGTTGTAGACGCTGACCTGTGGCTGGGCCAGGGCTGCGGTGCTGCACAGCAGCGCCAGTGCGGCGGGAACCATGGATTTCAATAGACGCATATCGACACCTCTTGGAATTATTGGAGTTTTTCGGGTGGTTCTGGATTTTCAGATGGATCATTGTTCCCCTGCTCTTTGTGGGAGGGGGCTTGCTCCCGAAGAGGCCGGTACCTCCAACATTACAGCTGGCTGATACACCGCTTTCGGGAGCAAGCCCCCTCCCACAAAAAGCCATGCCATGGAGGAAGGGGATTTGTGCTGGAGTCAGACGCTCAGCAGCAAAAACTCGCGTTCCCAGGAGCTGATCACGCGCTTGAAGTTTTCATGCTCGGCGCGTTTGACCGCGACGTAGCCGCGTACGAACTTGTTGCCCAGGTATCGGGCAACGGTGTCGCATTCTTCCATTTGCGTCAGCGCGTCTTCGATGGTGATCGGCAGGCGCAGGTTGCGGCGTTCGTAGGCGCGGCCCTCGACGGCGGCACTCGGTTCGATGCCTTCGACCATGCCGATGTAGCCACACAGCAGGCTCGCGGCGATCGCCAGATACGGGTTGGCATCGGCGCCCGGCAGGCGATTTTCCACGCGCATGGCTTCCGGCCCGGAGGTCGGCACACGCAGGCCGACGGTGCGGTTTTCTTCGCCCCACTCGACGTTGACCGGTGCCGAAGTGTCCGGCAGGAAGCGGCGGAACGAGTTGACGTTGGGCGCGAACATCGGCAGGACTTTCGGGATGTACTTCTGCAGGCCGCCGATGTGATGGCGGAACAGCTCGCTCATTGTGCCGTCGGCATTGGCGAAGATCGGCTTGCCGGTGGCGATCTCCACGACGCTCTGGTGCAGGTGCATGGCGCTGCCGGGTTCGTCGCCAATTGGCTTGGCCATGAACGTGGCAGTGACGTTGTGCTTGAGCGCCGCTTCGCGCAGGGTGCGTTTGAACACGGTGATCTGGTCGGCCAGATCCAGTGCGTCGCCGTGCCGGAAGTTGATTTCCATCTGCGCCGGGCCGTCTTCGTGAATCAGCGTGTCCAGGTCCAGACCTTGCAGCTCGCACCAGTCGTAGACGTCTTCGAACAGCGGATCGAATTCGTTGGCGGCATCGATCGAGAACGATTGCCGACCGCTTTCAGCACGGCCCGAACGCCCCAGTGGTGCCTTGAGTGGCAGGTCCGGATCTTCGCAGCGCTGGGTCAGGTAGAACTCCATTTCCGGCGCCACGATCGGCTTCCAGCCCTTGTCGGTGTACAGCTGCAGGACTTTCTTCAGCACGTTGCGCGGCGACAGTTCGATCGGGTTGCCGAACTTGTCGAAGGTGTCGTGGATGACGATGGCGGTCGGCTCGATCGCCCATGGAATCACATACACGGCGTCGCTCACCGGTTTGCAGACCATGTCGATGTCGGCCGGGTCGAGCAGGTCGTAGTAGATGTCGTCGTCGACAAAATCCCCGGTTACCGTTTGCAGCAGCACACTTTCCGGCAGGCGCATGCCTCGCTCATGCAGGAACTTGTTGGTCGGTGCGATCTTGCCGCGGGCGATGCCGGTCAGGTCGCTGACCACACATTCAACTTCGGTAATCTTGTGATCTTTCAGCCACGTGAACAGCTGATCGAAAGGGGCATTCATAGAGACCTCGTTATTGGTTTTATAGACGCCGGGGAGGGCGGGTTTCATCTTCCGCCCCTTCCCCTGTGGCGCGTTGGCGACTATCTTGGGCGTGCCTTGCCGTTCCATCTATCCACTTTAAGCAGCACCAAAGCGCACCAAAAGAGTGCGCAAGGTCTCCCATGACAACGTGTAATCCGCTACAGGTTCAGGCTTTCAATACCGCTGATGTCAGCGAACAGATCCGCGCCACGCCGGGTTGGGTTCAGCATTACCAGCAGATGTCTCCCGGACATTTCGCCGGGCAGATCCGCTATCTGGACCTGGAGGGTGTGCAGGTCTACGAAGAGCAGATGAACACTCGCGTCGAGCAGACGTTCAGCGCGCCATCGGGGGCCTTGGCCTTCTGTTTCGATCGCAGCGACAACGCGCTGTATCTGCTCAACGAAGACAGCCGCAACATCTGGATCACCCCGGAGAACTACCAGGAAATTGCCGTGGTGTTCGGCCCGGAATTCGTCCGTCAGCACGGTCTGGAGGTGGCGAGACTCGAAGGATTGTTCATGGCACCGCTTAACTGCGGGCAGAACGCCTTGTTCAGTCGCTGGTTAAGCTCAACTCTCACGAAGTTGTCGCAAGCTGTTGATCCGTTTGATAAAGACTCACTGACTCAGCAGTTACTCGAAGACTGCCTGTTCATCCTCGACAACGCACACACCCGTCTTGATCGCGGCGGATTACAGCGGCGTAGTGAAGAACGGACGATCATGAAGCGAGTAGGGGAGTGGGCAGCGGATTCGCCGGAAGACACCGTCAATCTGCTCGAACTGTCGAAGGTCGCAGGGGTGCCGTTGCGACAATTGCAGCAGGCATTCAAGGCCTACACCGGGATGACCCCGAGTCACTGGCTACGCCTGCGCCGGCTGAACAGTGCACACCGCGAATTGCTCAAGCGCCGGCCTACCGAAACTACTGTGGCCGAGGTGGCGATGCACTGGTCGTTCTGGCATCTGGGGCGGTTTTCCAGCAGTTATCGTGCGCTGTTCAAAGAGCTGCCGAGCGAGACGCTGAAGCGCTAGAGATTGCAGTAACGGGCAAAAAGATCTTTGTGTCCCAAGCGAAGTTAAATAGAATCAGTCTCATTTGAATTTAACTTCGCCCAGGGTCTCTTGAGATGATTGAAGCCGCCACGCCGTCTGAGCAGAGCCTGCACGCGCTGTACCGCGATCACCGAGGCTGGCTGGAAACCTGGCTGCGTCGACGCATGGGCAACGCGTGGGATGCGGCGGATCTGAGCCAGGACACCTTCATGCGCGTGCTGTGCAGCGCGCAACCGATTGCCGACATGCGTGAGCCTCGTGCCTATCTGCTGACCGTGGGCAAGCGTCTACTGAGCAACTTCTACACCCGCCGCAGTCTGGAAAAAGCCTACCTCGAAGCCCTCGCGCAACTGCCGGAAGAGTGCGTGCCATCGCCCGAGCAGCGTTGGCTGCTGCTGGAAACCCTGCAAGCACTGGATGAATTGCTTGATGGTTTGCCGCGAGCAGTGCGCCGGGCGTTTTTGTGGAGTCAGCTTGAGGGCCTCGGTTACCGCGAAATCGCCGAGCGCCTGCAAGTGTCCGAGCGCACCGTCAAACGTTACATGGCACAGGCCTACGAGCATTGTCTGCTGGTGGATCTTTGATGCGCGTTGCCCCCAGTGATGAATCCCGCGAGGTCGCCCGCGCCGCCGCGCAATGGCTGGCGTTGATGGAGTCCGGCGAAGCGGGCGCTGACGATCATGCGCAATTGCAGGCCTGGCGTAACAGCGATAGCCGACATGAAAACGCGTGGCAGAAAATCCAGCGCTTGCGCGAACGGTTTTCCGCACTGCCTTCTGCGCTGGCCATGGCTACGCTGGATCGTCCGGACGCAGCGCGTCGGGCCGTGCTGAAACGCGCGCTCGGCATCGCGGCACTGGTGCCGGCGGCCTGGCTGATCAGTCGGCAACTGCCGCTGGATGTCTGGCGCGCGGATTTGCACACCAGCACTGGTGAACACAAGCGATTGCGGCTCGCGGATGGCAGTTCGTTGCAGCTCAATACCGACAGCGCCGTCAATGTGGATCTTGCTGCCGGTCAGTTGACACTGGTGCGTGGCGAAATGGCGCTTGACGTGCCAGGCGACTCAGCCCTGATCATCAATGTGCCGTACGGGCGGATCATCGTCAGTCACAGTGAGATTTGCGTGCGTCTCAATGAGCGTGACTGCAATGTGTCGGTGATCCGTGGCTCGGTGCAGTTGCAACCGTCAAGCGGGCCGGCGCTGATCCTCGATCAGGGCCAGCAGATCAGGCTGCAGGCTTCTGGTGCGGGTGCTGTCCGAGCGTTTGACGCCTCGATGCCGAGCTGGCGCGACGGTGTATTGATGGCGCAAAACCAGCCGCTGGGGGATTTTCTGCGTGAATTGAGCCGTTACCGCCCAGGCGTGCTGCGCTGGGATCCGGAGCTGGAGGCGCTGCGCATCACCGGCAGTTTTCGTCTTGATAACACCGATCAAGTGCTCTCGCTATTGGCGGCCAGCCTGCCGATCGACGTGCAGCAACGCACGCGCTTTTGGGTCTCTCTCGTTCCGCGAAAATTGTCCCAGTCCAAAAAAACAGTCTGAGACCTGTCCCTTTTTTTCGCCTCGCTGGTCATTCCAGGCAAGTGAACCAAATCGAGAGCTTTTTCCTATGCCTGCAGTATTTCCAGGTCGTTTGCGTCCGTTGTTGCAGTTGAGCCTTTTGTTGAGCCTGAGTGCCAGCCCCCTGTTGATCCCCAGCAGTTGGGCGGAAAGTGCCGACCGCCGCGGTTATCAGGTGCCGGCCGGCAGCCTGGGTGCGGCGCTGACCCGTTTTGCCGGACTGGCCGGGGTCAATCTGTCGGTGGATCCGGCCTTGGTCAGCGGGCGCAACAGCAATGGTTTGTCGGGTGAGTTTGGCGTGGAGGAGGGCTTTACCCGGTTGTTGCTGGGGTCCGGTCTACAGCTGCAACCGGCGGGCGACCGCGCTTACACAGTCATTCCTGCGCCGGACGGCGGCAGTCTGGAACTGGCACCCACTTCGATTCTTGGATCGACGGGTAGCACGGATACCGAGGTTTTTGCCGGTGGCCAGGTGGCGCGCCGTGGTTCGCAAGGACTGCTGGGTTCCAGGGATTTCATGGAGACCCCGTTCAGCATGACCACCTACACCAGCGAAACGGTGAAAAACCAGCAGGCCCGCACTCTGGGCGATCTGATCGCCAGCGATCCCTCGGTGCGTGCGACCAACCCGGCAGGCGGCCGTTATGAGCAATTCACCATCCGCGGTTTCAGCCTGTTCAACAGTGATGTTTCCTACAACGGGCTCTACGGGGTTCTGCCCACTTACACGATCGACATGGAAATGGCCGAGCGCGTCGACATCCTCAAGGGCCCGAGCCAACTGATCAACGGCATTTCGCCGCGGGGCAGTGTAGGAGGGGGGATCAACGTGGTGCCCAAGCGCGCCGGTGATCAGCCAAATACATCGCTGACGGCCAGTTACGCTTCCAACAATCAGCTCGGCGGCGCCGTCGACATCGGCCGTCGCTTTGGTGAGGACAACCAGTTCGGCCTGCGTTTCAACGGCGTCAAACAAGCGGGTGACACTGAATGGGATCACCAGAGCGTCGATCGCGACATGGCAGTGCTGGGCCTGGATTTTCGCGGTGAGCGCCTGCGGCTTTCCACCGATATCGGTCACACCGAGCGCGATACCGATGCACCGCAAGAACGTGTGCAGGTCGGTGCAAACGCGAAAGTTCCGGATGCTGATGATGTGCGCGACAACTACGCGCAACCCTGGAGCCAGGCGCGAACCAAAGATACGTTTGGCACGCTCAATGGCGAGTTCGACGTCAGCGATTCGGTCATGTTGTATGGCGGCGTCGGCGCCCGTAAAAGTAACCACGATTTCCTTCGGCATGCGGTGTCGGTGACCAACGACGCCGGCGACTTCAGTGTTCAACCGCGGGATTTCACCCGTGACGAAAATGTCCGGACCGCCACGGCAGGTGTGCGCAACTGGTTCCATACCGGTTCAGTCAGCCACGAGGTCAATCTGGCGGCCAGCTACTTCTACATGGATTTCGAAAATGGTGGCGCGCGGTATGCGGCAGGGCGCAGCAATCTGTATGACCCGGTGGAAACCGCAAAGCCGCGCACGCCTACACGCTACGACGCCAGGGTCTACACGGAAAACCGCTTCAGCGGCGTCGCACTGTCCGATACGCTGGGGTTCTTCGATGATCGCCTGTTGCTGACCCTTGGCACTCGCTGGCAAAGGGTTCAAGTCGACGACTGGAGCGATGATGTGAAGGGTGACACAGCCTATGACGAAGAAAAACTCTCGCCATCGGGCGGCATTCTGTTCAAGGCGACGGACAAGCTCTCGCTCTACGCCAACTACATGGAAGGCCTCAGCCAAGGGAAAATTGCGCCATCGACGTCGATCAACGAGGATGAAATCTTCCCGCCTTTTATCAGCCGACAAGTCGAAGTCGGGGCCAAATATGACGCGGGTTCGTATGCACTTACAGCGTCTGTGTTCCGGATCAAACAGCCTGCTTATGAAACCAACGCCTCGACACGAGTCTTCGGCCCGAACGGCAAACGACAGAACGATGGTGTGGAATTGAGTGTGTTCGGTGAGCCGTTCAAAGGGTTTCGATTGCTCGGCGGCGTGATGTACATCGACAGCGAACTGACCCAGACCACCAATGGAACCTTTGACGGTAACCGCGCGCCCGCGACACCCAAATACAACGTCAATCTTGGCGCAGAGTGGGATGTACCCAATGTGCAGGGGCTGACGCTGACAGGCCGTGGAATCTATTCGAGTTCGCAGTATCTGGATCAGTCCAACCAGAAGGAAATCGACTCATGGGAGCGATTCGACGTGGGGACGCGTTACGCCTTTAAACTGGACGACAAGACCATCACCGTACGCGCCAATGTCGAGAACGTATTGGATAAACGCTACTGGAGTTCCGCGGGCGCATCAGATGACAGCGAACCAGGTTTGACGCTTTCGACGCCAAGGACTTATCTGCTATCGGCAACGGTGGATTTCTGAATTGCTTTCTTGAGTAAAAGGGTCGCTTAAAAGGAGGGTAAAATCTTCTAAATTCAGCGATCTACTGTTAACTACACTAAATAGCCGTTTAGTAGAGCTATCGTAAAATAAGCCGCCATCCACCGGAGCAGATCATGTCTCAACGCACAGTAAACGCACAGGCCTTGATTCAGGCGCTGGATCTGCAATCTCACGTGGAAGGCGGTTATTTTCGCAGAACCTATCAGGCCGATCATAGAGAGATGCTCGATACCGTCGGTGGCCCACGGTACCTGATGACATCGATTTACTACCTGTTGACCGAGCAATCACCAGTGGGCCAGTTTCATTTCAATCATTCCGACATTGTGCATTTTTTCCATCTGGGCGATCCCATCGAGTACAGCATGATCCATGCTGACGGCTCGCTGGAAACGCTGGTAATGGGCAACGACATTCTGGCGGGACAGCATCTGCAAATGCACGTGCCTGGCGGAATCTGGAAAGCTTCGCGACTGCTCGAGGGAGAACATGGATTTGGCTTGATCAGCGAGGCCGTGTCGCCGGGATTTGATTTTGCGGATATGGAGATGGGTGATCGACGCAAACTGATTGCGCGATTTCCACAGCACCGGATGCTTATTGAAAAGCTGACGCGGGATACTGATTGAAGGTCGCCAATTGCAGGCAAGGCCGAGGTTTTGAAAAGAGGACTCAGGGTAAAACTCTGGATTGAAATCTGGCGTGCAACCGGGCTAACCCTGAAACATCTTGTTACGTGTAATGTATATTATGTTAAACCACGTATTACGCTACGCGCCTTCCTGCACAAACGTCTGTCTCACTCAAACAATCACTCCAGCACCCTATAGATCTCAGAAACCACCTGCATCGTAGCGTCTTCGATTGTTCTCTCATTACGGCACAAAACCCAACCGTGCTCCTTGACCGCTTGCTCGAACATCTCCGTACACGACAAATGCTCTGCGTACTTCTGGATCACAGTGCCGCCCAATCCTCGCGATCTTGTCGCAGCCCTTGCCCATGAAATATCCGGATCGGTGACGACGCCGACATGCAGATCCGGCACGCGCACGTCTCGATCCAGGTTCAACTGGAGAATCTCGGCAAACGGGATAGATCGGCGAAACGCTGCATCAGACGGATACCAGCGATCAATCAGGATGATGCTGTCCAGCGGCTGCTCCGTCAGCACGTTTCGGGAAATCCAGCGCCGACTATCAGCCAGGCGCTGGCACACAGCCCATTCCAGATCCCGGGAAGGATTTCTGACAAGCGAGTTGATCAGGGCCATGGTTTCACCCCTGAAAGGATCGCTTTTTCTCTCGCAAAGCCGGATGACTTTCTTGTTGCCGGCCCTCAGTACCTTCGTAACGGCCTCCAACAGCGTGGTTTTGCCGGTGCCTTTGGGGCCATCCAGAGAAACAAACAGCGGACGATTCATTGTTCACATAACGATGGATTTATGGAGGGTCACTCTAACCGCATTCCCGGCATTCCAATGGCTGATTTGTCATTTCCAATGGCATGGCCCTGCCCTCACCCTACTTCACCGCCCTCCTCAGCTTGTTGCTGGAGAAATGACTGGAGACTGTTTTCACCATTGGTGAATCCGTACATCACAGCGTCTTTATGAAACGCCTGCGCAACGCTCTGTGCACTGCCCACACGCAGCCCTTCAACATACTGATTGGCAATGGCGATGACAGCGTTGTACTCAGCGGTGGGTACTGCCTTGATGTTTTTCGACATGGGTCTGTCCTTCCAGTAAGGACGAGGCGCGACGCACCTCGCCAATTGCATTCAACGGCTTAGGCGCTTGGGTGGGTGTGGTAGATCTTGCTGACAATCGTCCACTGACCTTCAACCTTCAGCAGGTTGAAAAAATCGGTGAAACGAAATCCTGAAACATTGTCGGTGTCGACCCGGGCGCTGGCTGCCGAGCCTACGATGTCGATGCGAACGATCGCTGCTTGCGCTTCCGGAGATGGGCGGAACGCGTTATCGATGACGTCGTACAGGTTCTGGATCGCACCGCCGACGAGCTTGCCTTCGTCGACCCCGAACATGGTGGCCTGCTGGTTGAATGCGGGCTTCATCAAGGCGCTGTCAGCTTTGGCACCACCTTCGTTGTACTGGCTGAGCACGTCGACGATTGCGTTGTATTCCTGAACATAAGTTGAAGTGGACATGAGGTATTCCTGAGTTAGTAAATGGCTGAAGAAAGCAAGGAAGGTTTACGGACGAGGCTCGGTAAACAGTCACCAATCCTGGCGCGTCGGCGAGATGATCAAATCGTTGACGGTGACGTTTTCCGGTTGGTTGAGCGCGTAAATCACGGCTCCCGCGATGTCGTCGGGGGCGATGGCAACTCGGTTGAGCGCTTGGGCAGCCTTGCGCCCTTCAGGATCACTGACCTTGTCGGCCCAGCCGGTATTGATGACACCCGGGCTGACCGTGTTGACGCGGATGCCGTGCTGCACACCGAGCTCCTTGCGCATGGACTCGGTCATGGCCTGAACGAAAAATTTTGTTGCGCTGTAAACACCGGCCGCCGGTCCGACCTGATGACCGGCAACAGAGTCCATATTGAGAATCTGCCCGGACTTGCGCTCCAGCATGAAAGGCAGCACCGCCGCCGCAGTGTTGAGGTAGCCTTTGATATTCACGTCGATCATCTTTTCCCAGTCCTGTACCGCCAGGTCGACCCAGTTGGAAAAAAGCATCAGCCCGGCGTTGTTAACCAGAATGTCTACGGCGCCGTAGGTCTCATGCGCAAATTGCGCGAGCGCTTGGGTTTGATGCGCCTGAGTCACGTCGGTGGTAAAAGCGACCACTTCGTTACCGCCCGCCCGCAACTCGGCGACAAAGCTTTCCAGACCCTGTTCATCCAGTGCGGCGGCCACTACGCGCACGCCTTGGGCGACAAGCGCGCGGGTGGTGGCGGCGCCGATGCCGGAAGACGCGCCGGTGACGATGGCTACCTTGTTTTGCAGATAATTCATGCTCATTACCTCTTATCGATAAATGCCGTCGTTCAGGCGTTCGCGGTTTGCCAGTCGATGTAACCCTTGGCACCGCCGCCGTAGTAACTCTCGCGTGGCGCGATGGTGAGCTCGATCCCGCGACGCAAGCGCTCCACGAGGTCGGGGTTGGCAATGAACAAACGACCAAACGCCACCGCATCGATCCGCCCCTGCGCACGACGCTCTAGCGCCATCGGCAGGTCGTAGTTGTTATTGCCAATGAATGGCCCTTCGAACTGCGCACTCAGCGCGTCCAGATCCACGCCTTCCGGGACCGTGCGGGAGGTCGCCGTGGCGCCTTCGACAAAATGCAGATAAGCCAGATTGAATTGATTGAGCTGCTGAATCAGGTAACCGTAAGTCGCCATGACATTGCTGTCGGGAGGTGTATTTCCGGCATCGGGAGTGACTGGCGAGAGGCGAATACCGACCCGATCGCTACCCCAGATCGAAATCACGGCTGCGGTGACTTCCAGCGTCAGTCGAGCCCGGTTCTCGATGGAGCCGCCATATGGGTCAGTGCGTTGATTGGTGGAATCGCGCAGGAACTGGTCAAGCAGATAGCTGTTGGCGGAATGCACTTCCACACCATCGAAACCGGCTCGCCGGGCATTCTCTGCGGCCAGTTTGTACTGCTCGATGATTCCTGGAATCTCCGAGGTTTCCAATGCGCGAGGCATCGAAACCTCGACAAAGCCTTTCTCGGTGTAGGTGCTGCCTTCGGCCTTGATCGCCGAAGGCGCTACTGGCGCTTCGCCATTGGGTTGTAGCTCGACACTCGAAAAGCGCCCTACGTGCCACAACTGACTGACGATTTTGCCGCCCGCCGCGTGCACCGCGTCAGTGACTGTTTTCCAGCCAGCTACCTGTGCCTCCGACCAGATACCCGGGGTCATGGCGTAACCCCGCCCCTGGGGAGAAATATTGGTCGCTTCGGCGATGATCAAGCCTGCACTGGCGCGCTGGGCGTAGTAAGTCGCGTGCATTTCATTCGGTACGCCGTCTTCGGCCATTCGGCTGCGTGTCACAGGTGCCATGACAATTCGGTTAGCCAATTGGAGTGCGCCCATTTGCATGGGCGAAAAAAGATCGGTATCAAACGTGTTAGCCGTCATAAAATCCTCGACTGAATAGACCGGTCGTCTAGTGGAAGGTTAAAAAAATACGCCCCTCTGTCAGCAGGCGTTTGCTGGTGATAATGCTGTTTCAAAAGCTGCCATCGTGTTCACGACTGTTACCGGCAGCGTTGCACCTGGTCACACAGGTGGTCGTCTGTATGACCCGTTCGTGAGGGCTCCAACGCGACTTTCTCCCACTTGCTGATAACCAGCGGCGCAATCGCATTGCCCAGTACATTGAGCGTGGTGGTGCCGCTGTCGATAATCCTGAAAATGCCGGCGATCAATGCCACACCTTCCAACGGAAGACCGGCAGAGGCCAAGGTGGCTGACAAGATCACGATTGCAAACCCAGGCACACCTGCGGCGCCCTTCGAGGTCAGTACCATCGTCACGACCAACAGAATCTGCTGTGACAGAGACAGGTCGATCCCATAGAGTTGCGCCACAAAAATGGTCGCCACACCGAGAAAAATCGATGCGCCATCGAGATTGAACGCATACCCCACCGGCACCACAAAACTGACGATCCGACGCGGTACACCGTAGCTTTCCAGTTTGGTCATCAGTTGCGGCATGACGGCGGCTGAGGCGGCACTGGAAAACGCCAGAATCAATTCATTACGGAAGTAGCGGATCAACTTGAAGATGTTTTCGCCAATCAAATAACAAATGCCACCCAGTACTACTAAAGCGAACACCATCAGCGCCAGATACACCACCCCAATCAACTTGAGCAGCGGCAGCAGCGAGGCAAAACCAAACGTCGCGACGGTCGCGCCGATCATGCCAAACACCCCTATCGGCGCGTAGGCCATCACAATGGAGACCACCTTGAACATCGCATCGGAAAGGCTCTGAACAACCGCAATAAATGGCGCGCTTTTGTCTTTGGGCAAAGCATTCAACGCCAGCCCCAACAGCACAGCGAAGAACAGTACCGACAGCAACTTCGCTTCTGACATTGCCACTATCACGTTGTCTGGAACGATGTTCTGCAAAATCACCAACGCCCCTTTGGACGGCTCAAGCGTGATCGATGCAGCGCCATGCGAAAGGCCTGAAATATCGGTTCCTCGTCCTGGTTCGAAGAGGTTGGCAAAACACAGGCCTATGACGATGGCCAGCGCGGTAATCGCAAAGAAGTAGCCGAGCGACTTCGCACCCATACGCCCGAACGATTTGCTGTCACCGCCGCCCGCGATCCCCAAAATCATGCAACAGAACACGATCGGAACAACCACCATCTTCATCATCTTGATAAAGATGTCACCGAGCGGTTTGAGGATCTCCGCACTCACCCATGTCTGATAGTGCGGATGCGTATTGAAGTACCAACCTGCAAGCACGCCAAGCAATAGCCCGGCAACGATTTGCCACACCAAGGGAATACGTTTCATGTCTAGCCTTCTTGTTGGAATGAAAGGTCTGCGTCTATTAGCAGTTGCTAGAGTCATGAGCTTCCAGCTCACTTGAGATCGAATGGCACAAACGGGTTGTGCCATGCGTGTTCCTATTTAGCGAAGAGCTGGCTCATATCCTTGAATGCCTTGAATTCAAGAGCGTTGCCGCACGGGTCAAAGAGAAACATGGTGGCTTGCTCGCCTACCTGGCCTTTAAACCGAATGTACGGTTCGATCACAAACTCGGTACCAAACGACTTCAGACGTTCGGCCAGCGCTTCCCATTGTTCCCAACCCAAAATGATGCCGAAGTGCGGAACCGGGACATCGTGTCCGTCGACCGGGTTGCTGTGAACGCTCTCTTGTGAGGCTGTTTTCGGATGTTCGTGGATCACCAGTTGGTGACCATAAAAATCGAAATCGACCCATTGCGTGCTGGAGCGCCCTTCTTCAAGACCAAAGACCTCACCGTAGAAGGTGCGCGCCGCAGCCAGGTCATAAACAGGGATCGCGAGGTGAAATGGCGAGAGGCTCATCAGAACTCCAAATATTTTTTGTTGGTTGGCGAACATTTCCACCGTCATCAGCTCTCTGGGTTCAGCCGGTGCCGGGATGGAAAACATCCTAGGACGGAAAACCAAACATAAAAATCAATATATATTTCTCAGAAACACAATTAATATTTGTGAATGATCAAAGAACTGAAAACACTCATTGCGGTGGCGCGGGAAGGCACATTCGCCGCTGCCGGGAACAAGATCGGCCTGACCCAGGCCGCCGTCAGCGCGCAGATTCAGCGCCTGGAAACCGAACTCGGTTTTGAGATTTTCGACAGGAAAGGACGTTCGGCCCATCTCAACAAAATGGGTCACCAGATACTTCTGCAGGCGCAGGAGTTACTCAGGCTATACGACAATCTGGGTTCCACTGCGCTGGGCCAACCTACCAACATACTCATCAACATCGGTGCGATCGCATCCGTGCAACGTTCCTATTTGCCCGATGCGCTGGCGAAGTTTCACCAGCAGTGTCCGCAATGCCGCACACGTGTCATTCCAGGGCTGTCGATGGAAATGGTGAACCTCGTAGACGCCGGCGAAATCGACATGGCTGTCATCATTCGACCGCCCTTCTCTCTTCAAAGTGACCTGCGCTGGACGACGCTGGCGCGAGAGCCCTACCGACTGATCGTGCCACGCGAGCTGGAGGGAAATGACTGGTCGGAACTGCTGTCCAGCCAGCCATTCATTCGCTATGACCGATCATCTTTCGGCGGCCGGCAGGTTGATCGTTTCCTGCGACAGATGCATTTCACCTTGCAGGAAGTTTGCGAACTGGATGAACTGGAGGCCATCATCAAACTGGTAGAAAAAGGTGTAGGCATAGCGCTGGTGCCCCAGACAGAGCCCCATCAGGAATGGCCCGAAGGTGTACGAGCGATCGATTTGGGACAACACACCTTTCACCGGGATATCGGGCTGGTACATCGATCTCGACAGAGTTTCACCGAGCCTGTGCGAATTTTGGCTCAGCTTATAAGTGATCAGGTCACCGCCGTTGCAGAATAATAGTCGCCAAGCGCGGATCGAAATGCTGCGCAGCGACGACGCCAGCAATGCCAGAGCTTCGTCGCCGACATCACTTGGCTCGAAGTGCATCTTGCACGACTACTGCCAACACCTGCGACGTCTGCAATAATGCCGACCACAGCGGCGCGAAGGCATATCGAGTGCTCGTGCCCACATCTGCTTTTCGGGTTTGGAGGACTTCATGCAGGACATTATTGACGGCTTTCTGCGCTTTCAGCGCGAGGTTTATCCGCAACGCGTCGAGCTGTTCAAGCAGCTCGCGACAGAACAGAATCCAAAGGCGTTGTTCGTCACCTGCTCGGACAGCCGTGTGGTGCCGGAACTCCTTACGCAGCGCGAGCCGGGCGAACTGTTCGTGATTCGTAACGCCGGCAACATTGTGCCGTCTTACGGCCCTGAACCGGGTGGTGTGTCGGCGACCGTCGAGTATGCGGTCGCCGTGCTCGGGGTACAGGATATTGTGATCTGCGGCCACTCGGACTGCGGAGCGATGGGCGCGATTTCACGCTGCACGTGCCTGGACCATCTTCCGGCGGTCGCTAACTGGCTACGTCACTCGGACGCCGCGAAAGCGATTAACGCAGCACATGAGTTCGACACCCCCCGCGCCAAGCTTGATGGTCTGGTGCGGGAAAACGTGATCGCGCAACTGGCGAATCTGCGGACGCATCCATCGGTGGCCCTGGCGCTTGAGCAGGGACGCATGAATCTGCACGGCTGGGTCTACGACATCGAAGCGGGATGCATCGATGCTCTGGATGGCGCGACCCGCAAATTCGTGTCACTGGCTGATTCGCCGACCACCGTTGCGATCGCTGCGCGTAACGGCAAACAGATGTGATGGCTACAGATAAGTAAGGCAGAAGCCGCCTGGGGCGGCTTCTTGTCGACTCGCTTTCTTCATCAGTGACCGGCGCTTTGGCCGCCATCGACATGCAGGATTTCGCCGGTGACGAAGTTGGCGCTGTCCAGGTACAGCACCGCTGCAACGATGTCTTGCACCTCGCCCATGTGTCCGACCGGATGCAGGCTGCCCAGAGCGGCGTGATTTTCCTCGCCATGCATCGGGGTCTTGATGATGCCAGGCGATACGGCGTTAACGCGGATGCCACGCTTGGCGTACTCGATCGCCAGGGATTTGGTCGCGGCGTTCATGCCACCTTTGGTCAGCGACGCCAGCACCGACGACACCCCATCGATGGCATGATCGACCAGCGATGTGGTGATGCTGACCACGTGTCCACCCTCACCTTGTTTCTCCATCTGGGCAATCGCCTGCTGCGACATGTGGAAGAAGCTGCCCATGTTGGTGGCCACAGTATTTACATACTCTTCGCGGGTATAGGCTGTGAACGGTTTGGCGAGGAAGATCCCGGCGTTGTTCACCAACGTGTCAATGCGGCCGAAACGCGCTACGCCTTCGCGGATGATTTTCTCGGCAGTCACCGGATCGGCAATGTCACCGGCGACGGTCAGGATGTCCGGATCCGCTGACGGCTTGATGGAACGCGAAGTCGCCACCACTTGATAGCCGAGTTTGCGAAAACCTTCAACGATGCCTGCGCCCAGCCCTTGGGATGCGCCAGTGACCACAACGACTTTTTTTGAATGGCTCATGATAATTCCTCAATAGTTTACGAAAGGGGTTTCACACACAGACGAGCCTGATGGCGTGATTACTTGGGCTCCACCAGCGACTGGCGGTACTCGGTAGTGGTTATTCCTGCGTAGCCCCAGTTATCGGTATCGATTTCCTCGATCACGATGTGCGTCAGGTGCGGATCCTTGTTGAGCACCGTCTGCATGGTTTTGGTGATCTCGGCGATGACCTGGGCTTTCTGTTCTTTGGTAACGCCGTCGCGGGTGATACGAACGCTGATGAAAGGCACGGGAGAGTCTCCAGTTCGCGCCTCATCGGCATGAGGAGGCGGCAAGTGGAGTGAACTCTAGGAGGTTGCCTTCAATGAATAAATGCGGCTGCGGTTACTTCATTTGTGACGCGGTGTAATGAATCGATCCGCGGTCCTCGCCACTGCATCATCGACATCGGTATGCTTTCGGGCACTTCGCGAATACCCGGTGTGATTAATATGAAGCGCCATTTTGATGACCTGCAGTTAGGCAGCATCGAGCTGTTTTGCCTCGCCTCGGAAACCGGCAGTTTTACCGCAGCCGCGCAGGTCGCCGGTGTGACGCCTGCGGCAGTAAGCCGATCGATTTTGCGTATGGATCTTGCCGCTTCTGCCGAAGTTTCGAGCGCTTTATCCAGACGTCACCGTAGATATCCACTTGGGTAACCGAAATATCGACTTCGTGGCGGAGGGCTATGACCTGGCGATTCGGGTTCGCGCTCAACCGGACTCGACCCTGATTGCGCGCTTGCTCGAAGACGCACAACTGGTCGTGGTCGCAACACCTGAATACCTGAGCAAGGCCGGCACGCCAACGACAGTGGATGACCTCGTCGCTCACGAGTGCATTCAATTTGAACTGCCGAGCAGCGGTCGACGCATCTCATGGCTGTTCGACGTCGAGGGCAAACATCGGGAGATCTTCACTGAGGGCAGTTATTGCTGCTCGGATGATGTGCTGGGCGGCGTTACCCTGGCCAAACACAGTGCGGGTCTGTTCCAGACTTACAAATTCATTGTCGAGCGCGAACTGGCCGATGGCAGCCTCGTCGAGGTGCTCCAGCCCTACAATGGACGCTCCAGGCCTTACACCCTGCTCTACCCCCATGGCCGCTATGTTCCTCAGCGGGTTCGGGCATTCGTCGACTTCCTGTTGCAGTATCGAGCCGATTGGGCGGCGAACTGAGCGACGGGATGGATTGGGCGGCGCGCTCATCTTCCAGAACATCATCCACTATCACTGAGAAGAACACTGCATTTCCCGCGCATTGAGCGGGATGTCGTTGAATCCATAACGTCCATGAAAGGCCGGTTAAAAAAAAGAGCCCCTAAGGGCCCTTTCCTTTAATTCAATTTTCCTGTCTTTCAACGTCTGGGGAAAAACCCGGTCACTCACTCAGCGACGAAAAATTCGGTTTATCAGGATCAATGCCGCAGCACCTATCGCGATTGCAGCTATCGGTTTTTCTTTGACGAAGGTCGATACGTTATCCAGTGCATCGCCGTAGGATTTAGTCAGCTGTCCAGCTGCCTGATGTCCGGCACCTTCAGCTTCCATCTTCGAATCACCCATCAGTTTCCCGACCGCGCTCTGCGCCTTGCCAGCCAACTTTTCCGCTACGCCTTCTACCTGTTCACTCTTCATGGTTCATAAACCTTCGTGTAAGTGGGAAGCTCTGAGTCTCGACAGAAAAGTTGACTGGTGGCTGGGAGTTGGAGTTCCACTTTTTATGGCTGCCGCTCGTCAGTGGTGCTGAAAAAATGGAAAGGTCTTTTCCTCGAATGCCCGTTGACGCTTCCTTGGCGGGTCGGGAGAAAGGGTTGTGGGTGTCCTCAGCTTTGCAAAAGCTGTTTGGTCATTACCATCGACGTCTGCAACGACTGCCCCGTGCGCTGCAGTTTGTTCAATAAACTCGCCCCCAACCACAGTTGATAGAGCGTTTCTGCCAGTTGCCGAGCGTCAGTCTGCGGCAAACTTTTATCCAACTGCCCTTCTTCCAGGCACGTTGTAATCCGCGCAACGATGCGCTCGGCGCCGTCGCGCAAGGTCAGGCGCATCGACTCGGACAGGTCGGCGACTTCCGCGCTCAACTTCACCACCAGGCATTCATCACCATGGCCTTCCAGGGTGCAGCGGTTCTGCCAGCCTTGCCAGTAATCCATCAGCCGCTCATAGGCACTGAGGCCGGGCAGGGTCAGGCGTCGCTCCATGTCCGCGAGGTAGCCGACAAAGTAATCCTCCAGCAGCGCCTGGCCGTAGAGTTCCTTGGATTTGAAGTAGTGATAGAACGAGCCCTTGGGCACACCGGCGGTCTGCAGGATCTCGCTCAGGCCAACGCTGGTGAAGCCCTTTTCGGCCATCATGCGGTGGCCGGTGTCGAGCAGGTGTTGGCGGGTATCGTCGTAGGTCGGTTTCATGGGGCGCAAAATACCAAACATTAGACCAGTCGTATATTTCTGATGGGCAGGAGTTTGCCACAGTGATGGCTCGGAAACACGGGCGTAAAAATTTACTAGACGACCGGTCTAATATGAATCTATTCTGTGGCCGTCACTCCTTCCGAGGTGTCGCAGACGAACCCGTCGAGGACACCAGACCAATACAGGGCGCTCTATGAAAATCTTGATGGTTCTGACTTCCCACGATCAGCTTGGCAACACCGGCAAGAAAACCGGCTTCTGGCTCGAAGAGTTCGCAGCTCCCTACTACGCCTTCAAGGATGCCGGCGCGCAGATCACTCTGGTATCGCCGGCCGGCGGCCAGCCACCGCTCGATCCGAAAAGCGATGAGCCCGATGCGCAAACCGCTGAAACCGACCGCTTCCGCAAGGACCCTGCTGCTCAGCAGGCGCTGGCTAATACCGGGCGCCTGGCGGATGTCAGCGCTGAGGATTTCGATGCCGTGTTTTATCCCGGTGGCCATGGCCCGCTGTGGGATCTGGCCGATGACAAACACTCGATTGCGCTGATCGAAGCGTTCGACCGCAGCAACAAACCTCACGGTTTCGTCTGCCATGCGCCGGGCGTTCTGCGTCACGTGGTGGCTGCCGATGGCAAACCGTTGATTCAAGGCCGGGACGTCACCGGTTTCACCAACGCTGAAGAAGCCGCTGTAGGCCTGACCGATGTCGTGCCGTTCCTGATCGAAGACGAATTCCAGCGTCTCGGCGGCCGCTACTCCAAGGTCGCTGACTGGCAGGTTCACGTGGTGACCGATGGCCAACTGGTGACGGGTCAAAACCCTGCCAGCTCGGCAGCCGTCGCCGAAAAACTGCTGAAGCTGTTGGCCTGAGCCCTCCAGCGTCCAGACACCGTGCGTATCCCGCACGGTGTTTTTTTTGCCGCATTACTAGTCGACTGGTCTAATAAGGCCAAAACAGGAATCACATGAAAAACAGCCCTTACTTCACCCCCGTCAAACTGGGCCTGCACACCCTGAAGAACCGCATCGTCCTGCCGCCCCTCACTCGCCAGCGCAGCACACAACCGGGCAATGTCGCCAACGCATTGATGGCCGAGTATTACCAGCAACGCGCCGGCGCCGGTCTGCTGGTCACCGAAGGCACGCAGATCGAGCCTCGCGGTCAGGGCTACGCCTGGACTCCCGGCATTCACACCCTTGAGCAAATTGCCGGATGGCGCACAGTCACCGAAGCGGTTCATGCACGGGGCGGCGTCATTTTCGCCCAGCTTTGGCACGTCGGCCGTGTGTCCCACACCGCGCTGCAACCCGATGGCGCGGCACCCGTTTCAGCTTCTGCCATCGCCACCGAGCGAGTCAGCGTGTTCATCGAAACTGCGCCGGGCGCCGGCGAACTGGTTACGCCATCCGCGCCGCGAGCACTGAGCACCGATGAAGTCCAGGAACTGGTTCAGCTCTATATACAGGCGGCGCGCAATGCGATGGACGCCGGCTTCGACGGGATCGAACTGCACTGCGCCAATGGCTACCTGGTGAACCAGTTCATTTCTGCACACAGCAATGTGCGCACCGATCAGTACGGTGGCTCGCTGCACAATCGCCTGCGCTTTCTGCGCGAAGTGGTGTCGGGTGTGGCCGAGTGCATCGGTAAAGAGAAAGTCGGTGTGCGTTTCGCGCCGCTGTTCACCACCACCGATGAAGCGCGCACCTATCTGGGCATGGTCGAAGAGGACCCGCATACCACTTACATCGAAGCGATCAAAGTGCTTGAGGATGTGGGCATTGCCTACCTGTCCATCGCTGAAGCGGACTGGGACGACGCGCCCGCGATGCCGCAAACCTTCCGACGTGCAGTGCGCGATACCTTCAGTGGCGCGATCATCTACGCCGGGCGTTACAACGCAGAATCCGGTGCGCAGTTGCTTGAATCGGGACTGGCGGATCTGGTGGCTTTCGGCCGTCCGTTCATGGCCAACCCGGACCTGCCGGCGCGCATCGCCAATGACTGGCCGCTCAATCCGCTGAATCCCGCCACGGTTTACGGCGGCAATGCCGAAGGCTATGTGGATTACCCGACCTACAGCGAATAATTCCGCGAATTCGCACAGCGCTCCCACTCACCGGGAGCGCTTCCTCTTCTCCCCCGCTACACCCGCAACCTCGCGCGCTGCGCTGCGAGGTTTTCGCATCTGCACAAAAAAGATTGCCGATTGATTGTCAGGTTTATTTTTTCAGCCTATCTTGAATAAAACCTATACAAGACACTTCTTTACGTACAACTCTTGCGCTACGGATTGGCCCCCAC
The DNA here is from genome assembly GCF_023100615.1 of Pseudomonas sp. MWU12-3103b. NCBI lineage: Bacteria > Pseudomonadati > Pseudomonadota > Gammaproteobacteria > Pseudomonadales > Pseudomonadaceae > Pseudomonas > Pseudomonas sp. MWU12-3103b. The sequence continues at coordinate 167,226 of NZ_JALMEY010000009.1, forward strand.
GCACAGCACTGCCGCGAGCACCCTGAATGAACCCACTACTAGCCAGCCATTACCGCGAAATCCTCGTCGGTGTCGGTGAAAATCCCGAACGCGAAGGTCTGCTCGACACGCCCCAACGTGCGGCCAAAGCAATGCAGTATCTGTGCAACGGCTACTCGATGAGCCTGGAAGAGGTCACCAACGGTGCTCTGTTCGAATCGCAAAGCGATGAGATGGTCATCGTCAGTGACATCGAGCTCTATTCCTTGTGCGAGCACCATATGCTGCCTTTCATCGGCAAGGCACACGTGGCGTACATCCCCACCGGCAGGGTGCTGGGACTGTCGAAAGTAGCGCGCGTGGTGGACATGTTCGCCCGTCGTCTGCAGATCCAGGAAAACCTCACCCGGCAAATCGCCGAGGCGATCCAGCAGATCACCGATGCCGCCGGCGTGGCCGTGGTCATTGAAGCCAGGCACATGTGCATGATGATGCGCGGCGTCGAAAAGCAGAATTCGATCATGACGTCCTCGGTGATGCTCGGTGCCTTTCGCGACAGCTCCACGACGCGTCAGGAGTTCCTGCAATTGATCGGGCGGCGAAGTTGATTTCCGACCTTCGACAGGTGCGATAAACCTGTACACGATAAATCCACTGTACAAGCACGATATTCCCAACTCCACCCCCATACCTGTGCACTCAGGGAGAACGGCAATGGCCCGACTTGTGCTCTTACTGGCTCTGGCACTCGGCGTTGCAAGCTGCGGCAGCGTGGATGTCAGCCACTATGCCGATCAGCAACCGGCGCTGGATCTGCAGCGCTTTTTCAGCAAACCCGTGAAAGCCTGGGGGATGTTTCAGAAGCGCTCCGGGGAAGTGGTCAAGCGCTTTGAGGTCAACATCGTCAGCCATCGTGAAGGCGACAACCTGATTCTCGATGAGCGCTTCCTGTACAGCGACGGCACGCGCCAACGCCGCGTCTGGACCCTGACGCCCGAGGGCCAGGGACGCTGGAGTGGGCGTGCGGGTGATGTGGTGGGCGTCGCCACAGGTCAGGTCGCCGGTAATGCGCTGCACTGGCGTTATCGCCTGAATCTGCCAGTTGATGGCTCGACCTATGAAATGAGCATGGACGACTGGATGTACCAGATGGACGAGGACACGCTGATCAACCGCACCAGCATGTCCAAACTCGGGGTTGAAGTCGGCCAGGTGACCTTGTTCTTCCGTCGCCAGGGCTCGGGAGAAAATCAATGAACAGCCCGTTCAGCATGGCCTCCCTGGGCGATGGTTATCGCGCACTGGTGATTGGCGCCAGTGGCGCTATCGGTAGCGCATTTTGCCAGCAGCTCAGTCAGGATCCGCGCTGTGCCGGCGTTCGTGAGCTGGGGCGCAACACCGTTCCGGCGCTGGATCTGGAGCAACCGGAAACCATCGCCAGCGCAGCCACCGAATTGGCCGCAGAAGCGCCCTATCAGTTGATCGTGCACGCTGCGGGTCTGCTGCATCGTGAGCGGATCAAGCCAGAAAAGAGCTACAGCGCGATCGAGGCGGATGCGCTGCAAGCCGTGTTTCAAGTCAACACGCTGGGACCGGCAATGGTGTTGCGGCATTTTCTGCCGCTGCTCGCTCCCCAAGGGGCGATGGCGATGCTCTCGGCCAAGGTCGGAAGCATCGGCGACAACCGTTTGGGCGGCTGGTACGCCTATCGCGCCTCCAAAGCAGCACTGAACATGCTGATCAAGACGGCGGCGATCGAACTGGCGCGCACCCGCCCACAAAGCCGCTTGCTGAGTTTGCATCCAGGCACAGTCGTGTCGGGCTTGTCGCAACCTTTTCGCGGCGCTTCCAGCGCGCGTCCGGCAGATGTCGCCGCTGACCAGTTACTCAACCTGATTGACCAATTGACCGCGGCCGACAGCGGCCAGTTCTTTGCCTACGATGGACAACGCCTGCCCTGGTAGGCAAGGAGTGAAGCATGAATCTGCAAACCCTGACCGAACGTGCGGCCAACAGCGAAATACGTGAGCTGGAGCTGCTGTCACTCGAAGGTGGTTTTTATCTGGCCCGCATCCGCCTGGATCACGGCCAGTTCACCCTGCTCGACGATGCGGCTAAACCGATGCACTTGCGCTCGATCACCCATCTGCGTGACCTGCTTCAGACTGTGCCGGCATTCCCCTGCGTGCTGGTGCAGCAATGCGTGCACGACGAAATGTGCGGGCGTGATAGCGGCCCCGTCGAAGAGCTGCGGATTCCGTTTTCGCTGACCACGTTATGAAACGGATACTGTGAATGAACCAGAACCGTCGGTTGTGCCTGGTGCTGGGCGATCAGTTGTCCTTCGATCTGGCTTCATTGCAGACGCTCGATAGCGAGCGCGACAGCGTGCTGCTGGTCGAGGTCATGGAAGAAGCCAGCCATGTGCCGCACCATCCACAAAAGATTGCCCTGATCTTCAGTGCCATGCGCCATTTCGCCCAGGCCCTGCGAGACCAGGGCGTTCATGTCGAATACGTGACCCTGGATGATCCGCACAACAGCGGCTCGGTGCCGGGGGAATTACGCCGCTGGCAACAGCGGTTGCAGGTCGAAGAAGTGCACGTCACCGAATGCGGCGACTGGCGCCTGGAGCAATCGATCAGGGACTGTGGCTTGCCCATCCATTGGCACGCCGATACGCGTTTTCTGTGCAGTCGCGCCGAGTTCGCCGCCTGGGCCGCCGGCAAAAAGCAGTTGCGCATGGAGTTCTTCTATCGCGAGATGCGCCGCAAGAGTCGCTTGCTGCTCAATGGCGACGGCACGCCGGTGGGCGGCGCGTGGAATTTCGATGCGGAGAATCGCAAGTCCCTGCCCAAAGGCGTGAAAGCCCCCTACCCGATCCGTTTCAATAATGACGCGATCACCCGCGATGTGCTCGCGCTGGTGAAGGCCCGTTTCAGTCAGCACTATGGCGCACTCGACGACTTCAACTACCCGGTCACCCACGCCGACGCGCAGGCGCTGTGGGGGTATTTTCTGGATTTTGGCCTGGCAGGATTCGGCGACTATCAGGACGCCATGGCCAGTGACGAACCGTTCCTGTTTCACGCGCGCATCAGCGCTGCGCTCAATATTGGCCTGCTGGATTTGCGGCAGTTGTGCAGTGATGTCGAGTCGGCCTATTGGGCCGGCAGGATTGCCCTGAATGCTGCCGAAGGCTTCATTCGGCAACTGATCGGCTGGCGGGAATATGTGCGCGGCGTGTACTGGCTGAAAATGCCGGACTACGCACTGGGCAATGTATTCGGCAACGACCGGCCACTGCCCGAGTTCTACTGGACCGGTGCGACGCAGATGAACTGCATGCGCCAGGCCATCGGCCAGAGTCTGCAGCACGCCTACGCGCATCACATCCAGCGGCTGATGGTCACCGGTAATTTTGCCCTGCTCGCCGGCATTGCGCCGAGCCAGATCTGTGACTGGTACCTGGCGATCTATATGGACGCCTTCGACTGGGTCGAGCTGCCCAACACCTTGGGCATGGTCATGCATGCCGATGGCGGTTACCTCGGTTCCAAACCCTATTGCGCCAGTGGCCAATACATCAATCGCATGTCCGACTACTGCCGAAGCTGCGCCTACAAGGTCAGCGAAAGTACCGCGGACAATGCCTGCCCGTTCAATGCGTTGTACTGGCATTTTCTGATGCGCCACGGTGAACAACTGCGCGGCAATCAACGCATGGCGATGATGTACAAGAACCTCGACCGCATGCCGCCAGCCAGACAGGAAGCACTGTGGCAACGCGGGCAGAACCTGTTGGCGCGCCTGGATAACGGCGAATCGATCTGAAATGAGCGCTCGCTTGCGCGGGTGGTGAAACTTAAGCACAGCGCGCCCGGTCAACGGATGATTGGCGGTCGAATCCCTTGCGAGCGCAACTTTCACTGCTCGTGTGTGCCTACGCGCTCTATGAAGCCAGACCCTGAAAATTCAATAAGCAGGTCACATGGATACCCTTGAACACCTTAGCCGCGAAGCGCTTGAGTCAGAGGTAAGGCGATTGCGCGCGGCGCTTCAGTGCCCTCAGGTCGACACCCAGGACGTTGACCTCGATCGCGATATGGCGGCGCAACTGCAAGCCAGTCGGGATGCGCTCGCACGCAGCGAGGCTCGCTTCATTACCATTCTGGAAACCATCGAGTCGGCGTTCGCCATCGTCAAGGTCAAATTCGACGCCGAAGATAAGCCCGTCGACTATTACTTCGTCGAAGCCAACCCGGCGTTCGAACACCAGTGCGGGGTCAACCTGCGCGGCAAATGGGTGACCGAGTTCGCGCCCAATCTTGAAAAATTCTGGTTCGAAACCTATGGCCACGTGGCCAAGACCGGAGAGCCGGCGAACTTCGAGAGCTACGCCAACACCTTCGAACGCTGGTTCGACGTACGCGCGGTGCGTGTCGGCGATCCGGCCGACCGGCAGATCGCGATCCTGTTCAACGACGTCACCCAGCGGCGCGACGCCGAGGAGCGTTTGCGTGCCAGTGAAGCGCTGGCGCGGGAGAACGTCGAGCGTGTGCAACTGGCGCTCGCCGCCGGTGCGATCATCGGCACCTGGCACTGGGACCTGCTCACCGACCGTTTTGCCGTGGACGAAGCGTTCGCCCGGGTGTTTGATCTCGACCCGGCGCTGGGCCGCGAAGGGCTCAGCCTCGAACAAGTCATGGTGACCGTGCATCCCGAAGACCAGGATGGACTGACCACCGCGATCAACGAAGCCATCGGCCGTGGTGGCGCCTACTCCCACCAGTACCGTGTGCGCCGCACAGACGGCAAATATCAGTGGATCGAGGCCAACGGCCGTGTTGAGTGTGCCGATGATGGAACGCCGCTGCGCTTTCCCGGCGTGCTGATCGATGTCGAGGAACGGCGCAATGTCGAAGCGGAGCGCGACCGCGCCATCGCCGCGTTGCGCGCGCTCAACGATACGTTGGAGCAGCGCGTGTCATCGCGCACTGCAGAGCTGATGCAAGCCGAAGAGAAACTGCGTCAGTCGCAGAAAATGGAAGCCGTCGGCCAACTGACCGGGGGCCTGGCGCATGACTTCAACAATTTGCTGGCCGGCATTTCCGGCGCGCTGGAGTTGATGGGCGCGCGCATCAGCCAGGGCCGACTGAATGAGGTCGACAAGTACATGGTGACCGCCCAGGGCGCGGTCAAGCGCGCCGCCGCCCTGACCCACCGTCTGCTGGCGTTCTCCAGACGCCAGACCCTCGATCCGCGGCCGACCGATGTCAACACGCTGATGACCGGCATGACCGAGTTGATCCAGCGTACGGTCGGCCCCAGCATCGTTCTGGAAACCCGCGCCGCACCGGGGCTCTGGCCAACGCTGGTGGACGCCAGCCAATTGGAGAATGCCCTGCTCAACCTGTGCATCAACGCGCGCGATGCGATGCCGGACGGCGGGCGCATCACCATCGAAACGGCCAACCGTGCGCTGGACTGCGAGACGGCGCGCACCCTGGACATGCCCGAGGGCGAATACCTGTGCCTGTGCGTGACCGATACCGGCACCGGCATGACCGCCGATGTCATCGCCAAGGCCTTCGATCCGTTCTTCACCACCAAACCGCTGGGCCAGGGCACCGGGTTGGGGCTGTCGATGATCTACGGTTTCGCCAAGCAGTCCGGTGGCCAGGTGCGCGTGCATTCGCAGGTTGGCAAGGGCACGGAGATGTGCATTTATCTGCCGCGCTACCATGGCGAGCCTGTGCCGAATCAGGATCACAAGGACAACACGCCGGCAGCCTTGCCCAAGTCTGGCGAGACGATTCTGGTGGTGGACGACGAGCCTACGGTGCGTGCGCTGCTGACTGACGTGCTCGGCGATCTCGGCTACACCTTGATAGAGGCCGCTGACAGTGTGGTCGGGCTGAAGATGTTGCGCTCGGACATACACATCGACTTGCTGATCACCGACGTGGGCTTGCCGGGTGGCATGAATGGTCGGCAACTGGCCGATGCCGGCCGGGAAATCCGCCAGAATCTGAAGACCCTGTTCATTACCGGGTACGCAGAAAACGCGGTGATTGGTGCCGGTCAATTGGGCCCGGACATGCAGGTGCTGACCAAGCCGTTTGCCGTCGACACGCTGGTGGCGCGGGTCAGCGACCTGATGGCGATGAAATCCGAATGAGCGACCGTTGCGGCGCTGTAATCCCAGAGAGAGTGGCTGCGGCCAAGGAGTGATAAATGGTGACGTTTCTGATTTTTCTGATCGCGTGCGGCGCTGCGGCGACTACCGGGGTGATTTTCAAACCCGGGCCATGGTACGAAGGGCTCAATAAACCCGGATTTACTCCACCCAATTGGGCGTTTCCGCTGGCCTGGACAATAATCTATCTGTTGCTGGCCTGGGCCGGTTATCGCTTGAGCCTGATTCCTGGCAGTCAGACGGTACTGGCGCTGTGGGCGGCGCAGATTGCCTTGAACACGTTGTGGACGCCGGTGTTCTTCGGCGCGCATCAGGTGGCCGCCGCCATGGTGATTCTGCTGGTGTTGTGGCTGGTGGTCGCGGCGATGGTGTTTCTGGCGTTGCGCCTGGATTTGATCACCGGGTTGATCCTGTTTCCGTATCTGGCCTGGCTGTGTGTGGCGGCGGCGTTGAATTTCTCGATTCTGCGCAATAACCGCGGCTGATGGCGACAGCTGTCATAACTCCCATTTTTTCTGACAAAAAGGCGCTTTTTCAGGCATTCAGAATATCTATCCAGCCCCTTGAAAGCGCAGGTCCCCGCTCAGGACGGGGATTTCGCAATGAACAACAGTTCATTACTGAATTAGTGATTTAACTAGGTAGTTACCTATCTATATAATGCACGCCTCATTTCAACGGGACATTCAACGTGAAGCAGAGTCAACGCCTCTCGGGCATATCAAAATTCATTCTGGTCGGGCTGGGGGTGATTATCGCCCTGCTCGGCCTGGCACTTGCGGCTGGCGGAGTGAAGCTGGTCAGCCTGGGAGGGTCGTGGTACTTCCTCGTGGGCGGTCTGGTGATGGCCGTTTCCGGTCTGCTGATCGCTCGCTTCAAGACGGCCGGCGCCTGGCTGTTTGCAGCGTTTCTGGTGGGCACAGCGATCTGGGCAGTGAGCGATGCCGGGCTGGTGTTCTGGCCGGTGTTCTCGCGTCTGTTCATGTTCAGCGCCGTGGGTCTGGCGGTGACGCTGGTCTATCCGCTGCTCAAGCGTGCCAACGGTGGTGTTCCGGGTCGTGGCGCTTACGCCGTTGCCGCTGTCCTGGCCGTGGGACTGGCGGTGGCTGCCGGCAACATGTTCGTTGCGCACCCGACTGTCGCCGCGACCGGCACTGGTCCGGGCCTGACCCCGGTTGAGCCAGACAAGGCGCAAAAAGACTGGGCGCACTACGGTAATACCGAGGGCGGCAGCCGCTTTGCTGCGCTGGACCAGATCAACCGCAACAACGTCGACAAGCTGAAAGTAGCCTGGACTTACCACACCGGTGACGTCGCCGAGAGCGATGGCAACGGTGCCGAAGACCAGCTCACTCCGCTGCAGATCGGCAACAAAGTGTTCATCTGCACCCCGCACAACAACCTGATCGCGCTGGATGCCGACACCGGCAAAGAGCTGTGGAAGAACGCGATCAACGCCAAATCCAAAGTCTGGCAGCGTTGCCGTGGCATGGCCTATTTCGATGCGACCAAAAGCATCGCTCAGCCAAGCAATTCGAGCATCATCGAAGCCAAACCGGCGCCGGCCGCCAATTGCCAGCGCCGTCTGCTGACCAACACCATCGACGCCCGCCTGATCGCGGTCGATGCCGACACCGGCGAGTTCTGCCAGGGCTTCGGCAACAACGGCCAGGTTGATCTGAAGGCCGGTCTCGGTGACGTGCCGGACAGCTACTACCAGCTCTCCTCCGCTCCGCTGATGGCCGGCACCACTGTGGTGGTCGGTGGTCGTGTAGCCGACAACGTACAGACCGACATGCCGGGCGGCGTGATCCGTGGTTTCGACGTGATCACTGGCGCCATGCGCTGGGCCTTCGACCCGGGCAACCCGCAGGACAAACAGGCCCCGGCCGACGGCAGCACGTATGTGCGCAGCACGCCGAACAGCTGGGCGCCGATGTCCTACGATCCGGCGACTAACACCGTGTTCCTGCCGATGGGCAGCTCGTCCACCGACATCTATGGTGTCGAGCGCAGCAAACTCGATCACACCTACGGCGCCTCGATCCTCGCGCTGGACGCCACCACCGGTGATGAACGCTGGGTATTCCAGACCGTGCACAACGATCTCTGGGACTTCGACCTGCCGATGCAGCCGAGCCTGATCGACTTCACCAAGGACGGCAAAAGCGTTCCGGCGCTGGTCATCGGCACCAAGGCCGGACAGATCTACGTGCTCGATCGTGCCACCGGTAAACCGTTGACCGAGGTTAAAGAAGTCCCGGTCAAAGCCGCGAACATCCCGAACGAACCGTACTCGCCAACCCAGCCGAAATCGGTGGGCATGCCACAGATCGGTGCCCAGCATCTGACTGAGTCGGACATGTGGGGCGCCACCCCGTACGACCAGTTGCTGTGCCGGATCGATTTCAAATCGATGCGTTACGACGGCCTGTACACCGCGCCGGGTACCGATAAATCCCTGAGCTTCCCGGGTTCGCTGGGCGGCATGAACTGGGGCAGCATCTCCACTGACCCGGTGCACGGCTTCATCTTCGTCAACGACATGCGCCTGGGTCTGTGGATTCAGATGATCCCGTCGCAGAACAAGGCGCAGGCCTCGTCCGGTGGTGAAGCGCTGAACACCGGCATGGGCGCGGTACCGCTCAAAGGCACGCCGTATGCGGTAAACAAAAACCGCTTCCTGTCGGTGGCCGGCATTCCGTGCCAGGCTCCGCCGTTCGGCACTCTGACCGCGATCGATATGAAGACCCAGAAAGTCGCGTGGCAGGTTCCGGTCGGCACCGTTGAAGACACAGGTCCCTTGGGCATTCGCATGCACCTGCCGATCAAGATCGGTCTGCCGACCCTCGGCGGCACCCTGTCGACCCAAGGTGGCCTGATCTTTATCGCCGGCACCCAGGACTTCTACCTGCGCGCCTTCAACAGCGCCAATGGCGAAGAAGTGTGGAAAGCGCGTCTGCCGGTTGGCAGTCAGGGTGGCCCGATGACCTTCGTTTCGCCGAAGACCGGCAAGCAGTACATCGTCGTCACCGCCGGTGGTGCACGTCAGTCGACCGATCGCGGCGACTACGTGATGGCTTACGCCTTGCCGTAAACCGCAGCGTCCGTGTTGAACACGGGCGCTTTCTTTTTGCGCGCGGCACCTGAGGGTGCCGCGCCGCTTTCCGATATCGCTACCGCTTTGAGCAGGAAGATCTCCATGTTTGGTTTTACTCGTAACGGCTGGGTCAACGGCGTGCTGTTGGGCCTGACCTGCACCACCCTGCCCGCCTTCGCCGATACCGATTCGAACCTGTTGACCCGCAACACCCTGACCGGTGACTGGGGTGGCCTGCGCCACCAGATGGAACAAGACGGGATCAAGTTCACCGGCGATTACACCGGCGAAATGGCTTACAACGCCGATGGCGGCCTGCATCGCTCCGGCCGTTACTCGCAGAACATCAAGCTTGGCGCGCAGTTCGACCTGAGCAAGTTGTATGGCGTAGAGAACGCCGGCAAGGTTCAGCTGACCATCAACGACCGCCGCGGCAACAGCGCCTCCGAAGATCTGGTTGGCAACCGTCTGCCGATCCAGGAAAACTACGGCGGCCTCTACACCCGCCTGACCGAACTGAGCTATGAGCGCAGTCTGTTCACCCCGGCGCTCAACGTGAAGCTGGGTTACATGGCCATGGGCAACGACCTCGGCGGCCTCGACAGCGGCATTCTGTGCAACTTCATGAACGCCGGTTTCTGCGGCCATCCGCTGAACATGTCCGGCGGCAGCGGCTGGACCAATTACCCGAACGCACACCTGGGCGTGCGGGTGAAATACGACTTGTCGCCATCGTGGCAACTGCGCGTGGCCGCGTTCAACGTCGATCCGGAAAGCAACGGCAACTCCAGCCGCGCCTGGCATCTGGGCCCGAAACACACCACCGGCACCGTGGTGCCGATCGAACTGGTGTACAAGCACGCGGGCCAATTGCCTGGCGAATACAAGCTCGGTTACTACTACGACAGCTCCGACGTGAAACGCATCGGCAGCGACAAGGAAGTCTCCGGCCGTGGCGGTCACTACCTGCTGATCGATCAGGCCGTATGGAGTTCGCCAACGTCCGAGGGCCGCAGCCTGCATGCGTTCGGCCAATACTCGGCGGCCAGCGAAGCGGCTTCGCCGTTCAGCAAGTGGTACGGCACCGGTCTGGTGCTGTACAAACCGTTCGAAGGTCGCCCGCGTGACACCGTCGCTCTGGGCTACGGCCGCGCCGTGCCTAACCCGCGCAGCCGCGACGTACAGCAGGACGCCGCCATGGCCAACGGCACGCAGTTTCCGAACCTGGACAGTGGCGAGCAGTTGATCGAACTCGGCTACGGCTATCAGGCCACGCCGTGGCTGACGCTGCGCCCGAACATGCAATACATCATCGAACCGGGCGCGTTTTCCGGGCAGGACATCGACAATGCGTTGGTGTTTGGCTTGCAGGTGAAAGCTTCGCTCTGACTTCTGGCAGAACTGCAGGCAATAAAAAACCCGGCGTAATGACCGGGTTTTTTATTGCCTGACAATTGTCGTAACCAAGATGCTCAGTCAACACCGAACCTTTACCCCCAAACCTGCGTCGGAGCTAGGGCGTTAACGCTTACCGCTCGCCACGAGGTTTCCGTTTGAAAGCAGCCATCGTCAAAAAATACCGTTTGATCATCAAGACCATGGGCTACGTGGGCTGGTCGCTGTTCTGGTTGTTGCTCTGGGACATCGCCGTCACCGTCGACTTCATGTTGTTCCTCAACGCCAAGATCAACCTGCCGCTGATGCCGCTGACGCTGCTCGGTTCGGCGCTGGTGGTGCTGATCAGTTTCCGCAACAGCAGCGCCTACAACCGTTGGTGGGAAGCGCGAACCCTGTGGGGCATGATGATCAACAGCTCGCGCAGCTTTGCCCGGCAGGTGCTGACGCTGCTGGATGATCCCGACAACGAAGTGAACCCGGTGAAGGCGACGCTGTTGCGCCGCCATGTGGCGTACGTCAATTGCCTCGCCGCGCATCTGCAAGGTCAGCCCTGCCCGGAGGAAGTCCGCGCGTTCATCCCGGCCGATGAATTCGCCCGCAGCGGCACCACCAACAACTTTGCCAACGACATACTCACCGGTTCCGCAGCGCTGCTCGCCCGGGAATACAAAGCCGGGCGCCTGGACAGCATTCGTCTGGCACGGCTGGAATCGACGATGGTCGAGCTGTCCAACAGCCAGGGCGGAATGGAACGGATCGCCAATACCCCGCTGCCCTACCCTTACGTTTACTTCCCGCGCCTGTTTATCTCGCTGTTCTGCCTGATCGTACCGGTGGGGTTGGTGGAATCGCTGGGCTGGTTCACCCCGCTCGCCTCGACCGTGGTGGGCTTCATGCTGCTGGCCATCGAACGCATCGGCACCGATCTGCAAAGCCCGTTTCGCCACAGCGAGCACCAGATCCAGATGGAAGCCCTGTGCGAAACCATCGAGAAAAACCTGCAGTCGATGCAGCGTGATTCGCTGGGGGACGCACGCAGGGTTGAAGAAACGGCTTGAAGAACGATCTGAGGGATGCCAGGGTGTAAAGCCCTGGCGAGTCGCAGGTATTACTTGTTCTTTTTCGCCGGCTTGTCAGCCTTCTTAGCATCCTTGGCCTTTTCCGGCTTGCTATCGGCTTTTTTCGCAGACTTTTTCGGTTCGGCGTCTTTCTTCTTGTCTTTCTTGTCGGAGGACTTGGAAAGCGCCGAAGCTGCCGCTGATTTCTTTTCCGGCGAAGACTTTTTGTCTTTCAAGTCCTTGCTGGCTTTCGAAGCATCGTCTTTTTTGCTTTTTTCTCGTCTTTAGCCACGTTGACCACCTCTCGGAATGTGCCGGTATTGGCACCGGGCCTGTGCGAATGAACACAAGCTGATCGTTAGGCGTGGGCGTTCGGGCGGGGTTCAGATTATTTGACTCGATCCAGCGCCCATGGCGAAGACCGGCCGTTCAACAAGTTGTCAATAGCACAGTTGTGCGACTGTTCTGGAGATAGCGCAGTGATAGGCTTTTCTGGCGTGACATTACGCGAATGCCCGATCTGTTCAGAAGGCAGGTCGGGGCCTATGTATAAGCCCGCTGTCAGCTAACTGAAAGGATTCGAACATGAAAAAGTCCATGACTACTCTGGCCATCGCGGCGACGCTCGCTCTCGCCGCAACGGCCACAAACGCTGCCGTGCATCCAACCACCATCACTGCTCCACAGACGGTCAAGCAGGTGACCGCCTCGATCAACACGCCTTTCGCAACACATAGCAAAGCCGGAGAAATCCAGACGGCCAGCCTGGCCAGAAGTTGCTCTGATGAGCGCTATTCCTGGTGGGAATTCAGTGGCTGGGAAATAATCGCCTGCCTCGGAAGCGGTCAGTGGTAATTATTCAGAGGAGGCTGGTGCGTGACTTATGTGCTGAGCACGCACCACAGCCTGTTCTAACCAATGGCTTTGCACACCTGCTTAAAGGGTTCTACCACTGGCTTGCTCATAACTCGAAAGAAAATGCCGCCACTGCGACTCATCCCAGAAAGAATGCCGTCTGAGCTGCGGAATATCGTGACGCGCCGCGCCCATTGCCGTAGCACGTCCGCGAGATTTCTCCAGGTCAAGCAGCGCCAGTTCGAAATCGAAGTCTGTGTCGGTAATCGACGCCTTGATAAAGATGTGTTTGGAGCGCATGCAACCGTGCTGCCATTTGCCCGAATGCATCCGCGCCAGCATTTGCGCCAAACGTTCAAGAAGTCGCAGATGCTGCGGGGTGGTCAACAGACTTGCAGCGCCCTGGCTATACCAGGTATCCAGATCGATGAAGCCGCCCAGGTCTTTGGTAACCAAGACACCCTGCCATACGCCGTCGACTTTTCTCGCGCCATAAAATACCGGTCTTGGCGCATTCACACCCAGCTCTTCGAGTCTTGAAAGGGCAACGCCTTCACGCAATGCGGTGGGCCTGCCAGTGGGGTAACGGAGACTGCGGAACAAATGGCCGGTCTGGCGCTTTACGAAAAACGTCTTGTCATCCTGAACAACCAACTGGACACCGCTGGTGCCGCTGCGGCGCACATTCGGCGGTTCCACCCACGACCCGGAAGTACCCCACCAGAAATCAAATTCATCGCCTGCCCTGCCCATTGTGCGCTCCATTTATTGTAGAAATCGTTTCGTGCGACGTTTGCATGAGGGTCGCAACAGCAGCTCAGTCTGTTGGTGGACGTTAATAGTTCCCTCGGTTTTCGAGGATTTTAGGGCCAGCTTGGGGCTTTTACGCAACTACGTGAAGAAAATTGGCTAGATATGTTGCAGGCAGACCAGCCTGAAACATCAACAGTAAAATGCAGGCCGGCGAGATTCGCTACGCGGCAATCGTCAATATGGAATTTGGCATGTCTGCTGACGGGCCGGTCATGCCCAAGAAGTTCTCTTTGCAGGCATCGGCAGGTTTGACGGTCGGGTGCCAGAACGAAAATCGCGCTCCGACACCCGTGATAGCGCCATGCTCGGTATCGACCTGATGGTTCACCGCTATTGCCCAGCTAAACGTCGACGCCCCCTAGGCCAGCGGCGGGTAGTCGGTATAGCCCTCTTGCGAACCACTGTAAAAAGTGGAGGCATCCGCAGTAGCCAGCGGCGCATCAAGGAAGAAGCGTTCCGGCAGATCAGGGTTGCTGATGAACAGTGTGCCAAATGTGACTGCATCGGCCAGGCCGGTTTGCAGGGCCTGTTCCGCAGACTTCCGGTCATAACCAACATTCAACACGAAAATCCCTGTGAACCGCTGGCGAGCCCCGGGCGCCAAGGGTTTCGCGCCTTCCGGCAGAGTCCCAGGTTCCATGAAATGCAGAATTCCAACGTTTCTACTTTCCAGCGCTTCTACCGCGTACATGTAGGTCTGCTCGAGATTGGAGTCGCCCATGTCATTGTACGGAATGCGCGGCGACAGCCTGACCGAGATACGGGCCGGCCCGAAGACTCTGATCGCGGCGTCCGTGGCTTCAAGCAAGAACCTCGCCCGCTTCTCAATGGTACCGCCGTATTCGTCGGTGCGTTTGTTTGAGCCGTCTTCCAGAAACTGCGCTGGCAGATAACCATTGGCACCGTGTATCTCTACACCATCAAAGCCCGCATCTTTCGCGGCCTGTGCAGCTTTTTCGTAGTCCGCAATGGTGGACTTGATTTCATCAATGGTCAGTTCGCGTGGGGTCACCGAGGGTTTGATGCCTTCTGGCGTGAACGCTTGGCTATTGAAGGGGACTGACGATGGCGCGACCGGGAGTTCTCCACCATGAAAATCAGGATGAGATGCTCTACCGGTGTGCCAAAGCTGGGCGAAAATGAGGCCGCCGGCTTCATGAACTGCCTGAGTTACCTTCTTCCAGCCCGCAATCTGTTCAGGCGTATAGATCCCTGGGGTATTCGTCCAGCCGACGGCCTGGGCGCTGATCTGGGTGCCTTCGGTAAAAATAAGGCCCGCCGATGCGCGCTGTGCGTAATAGGTCGCAGTCAATTCGTTGGCCACCTGATCCTTGGATCGACCTCTTGTCATTGGCGCCATGAACACCCGATTTCTGAAAGTGAGCTCTTCGTTGTTCAAGGGGGTTAGAAGCTTAAAATTTCCCATACTTTCCTCAGAATAAATTTTATTGAATGTCCGCCCGTGCCTGACGATTTCTCAAGTGCGGCTCGACCAAAGAAATGCTTCTGTCGGATGCTCGATTGGCTGGCTGCAAGCCGCCGGCAAGAGTGGCGAACGAAGGGTCCGGTTCGGACCGCTTCCCTCAAATGAGGACAGTCGACAAGGTATCAATAATAAACCTGGCGTCAATTAGGCACCGTTCGTACACCTGGTAGGTCTGAGGATACCTACCGTCAGGAAATGGTCGGCGGCGTATGGGCTGGCGAGCCTATACAGTGGCCTCGCGCGCAAGAGCAGGACGCTCCGCGTTCATGATCGAACGGCCTGAGCAATCGATGTGAAGGTTCGTTTGAAGCAGGTATCGAGATTGATTGCCCGCGGTTGAAAGGCAAAAACCAGCGCACTGCCAACAACAAAAAGTGTTGGCAGAGTTTCATGCTTACATGATCGCGCTGGTTCGATTGAGATCTTCGGTGTTTTTCAAGCCATCGGATGACAAGTCCCGAAGCGCAGCATGAGCGGCCGACAACGCGTTCAAGTAATCCAGTGAAGCAACCTTCCCTACGTACTTGTCGGTCCGATTGCAGCGGCGTCGAACTTCTGCCGGGCAGCATCAACCTCCGGCAACTTGGCGAGCGTCCATTCATGCAGTGCTCGAAAAGGTTGTTGCAGCGTGCGGCCCAGCGGCGTGATTTGGTACTGCACCGCGACTGGCGAAAGCGAAATCACCTCGCGCGATACCAGGCCGTTGCGCTCCAGCCGGCGGAGACATTGCGTGAGCGCTTTTTGGGTGACGCCTTGCAGGCGACGACGGATCGCGTTGAAGCGTTGCGGACCGTCATCAAGCACGGCTAATACCATCATCGACCATTTATCAGCGATCTGCTCGAATAAAGCTCGGCTAGGGCAATCGGACGAGAAGCACAGCGGTTCGAGTTCAAGCATGGCGGTTTCCTTCTGTATACCCAGGCGCTCTAAGGCGCTAGATTGACGCCAAGTTTACTGGATGTACCGAGCCTGAGAACGCTTTCTACCGTTGTTTCGCCGGAACACTCTGACGCACATAATAATTGTCGAATTCACTGCTTTCGGTGAATTGGAAGCCATGGCGGGTATAAAAGCGATTCGAAGCACTTTCTTTGAGAGCGCCAACTTTAACAGGGAGCGCAGCCGCATCCGCCTCTTTGAAAATCTGAGTGAGAACAGCAGCCCCTACACCTGATCCTTGCGCGCTCGGTCTCACATACAAGTGGTCGAGCAAGAGTTCATTGTGGTGATGCTTGACCACTACAAAACCAACCCTCTCTCCAGATACCTCGATATAGCGTGTGTTGCGAGCGTCAAAACCGCCAAGAAACCGCTCACGCGCACGCACCGGATCAAATCGCCCGACACGCTCCAGACTTTCGCGCATGGCCTCAATTCGAATGGCTACAAGATTGTCCAAGTCGCTTGGTTGAGCCGGGACCAAAATGACTGGGGAATTTTGATTGGGTGCGACGGGCATAGGGTGTGCTCTATTTGCCATCCTGGAGGGCCAGTATAGAGAGCCTGGCTTGTGGGGCCCAGTTTGGCTTCACCGTCGAATTCAGGCCCCCATCTCAAAAACGAACATGACTTGGTCAATCTGGATTTTGATTGCCAGAGCCGTGCGTGACCGACAGGTCTCCAATACGACCTCATGGTATTCACATGTCGATATCAGACACGATCATGGCGCAATCAGGCTATTGAATCGGCAGCAAGGCCGGCTAAGGTGCCGTGTCTTCCTATCAAAACAATCCCGGTCAGATCATGGGGTTGATAAGAACTGCGGCGGTTGGACGGGCTTCTCTCGGGAGTTCAGCAGGCAACGATGGTGACCGATCGTGTGCCCGTTCAATTGCTTAAATGTCGATCAGCAGAGAATAAAAATACCGATGATCAGCCCGAACTCCATGGATTCGAGTAGCCAATTGGCGCAGGGCTTCAAGCCTCGTCACGTCACAATGCTGTCCATCGCCGGGATTATCGGCGCCGGTTTGTTCGTTGGTTCAGGACACGCGATTGCCGCAGCAGGGCCGGCGGTGCTGCTCGCCTATCTGTTTTCCGGTTTGCTCGTCGTGCTGGTCATGCGCATGCTCGGCGAGATGGCGGTGGCCAATCCGGACACCGGTTCGTTCTCCACCTACGCCGACCAGGCCATCGGCCGCTGGGCCGGTTTTACCATCGGTTGGCTGTACTGGTGGTTCTGGGTATTGGTGATTCCCATCGAAGCACTGGCGGCCGGGCATGTGCTGCACCAATGGTTTCCGCAGGTCGATGCCTGGCTGTTCGCGTTGGGATCGATCATTGCGCTGGTGGTGACCAACCTGTTCAGCGTGTCCAAGTATGGTGAGTTCGAATTCTGGTTCGCCATGGCCAAGGTTGTGGCGATCATCGGCTTCATCGGGGTCGGTTTTGCCGTGTTGATGGGCTGGGTGCCCGACCGCGAAGTCAGCGGGTTGAGCGGCCTGATGGCCGAGCACGGCGGATTTGCGCCCAACGGCTTGTCGGCGGTGGTCGGCGCTTTCATCACGATCATGTTCAGCTTCATCGGCACGGAAGCGGTGACCATCGCGGCCGCCGAATCGAATAATCCGGCGCAGAACATTGCCAAGGCCACCCGCTCGGTGATCTGGCGCATCGGCGTGTTCTACCTGCTGTCGATCTTCGTGGTCATCTCCGTAGTGCCGTGGAATGATCCGTTGCTGGCCTCGGTGGGCTCGTATCAGCGCGCCCTGGAAATCATGAACATTCCTAACGCCAAGTTCATGGTCGACGTTGTCGTGCTGATCGCCGTGGCCAGTTGCATGAACTCCTCGATCTACATTGCCTCGCGCATGCTGTACTCGCTTGGCCGTCGCGGCGATGCACCGAAAGCGCTGAAGGCGACTTCCGCGGCCGGCGTGCCACGGGCCGCCGTGATCGCCAGCACCGTGCTGGGTGCGTCGATCACCGTGTGGAGCTACTTCATGCCCGCCGGGCTGTTCGAGTTCCTGCTGGCCAGTTCCGGGGCGATTGCCCTTCTGGTGTACCTCGCCATTGCGGTGTCGCAGCTGCGCATGCGGCGGATATTGCAACAGCGCAAGGTCGAGCTGACCTTCCGCATGTGGCTGTTTCCATGGCTGACGTGGCTGGTGATCGGCTTCATCTGCGCGGCGCTGGCGGTCATGATGATCACCCCGCAGCACCGCACCGAAGTCACCACCACCATTGGCCTGGCGCTGGCAATCTCCTTTATTGGCCTGATCACGTCGCGTCACCCTGCCCCGGCGGCACGCGCAACGTCGGTGGGCTAGGCGTTCACGCCGAAGCCGACATTCCCTTGGCGAAGACCTGGGGAATGACCGACGCCTGCATCTCAGACCGATTCCTGTGAGGACACGATGTCATCGACCCCCTCCGTGGCCGACGGTACGACCCAATCCGTCGGGTTTCTGCTGTTGGATAAATTCACCCTCATGTCGCTGGCATCCGCCGTCGAACCACTGCGCATGGCCAATCAATTGTCGGGGCGAACGCTGTATCGCTGGCATACCTTCAGCGCCAATGGTGCGGCTGTTTGGGCCAGCGACGGGGTCCCGATCACGCCGGATGGCTCGTGGAGTAACCCCGGCGTGGCGGACACGGTGATTGTTTGTGGCGGGGTCGGCATCCAGAGCGTGATTACTCGTGAGCACACATCCTGGCTGCAAGCGCTGGCCCGGCAATCCAGACGTTTGGGCGGTGTGTGCACCGGTAGCTGGGCACTCGCCAAAGCCGGATTGCTCGATGGTTATGAGTGCAGCGTGCATTGGGAATTTCTGGCGGCCATGCAGGAAGCTTTTCCACGCGTCAGGGTCAGCACCAGCCTCTTCACCCTCGACCGCAACCGCTTTACCAGTTCCGGAGGAACAGCGCCGCTGGACATGATGCTGCACCTGATCGCCCGCGATCATGGTCGTGAGTTATCCGCCGCCATCTCCGAGATGTTTGTATACGAGCGCATCCGCAACGAGCAGGACCATCAACGCGTACCGCTCAAGCATGTGGTCGGTACACATCAGCCCAAGCTGCAAGAAGTCGTTGCGTTGATGGAGGCCAATCTTGAGGAACCGATCGAGCTGGACAACCTTGCCGAATACGTCGATCTGTCACGCCGACAGCTGGAGCGGCTGTTTCAGAAATACCTGCAATGCACGCCGTCACGCTACTACTTGAGGTTGCGGCTGATTCGCGCGCGACAACTGCTCAAGCAAACCTCGCTGTCGATCGTGGAACTGGCGTATGTCTGCGGATTTGCCTCCACACCGCATTTCTCAAAATGCTATCGCGAGCAGTTTGGGGTGCCGCCGAGCGACGAGCGCTCTGGTTCTGCAATGAGTCGTAAACGGGCAACGCCGCCGTCATCGATCAACACACTGACAACGCTCGATCAGGCGAGAAACGAATCGACGTTTGCCAGTGTTCGGATGATGGCGAGTGCCGATCTGGCTTGAATGAACCGAGGCAAATCGGCCGGGAACACAAAAGATGCCCCGGCCATGTGCCCTGCCCGTTTACGCCTGATCCAAGGCCTCCACCACGCCTTTGTCTTCTCCAAGAAACCCGCCGCTCTGATGCGCCCACAGCCGCGCATACACGCCGTTCTTCTCCAGCAATTCGGAATGGGTGCCCTGCTCGATGATGCGCCCGTCATCCATGACAATCAGCCGGTCCATCGCTGCAATCGTCGACAGCCGATGCGCGATCGCGATCACGGTCTTGCCCTGCATCATGTCATCGAGGCTTTCCTGAATCGCCACTTCGACTTCCGAGTCCAGTGCACTGGTGGCTTCGTCGAGCAGCAGGATCGGCGCGTTCTTCAGCATCACCCGAGCGATCGCCACCCGTTGCCGCTGGCCGCCGGACAGCTTGATCCCGCGTTCACCTACCAGAGTGTCGTAGCCGGTATGGCCCTGACGGTCGCTGAGTTGGCTGATGAACTCGTCAGCCTGCGCATTGGCAGCGGCGCGGCGGATCTGTGCGTCAGTGGCATCGGGCCGGCCGTAGGCAATGTTGTCGCGAATCGAGCGGTGCAGCAGCGAAGTGTCCTGGGTGACCATACCGATCGCGCTGCGCAGGCTGTCCTGGGTTACGTGCGCAATGTTCTGGCCGTCGATACGAATCTCGCCGCTGTCGACGTCATAGAAACGCAGCAGCAGGTTGATCAGCGTCGATTTGCCCGCACCGGAGCGGCCCACCAGACCGATTTTTTCACCGGGACGAATGCTCAGGCTCAGGCCATCGAGCACCTGACGCTCGCCACCGTAGTTGAACTTCACCTTGTCGAACGTCACCGCGCCGCCGGAGGTCACCAGCACGCCAGCATCCGGCGCATCTTGCACTTTGGTGCCTTGGGTCAACGTCGCCATGCCGTCCTGGACGGTACCGATGCTTTCGAACAGCGAGGTCATTTGCCACATGATCCAGTTCGACATGCCATTGATCCGCAACGCCATGGCGGTGATCGCCGCCACCGCACCGGCGCCGACGTCACCCTGGTGCCACAGCCACAGGGCGTAGCCGCCGGCAGACATGATCAACGCCACCACCAAGGCCTGATTGACGATCTCGAACAGGCTGACCAGACGCATCTGGCGAAAGCCGGTCTGCTTGAAATCTTCCATCGCCGCCCGCGCAAAGTGCGCTTCGCGGTTGGAGTGGGAAAACAGCTTCACCGTGGTGATGTTGGTGTACGCGTCGGCGATACGCCCGGTCATCATCGACCGCGCATTGGCCTGCTCCTGACCGACCTTGCCCAGGCGCGGCACGAAGTACCACATGGCCAGACCGAACAGCACGACCCAAGCGAGAAACGGCAGCATCAGCTTCAGCGCAAAACCGCCGGCCAGGGCAATGATCGCGATGAAGTACACGCCAATCCCCGGCAAGATCTCGATCATGGTGAACAGCACGTCGCGTACAGCAAGCGCCGTCTGCATGACTTTGGTCGTGACCCGGCCGGAGAACTCGTCGGAGAAAAACGAAAGGCTCTGCCGCAGCATCAACCGATGGAAATCCCAGCGCAGGCGCAGCGGCAGGTTAATCGCCAGAATCTGGTGCTGGACCATGGTGCGCAACGCCACCAGCCCGACACTCAAGACCATGACGATGCCCATGCCCCACAACACACGGCTCTCCTGTACCGCCGCTTCGCCGCCGGCCTGCCACGTCGAGAGCAGATCGACGACCTGGCCGAGGAAGGAAAACAGCCAGGCTTCATAGATCGACACAGCAGCGCTGAGCAACGCCAGTGCCAGAATGTAGCCGCGAGCGCCGCGAGTGCAGGCCCAGAGAAATTTAGCCAGACCGTTGGGTGGCGGTGGCACCTCGTCAGGCGGGAAAGGGTCGAGTCTTCGTTCAAACACACGAAGCATGATGTTCTCCTGAACGTTCAAGTCAGGGAGATTCTGCCACCGATTGGATCCCGGGAGGTCTTTGTGAAAAAGTGTGTGCTCCCGACCTGACGAGTGCCTGCCGTCTCTACCAGACTGCGATATGCGAATCCGCCCGCGGCTCAGTCCCGCCACACAGTACGCCCGTCACTGGATCACGCAGAATAATCTGTCCTCTGCCGTAATCCGTCAGGTCACTGGCGATCTGCACCTCATGCCCGCGACGCGCCAACGCGTTGGCCAGATCCCTTGAGGCGCCCTGCTCGATGCCGACCTTCATCCCACCCAGCCACTGCCAGCGCGGCGCGTCCAGTGCCGACTGCGGGTTCAGGCCGAAATCCACCAGGTTCATCACCATCTGCACATGGCCCTGCGGCTGCATGTAGCCGCCCATCACACCGAACGGGCCCAACGCCTGACCGTCTTTGGTGAGGAAGCCGGGAATGATCGTGTGAAAGGTCTTTTTGCCCGGCGCCAACGCGTTGGCATGCTCGGGATCCAGGCTGAATTCCTGCCCACGGTTTTGCAGGGCAATGCCGCTGTCAGGCAGCACCACGCCTGAGCCGAAGCCGTGGTAATTGCTCTGAATGAACGACACCATATTGCCCTGCCCGTCCGCCGTGGCCAGGTACACCGTGCCGCTGGCGTGAGGATCACCCGACTTCGGCGGCTGCGCTTGTTCGCCGATCTGAGCGCGGCGGCGGGCGCTGTACTCGTCACTCAACAGATCGGCGACGGCCACGCGCATGTGCAGCGGATCGGTGATGTAGTGCAGGCCATCGCTGTAGGCCAGCTTCATCGCCTCCAGTTGCCGGTGCCAGGTCTGCTGGCTGTCACGGTGATCGAAGTCGAAGCCTTCAAGAATCTTCAGCGCCATCAGCGCAACCAGACCTTGCCCGCTCGGTGGAATTTCCCAGACATCCACGCCCCGGTAATTGACGTGAATCGGCTCGACCCATTGCGCGCGGTAATGCTCCAGATCCGTGGCGCGCAGATAGCCGCCGGTAGCTCGTGAATGCGCGTCCAGGCGTTGCGCCAACGCGCCGCGATACAAACTCTCGCAACGGGTAGCCGCCAATTCTTCAAGGGTTCGCGCCTGCGCCGGGTTACGGAAAATCTCCCCGGCCTTGGGCGCGCGACCGTCAATCAGAAACGTATCGAACCAGGCCTGTAGCACTTCATCACGATGGGGACTGAACTCATCCAGCGCGATCTGCCACTGATGGGCAACCACCGGCGACAGCGGAAAACCGTCTCTGGCCAGACTGATCGCCGGTTGCAGCAGATCGGCGAACGGCAACACGCCAAAGCGTTGCGACAGCTCGGCCCAGGCCGATGGGCAACCGGGCACCGTCACTGGCGTCCAGCCATACAGCGGCATCTGTTCATGGCCGGTCGCCTTGACCGCTTCGATACTTAGCGACGCCGGGGCATGGCCGTTGGCATTGAGGCCATGCAACTGATCCTTGAACCAGACCAGCGCAAACGCATCACCGCCCAGGCCGCAGCCCGTAGGCTCGACCACGGTCAGTGCCGCCGCCGTGGCGATGGCGGCGTCGATTGCATTTCCACCCTTCTGCAGCATCTCGATGCCGGCCTGCGCGGCGAGTGGCTGAGACGCCGCGACCATGCCACGACGGGCGAAGACGCTTTGGCGTTGCGATGGATAGGGATATTCGTGAGCAGAGAATTTCAACATGGCAAAGGCTCTTCAAATCAGCAATTCATTGGCCGGACTTGATCCGGTTCCATTCGCGGGTGATCAGGCGCTGGATGTTTTTCGGCGATCTTCTCGAAGTTCTTCAACGTGTCGGGGCTGCGGCTCCGCGTACAAGCTCGATAAACGCATCGTCAATATCCTTGTGAAGTTCACAGCACGCGGCTGAGAAAGGCCTGGGTACGGGGATGGGTGGGCCGGCTGAAAATCTGCTCCGGCGGGCCTTGTTCGATCAGTTCACCCTGATCGAGCACCACCACCCGGTCGGCCACCTCGCGGGCAAAACCCATTTCATGGGTGACCACGACCATGGTCATGCCCTCCTCGGCCAACTCCTTCATCACTTGCAGAACCTCGCCGACAGTTTCCGGGTCGAGGGCGCTGGTGGGTTCGTCGAACAGCATCGCCTGAGGCTTCATCGCCAGCGCTCGGGCAATGGCGACGCGTTGCTGCTGACCGCCGGAAAGCATCGAGGGGTAATGACTGGCCTTGTCCGCCAGCCCGACTCGCTTGAGCAGTGCGTGCGCCTGCTCCAGCGCGGCCTGGCGCGGCACACCCAACACCTGAATCGGTGCTTCGATGATGTTTTCCAGCGCGGTCATGTGCGGGAACAGGTTGAAGCGCTGGAACACCATGCCAATGTCCCGGCGTTGACGAGCGATGTTGCGTTCCGAGTCGCGCACCAGACTGCCGTCCGCCCGGGTGCGATAACCCATGGGCCGGCCGCTGACGCGAATTTCCCCGCCCTGAATGTCTTCAAGCAGATTGATGCAGCGAATAAACGTGGTCTTGCCCGAGCCCGAAGCGCCGATCAGCACCACCACTTCACCGCGTCGCACTTGCAGCGAGATGCCTTTGAGAATCTGCAGATCACCGAAGGCCTTGTGAATGTTCAGCGCCTCGATGATCAGCTCGTCACTTTGCTGCGCCATGATTAACGCCCCCTCAGCAGTTTCAAAGTGCTGCGACCGAACATCCGGCTGGAGGCCGGCGGTGGCGCAGAAGGTCGGTCGGACTGGCCGAAACGGTTCTCCAGCCAGCGCTGAAAGAAGCCCCACAGCGTGGTGAGCAACAGGAAATAGATCGCCACCACCAAGTACAACTCGAACACCCGAAAGGTCGCCGAGGTGACCATCTGCGTGCTGAGCAACAGCTCTTGCACGCCGATCACGCTGACCAGCGTGGTGTTTTTCAGCATCACGTTGAACTCGTTGCCCAGCGGCGGCACGATCACCCGGAACGCTTGCGGCAGCACGATGCGACGCATCAGTTTGGCGAAGGTCATGCCCAGTGAACGGCCGGCCTCGTACTGGCCCTTGTCCACGGCGCCGATCCCGGCGCGGATGATCTCGGCCATGTACGCACCTTCGTTGAGGCCCAGAGCAATGATCGCCGCCTGAATGTTGCCGGGGATCACCAGCCCGAACAGCTCAATGTCTTCGAAGCGAAAAATCCCGCCCGCCGCCAGCGCGGTGTAGAGGAAAACGATCTGCACCAGCAACGGTGTGCCGCGCATCAGCCACACATAAAAACGCACCGGCAGATGCAGTAAAGGGTTCTTCGACAAGCGCAGCAGCGCGGCGGCCAGCCCCAGCACACAGCCCAGCAACATCGCCAGCAAACTGATCAGGCACGTCAGCCAGAGGCCGGTGAGGTACACGCCGCTGGGCTGCAACAGGTACTGCCAAAACACATCCCAATTGAAGTTCATCAACGCTTACCTCAATCGAGTGTGTCGCTGGAGACGTGCCACTTGTTCAAGAGCTGGTTGTAGCTGCCATCGCTGCGCATGTCGGTGATGATTTGCTGCACGGCGGCGCTCAGTTGCGCATCATCCTTGCGAATGCCCAGACCGGTGAGGATCCGGCTGAAGGCTGGCACGCCTTCCTCGAACAGGTCCGGCGCCATCGCCGCGTAATAGCCGGCGGTTTCTACGGTGGTGCCGTAAGCGTCGACCTGATTGATGCGCAGGGCCTGGAAGGCATCGGTATCGGTGTTGTAGACCACCAGTTTCATCGGCGGCTTGCCGGTCTTGCTCAGGCTTTCATTCTCGGTGTCGAGCAGGGTCTTGATGGTCGAACCGTTGAGCACCGCGATCTTGTGCCCGCTGAGATCCGCAAGGGTTTTCAGCGCCTTCGGATTGCCCTTGGGCACCACCACCGCCTGACTGGAATACATGTAATTGACGATGTCGATAACCTCGCGGCGCTCAGGCTTGTCGAACAACTGATCGACGATCATGTCGCACTGTTTGGCGAGCAGGGCCGGGAGCAATCCGGAGAATGGAATCACCCGCCAATCGACCTTCTTGTCGCCTAGACGTTTGGCGATTTCCAGGCCGAGGTCGACGGTCAGCCCGTTGGGCTTTTGCACTTCATCGAAGGACACCAGTGGCGGCGAATCCATGCCCGAGCAATAGGTGAGTTTGTCGACCTTGACCAGACGCTCCGGCACCGTGGGTGCGGCAAGCGCCCACTGCGAACAGAGGCCCAGGGAGATTGCAGCCAGTAACAGGCGAGACGTATGCATGACCAGACACTCCAGTTCGGTTAGTAACGGGGCAGTACTCAAAGTCAAAACATCGGCGGACTCGTGTTCCGCTCTGTGGTTATTTTTCCGATTGCAGAAACTTGATCAGTTCGGGCACCGTGCCTTCGATGTGCTCGCGCACCACGGCCTCGGCCTTGCTGGCGTCGCCGGCGCGAATCGCATCGAGGATCATCTGGTGTTCCTGGCGCGCACTCAGGGGCTTTTCGATGTGCTGCAGCCAAAGGCGCATCGGCGCTTCGATCAGCGAATAGAGGGCGCTGATCTGCTTCAGCAGTCGTGGGCGATCGCTGAGGCTGCACAGGTATTCATGGAACTTGCGATGGCGGCTGACCCACGCCGCACTCTCCTCGCGGTAGTCGTCCATTTCATCGAGCAGCCGCTCCAGCGCGGTCAACTGACGCTCGCTGATCTTGGGCACAGCGATGCGAATCGCCAGCCCCTCCAGAGCGCTGCGCATCTCGAACACTTCATGCATTTGCTCGACATCCAGACCGCTGACCACTGCGCCGCGGTTGGGCCGCAGCGTCACCAGGCCCTGCGCATCGAGGCGGCGAAAGGCTTCGCGCACCGGCATGCGGCTCATGCCGATTTCACTGGCGATGTCCTCGGCGATCAACCGGTCGCCCTTGCGATAACGACCACCGCAAATGCCTTCCAACAGAAAGTTGTAGGCCTCTTCCTCGGCGGTCATCGGTTGACGCTGATCGTAGGCGGGAGCGAATTGCATGGCAGCACCTTTTGTCTTTTTGTATCCAATTATCCACGGATACAAAAAAAGCACGATGCATGCCAGATTTCTCCGCACCGTGCCAAGCGCTTGATTTGAATGATTTAACAAAACAACAGCGATCAGATCCTGCAGCGCGAAACTTGAGTAGTGCTACCCGATGGCCCATGGCGAGCCCCGCAAAGGTGCAGATTGGTAGCTGAGTAACACTCAACTCAACGGCACCCGTGCGGTATGTATCACTGCGTCACCACCACCTTGCCGATCATCTGCGGATGCAACACACAAAAATATTCAAACTCCCCCGGCGTATCGAACACCCAGGAAAAGCTGTCATTGGTGTCCAGCGCTCCCGAGCGAAATACCTTGTGGGTTTCTGCCACCGTGTGCGGAATCTGATCGTCATTGACCCACGTCACCTTGGTGCCGACGGCCACGGTCAGGTCCTTGGGGGCGAACATGAATTCCTTGATGTCGATCTTCACTTCCGCGGCCCACAGCGGCATTGCCAGCAACAGGCCCATCAGCGCCAACAGTCGCGTTTTCATCGGTTCGCCCTCCGTCACACCAGTGTCGAATCAATCAGTGCCAGCGGATGATCGCCCTGAGTCGCGCGCACGTCGGTGATCCCCAGGTAATTGCGCAATTGATCGGCTGCCACCGTCATCGGCCCCGGCGACGGTGCGGCACCCGGTGCCGGCTGCGGATAGGCCGTGCCACGGGCGGTGTGAAAGGTGATATTGCCTTCGACTTTCTGGATCACCTGATGGATGTGCCCGTTGAGCACCGTCACTGAACCGTACTTGCGCAGCATCGCTATTGCTTGATCGCCATCCTCGGTGCCCCAGCCCCACGGCTGATAAATGGTCCACAGCGGGATGTGCGTGAACACGACGATGGGCGTGCTGCTGCTGACCGCGCGCAAGTCATCCGCCAGCCAGGCCAGTTGATCGGCGCCGAGGGTGGCTTCGTGGCCGGCCTGGAAATTGAACACATTAATCAGCCCAATGAAGTGCACGCCATGGTCATCGAAACTGTACCAACCGTTTCCTTTGGTGCCCTTGCCGTAGCGTTCCAGATAAAGCTTGCCGCCGCCCTCGTCGAGGGTGTCGTGTTCGCCGGGCACGTAATACACGGTGGATGGCAGGCCTTTGAGCAGCTGTGCGGCGGTGTCGAATTCCTCAGGTTTGGACAGGTGGGTGATGTCGCCGGTGTGCAGGATCAGTGACGGCCGTTTGGGCAGTGCGATGACCTTGTCGATCGCCACTTGCAAGGTCTTGACCGGCTCCGGATTGGCTTCCTTGTTGAAGCCGATGTGCGAGTCGCTGATCTGTACGAAGTGAAAGGTGCTGGCCAGCGCTTTTGGATCATTGACGTTGCCCGCCTCGTCCAGCGCAAAGGCTTTGGGAATCCCGCCGCTCAAGGCCCAGAGTACTCCTGCCCCGGCCCACGCCGAGCATTTGAGCAGGGTTCGCCGGTCCGGGTTGAGCGGGCCGTCGGTACGCAGCGGATGTTTTGCTTGAATGTCCATCGGTATGTCCTCGCGGGCGAACTACAGTGAGGTAGCTGACACGAGGTAAACCTGGCCGCGCGAGGCTTTATTCCACGGTAAAAAATAAATCTTTTGCCGCGAATAAAACCTGCCGCAGCACGGTTATAGGGGTGTGACGGTGCGGAACCGACCATGAAGCGATTTGAGGAACTGATTGCGCCCCATCTGGACGCGGCCTACAACCTTGCGCGCTGGCTCACCGGCAACGACAGCGCTGCGCGCGATGTCGTGCAGGAAAGCGCGCTGCGCGCCTTCCGGTTTTTGCAGCGTTTCGCCGATGGCAACGCCAAGGCGTGGTTTCTGACCATCGTGCGCAACGAAAGCTACACCTGGCTCAAGGCCTCGGCCGGACGCCATTGGGTCGCCATCGATGACGACATGGCGACTGACGACGGCCCCCTGAGCCATAGCCAGACCCCGGAATTGCTGGCCATTCACACGGAAAACGCCGCGTTGCTGCAGCAAGCGCTGTGCGCTCTGCCGCCGGCGTTTCGCGAGGTGATTGTGCTCAAGGAACTCGAAGACCTGCCCTACAAGGACATCGCTCTGGTGGTCGATATTCCCATCGGCACCGTCATGTCCAGGCTGGCCCGGGCACGGGCCCTGCTCAAGCTCGAACTACTGAAGTTGCACGATCATGAATGAACTCGACTGCACGGTTTGCCAGACACAGCTGCACGGCTATCTGGATCAGGAACTTGATCCGGCGACAGCTACGCAGGTGGCAGCGCACTTGAGCGCCTGCGCCGAGTGCGCGCGGCTGCATGATCAAGCGAAGTTGCTCAAGGTCAGCGTGAAGCGCCATGCGCCGTACTACCCCGCCCCCGCCTCATTGGCGGCCAGCGTGTTCGCAGCCGACACACCTGCGCCGGGGGTCATCCGGCGCTGGCAAAAATGGCTGGCTCCGGGCTTTTCCGCCGCAGCGCTGGCCCTGGCGATGGTGCTGTATGTCGCTACTCCGGGCAGCGAGCAACCCTTGATCGACGAGGCCGTGTCCAGCCATGTGCGCTCGTTGATGGGCGAACACCTCAACGACGTGGTGTCCTCCGACCGCCACACCGTAAAACCGTGGTTCACCGGCAAACTCGACTTCTCGCCCCCGGTTTCCGACTACTCGGCGCAGGGCTTTCCCTTGCTCGGCGGGCGCCTGGATTACCTGCAACACCAGACCACCGCTGCCCTGAGCTATGGGCATGGCAAACACATCATCAACGTGTTCATCCTGCCTACGAGCGAGGCTGATAAAGCCGTGCAAAGCCAAAGCTTGCGCGGCTTCAATGTGGTGTCGTGGCAGGCCAGTTATATGCGTTTCGTGCTGGTGTCGGATGCGGAGAAAGCTGAGCTGCAGGCGTTGGGGCAGTTGCTCAGAGCGCAATAGCGTGGCCTCAAAGGCAAAATCCTCGCGCATTCACTACGCTTGAGAAATCCGCCGCAGCGCAATCGTCAGCAACAGATTGAACATTGCGCTCGGGCCGCTGTTCCAGATGAGCAAACCCAAGCTACCAAGGACGAGCATATGGACAGTTTCGCTCCTGCCACGCCGGTTCCGCCTCAGCAAAGCGCAATCACCCGCCGCCTGGCGTTTGCGGTCGGCACGCTGTTTATCGTCGGGGTGATTGCCGCTATCGGCACCCTGCTCGGCATTGCCGCTCGCCTGGATCGCGAGGATGTCGAGCAAAACCGTTTCTACACGGCCCGCGCCCTGGAAAACCGCATCAGCAGCTCAAAGAGCTACATCACCAGTTACGCTGACTGGACCACCGCCTATGAGCACCTGCACACCCAGGTCGATACCGACTGGGCGTACACCCAACAGAACATTGGCAAGACGCTGTTCACCACTGACGGTTATGACGGCGTGTTCGTGCTGGATCGGCAGCGCACCAAATACGCCGTGGTGCAGGGACAGCAGGAAGACGCGGACATCGCGCACTGGCTCGCGGTGCCTGCCGCGTCGTTGATTGATCAGGTGCAAAACCAGTCTGATCTGACTGTGCCTGTCAGCACTTACTCGCTGTTCGACGGCTGGCCGGCGCTGGTCACGGCGGCGGCCATTCTGCCCAACGATGAGCGTCCAGTGGGCGATCCGCAACAGACCTCGGTGCTGGTATTCGTCGACAAGCTGACACCGGCCAAACTGCAAGCGCTTGGCGTGGCCTATGGCCTGAACAACCTGACGCTGATGCCGGATGAACAGCTCAGCGGGGAGCAACCACGCGTGCCGCTGGACAGTACCGGTTTCAGCTTGACGGCAGATCTGAAGCGACCCGGGCAGCAATTGTTGTGGTCATTGCTGCCAACGCTCGGCAGCGTGCTGGCCGTGCTGATGCTGTTGACCGCCTATTTCCTGCGTCACGCCGTGCGATCGTCGACCTACGTCGATCAGAGTTTCAGCACGTTGAAGACCTCGAATCAGGCGCTGGAGGCGGCCAACCACGCGCTGGAAGCCAGTGAAGAACGCTTTCGCGCGGTGGCCGAAGCCGCATCGGACTGGATCTGGGAAGTCGACAATCAGCTGCGCCTGACCTATCTCTCGGCGCGCTTCAGCGAGGTGACCGGTTACCCGCAAACCGAGTGGCTGGGGCCAGGCATCGGGCAACTGGTGTCCTGCGATACCACGCCGCTGGAGCTGTGGCTGAAAAAACTCACCGAAGACAGCAATGTTAGCGACCTGCGTTGCACCTACCGCGATCATGCCGGGCAGCAACGTCATTGCCGGTTGTCGGCACGCCCGATCCTCGACAAGCACGCCGTGAGCGGCTATCGCGGCACCGCCAGCGACATCACCGACGAAGTCGCCGCCCATGCGCAGATCCAGCACCTGTCGATGCACGACGCCTTGACCGGCCTGCCCAATCGCAATCAGTTGTCGCGTTATCTGGATGACGCGCTGCTGCTCAAAGAGCATGCCCCGCCACTGTCGTTGCTGGTGATCGATCTGGACAACTTCAAGCCGATCAACGACTCGCTCGGCCATCCGGCCGGTGATGCGGTGTTGCAGGAAGTCGCCAGTCGCCTGCGCGAACGCACCCGTGAGCACGACATCGTCGCCCGCCTGGGCGGTGACGAATTTGTCGTGGTGCTCAATGGCATGGACACTCGGCAAGAGGTCGACCGCTTTTGTACCCGGCTGGTCGAGAGCCTGCATCAACCGATGGTCTTCGAGCACCATCCGCTGCACGTCGGGGCCAGCATCGGTATCGCTCTGAGCCGCCGCCAGGGCTTCGTGCCCAGCGAGTTGATCCGTTGCGCCGACATCGCGCTGTATCAGGCTAAGTCCGAGGGCAAGAACACCTGGTGCTATTTCGAAGCGCACATGAACGACCAGATCCAGACCCGCCGGCAAATGGAAAGCGATCTGCGTGGCGCGTTGAAGAACGACGAATTCATCCTGCATTACCAGCCGCGCTACACCGTCGACGGCAAGCACATCGTCTCGGTCGAGGCATTGGTGCGCTGGCAACACCCGACCAAGGGCCTGCTGGGGCCGGACGTGTTCATCGGCCTGGCGGAACAGACCGACCTGATCGTGGCGCTGGGGCGCTGGGTATTGCGTGAAGCCTGTGAAACCGCACTGAGCTGGCCGTCGGACATTCTGCTCTCGGTCAATCTGTCGCCGGCGCAGTTTGCCCTCAGCGATGTCGTCGAAGACGTGCGCGAAGCACTGATCCAGACCCGTTTCCCGGCCAGTCGCCTGGAACTGGAAATCACCGAAAACGTGATGCTCGTCGACACCGACGGCGCGCTGGCCACGATGAATGCGCTCAAGCAACTCGGGGTGCGCCTAAACATGGACGACTTCGGCACCGGCTATTCGTCCCTCGGCTACCTGCGCGCCTACCCGTTCGACGGGATCAAGATCGACAAACGCTTCATCGCCTCGATCAGCAACGGCGCCAACGATCGCGCCGTGGTTCAGGCGATCATCGGCCTGGGCAAAGCCATGGGCCTGACCGTGACCGCCGAAGGCGTGGAAACCGAGGAGCAACTGGAGATTCTCGGCAAGGATCAATGCAATGAGGTGCAGGGTTATTTCATGAGTCGACCAATAGACAAAACGGCGTTCGCCCGGTTGTTGCAAACCGCCAGAACCGGGCCGGCCGATCATTCGCCGTCGAAGAAAGGTCGCGTCATCTAGCCAAGCGGGCGTCCCTGCCCGGATTCGAACTAAAGCGTCGCGTCGATCTTTTTCGCCGCTGCATCGCTGACCCAGGTGTGCCAGATTTCCGGGTGTTCCTTGAAGAATATCTTCGCCAGTTTCGGCGAGTCGATGTGCTCGTTGGTCATGCGGGCCAGGTTCTGGTTCAGCAGATCGATGGGCAGATTGACCTTTTCCAGTACCCCGACCAGTTCGGGTGCCTGCGCATGGAACACGCTGGACAGGCCGACCTTGATGCTGATCTGTTTATCGACGCCGGGTTTCTCGCCCAGTTTGATCAGATCAACCTGACCCATCAGCGGGGTTGGCGACCAGTAGTAGAACAGGATCGGCTCGCCGCGCTTGTAGCTCGACAGCACCGCCGCATCGAGGGCCGGGCCGGTGCCGGGGCGGAAGTTGGTGTAGCTGGCTTGCAGGCCGTAGCTCTTGAGCATCTCGCTGTTTTCCAGTTCGCAGGTCCAACCGGCCGGGCAGTTGTAGAAACGGCCCTTGCCCGGTTCTTCCGGATCCTTGAACAGCCCGGCGTACTGCGGCAGATCGGCGATGTTTTTCAGGTTCGGCGCTTTGGGCTTGAGGTTGCGTTTGGCATCGCCCTCGACCAGATACCGCGGCACATACCAGCCTTCGGTGGCGCCAATGATCGGCGCACCGACACCCACGACCTTGCCGCTGCTGGCGGCCTTGTTCCAGACCTCGCTGCGCCCGACCCACTCTTCCGCCAACACTTGGATATCGTTGCTGCCCAAGGCGCTTTCCATGGTGATGGAGTTGCCGGGCAGCGTGTCGACGGCACAGCCGTAACCATCCTTGAGCACGATCTGCAGCACCTCGGTGAGCAACATGCCACTTTCCCAATTGAGCCCGGCGAACTTCACCGGTTTGCCCGACTCGCACCAACCGGCGGCCTGGCTCGACGCACTGACGGCCAACAGGCCGATGGAAAACAGGGGGGCCAACAGGCTGTTTGTTCTTTTCACAATCGCACGCTCCAACACAGTGAACAGGATTACGGCGGTGCAGGTGCTCATCACGACGTGACGGGCACCTGTCAGCAATTCACAACTCAGGCTTGCCGATGAATCGTCGGAAACCAGTCTTCGCGCAGTCGTTGACCGGTTTGCATCGCATGCCCCGGATACGGCGGCGAAGTCCGCCCCGGCCGCTCGAAGTAGCGCATGTCATCGCCGAGCCAGCGCAGCGATAGCACCCGGCGACGCTGCGCCGACGCGTTGCCTCGGGCGCCATGCACGGTGCGAAAATCGAACAGCACCGCATCGCCCGGCTGCATCTCCCACTCCAGCACTTGCATGCCCTCCTCCGAATCCGGATCCGGCGCTTCACGATAGCCATCGGCATCGCGGTAGAAGTCACTCTGATCAGCCCAGTGCACCGGTTTGATGCCTTTCTCCCAACGATGCGACCCGGCCAGCAGGCGCAACGTCGACTCGCGAACCGGGTCGACCGGAATCCAGAAACTCACGCTCTGGCTGCCTTCAACGAAGTAATAGGGAATGTCCTGATGCCAAGGCGTGGCTTTCTGCGCGCCTGGCTCCTTGACCAGCACATGATCATGGAAGAACTGTGCCGAGTTTGAACGCATGATCGCAGCGGCGACCGATGCGGCCGGGGACTGTTCGACCATGTGGCGAAATTCCGGGATCCGTTGCCAGTTGCAGTAGTCGTCGAAAAATCCGCCCGGCTGGTCATCTTTTTCAACGTAGCGGCTCGCATACACGCCCGGTTCAGCGAGGTTGCGCTCGATGCCGGCGGCAATCGTGTCGATCCACCCGGAGAACACTCCGCGCAGGCAAACCGCACCATCGCGCTGGAAGGCTTCGATGTCTTTTTCATTAACGGTGTAAGCGCTGGCTGTCATGACCTGAAACTCCCTCACGCAAGAAATAAAAGTAGGCACAGGGCAAATATTCCATGACACTCAGCCAAGAGAAAATAATATGTCTTGATCTGTCACCGAAGAAAATCTTATGAAGTTCAGCCTGCGACAACTGCGTTACGCACTCGCTGCGGCCAAGCACGGCAACCTGACACTGGCGGCCGAGGAACTGCATGTTTCACAGCCCTCGATCTCCACCGCGATTACCGAACTGGAACAGCTTTTCGGCCAGCCGTTGTTCGTTCGTCAACGAGGCCTCGGGGTCTCGCTGACGCCGTTCGGGCGCACGCTGATGACTCAGGCCAAGCGCGTGTTGAGCGAGGCTCGGGCATTCGCCGACATCGGTGCTGACAGCACGGATTTTTCCGGAGAACTGGTGCTCGGCTGCTACGCGGATCTGGCGCCGTATTGCCTGCCCCAGATCCTGCGACGCTTGCAGCAGGAACACCCGCAGGTCACGGTGGACATGCGCGAAGGCGAGTTCGAATATCTCGGCAAGCGTCTGGCCGAGGGCACGCTGGAGTTGGCGTTGACCTACGATCTGGGCTTGCCGGCCAACACCACATGCGTCGAGCTCTGTCAGCTGCGCGCACACGCCCTGCTGCCGGCCGATCATCCGCTGGCCAGTGCGGCCGAGGTCTGCCTGCAAGCACTAAGCGAATGCCCTCTGGTGGTGACGGATCAGATCCACAGCTGGCAGCACGTGCTGGACTTGTTCAACTTCCATGGCTATGCCCCGGCCAGCGTCCAGCACACCCACAGTTTCGAGTTTCAGCGCAGTCTGGTGGCCAACGGATTTGGCGTGGCGTTGACCTATACCCGGCCCTTCGGCGATCACAGTTACGACGGCCAGCCACTGGTCTGCCGCCCCATTCGCGAGCCATTGCCGGTGCAACGCATCGTGCTCGCCCACGACCAGCGTTATCCACTGACACCGCCGGCCGAGGCGTTCAAACAACAGGCGCTGACGTGGTTCAAGGAGCGGCAGCCGTTTGCTACGAGCTGAGCTTAGCGCTGAGGGATACCACGTAACACCAGAAAAAGCAGCGGCGCTGTGATCTGGTTAATCCCCCACACACTAAAGCCCGATAGCACACTCTTTGTTTATGTTTTTTTTGTTGACGTTAACCCGTCTTGTTCAGGGAATGTTTAGGCACGTCATGCTTGAATAGGCCTTACCGTGAACTAGGCTCAAATTCAATCTCGCGAAAATAACAACTTCACTTGCGGCTTTATCTGGCTTCCAGATTGCGGGCGAAAAGAACAACTGCAGCAAAGGATTAACGATGGATCGATATGATGCTCCGCTTGTTGTAGAGCGCACTTGGCAGGCAGTGTTGTTCAAAGGATTGATTACAAGAAATCCATGCCTGAGCATTTTTTTCATGACACTGGCCGTGTTCATGGCATTGCAGTACAAACCCGCTGTCCTGAACTACACAACACGTTTTGTCGACTTTGCCGAGTACATGTTGCTGCACGGCATCACACTGTTCCCGATTGCCGACGACCTCAAGCCTTATCCCGACTATACGGTTCTCAATACCCTGTTGGTCTATCTGGTTTCCTTGCCGTTCGGCCGGGTGTCCATTCTTTCCATGGGTCTTCCGTCCTGCGTGGCCGCTTCGCTGATGCTGGTATTCATTTATCGGCTGGGCGCGTTGCACAGCAAGAAATGGGGCGCGTATGGCGTTCTTTTCAGCCTGCTCACCTGGGCTTTTCTTGACGGCGTCAACTCGCTGGCACTGGATATCTATCCGGCGCTGTTAACGGTGATGTGCTTCTACTTTGCCTATGCGGCCGATGTAAAAAAGGACCCGCGTCGCCTTGCATTTCTGTACCTCGGGTTGGCACTGGGTTTCGCCTTTCGGGGGCCTATTGGCTTGATCGGACCCGCGACTGTCATTGGCGCCTATTACTTGCTGAGCCGGCAGTGGCGCATGTTGCTGCTGTATTCATTGCTCTCGGGCGTGATTCTGACTGTTGGGGTTGCGCTGCTGGCATGGGCCGCCTACTTGCAAGGTGGGCAAGCGTTCCTTGAGGAAGTGCTGAACATGCAGGGCATCGGACGCTTCGGTTCCGACCACGCGCCACGCTATTACTTCTACTTCTCCGCAGGCTTGTTGACCTACGGCATCACGGTGTTTTACGCCATTAATGTAATTCTCAAGAAGTACAAACTGTTCTTCAGCTCGACCCGCGATAAAGACATCGACCTGCTGTTGTATCTGACCGGGTGGCTGTTGGTGCTGCTGGTGCTGTTTACAATCCCCAGCTCGAAGAAAGCGCGCTACATCCTCGCAATCACCCCGGCCATTTCGCTGCTGGCCGCCTACCTTTTCGTCAGCAAGGAAGCCGCCTTGGTCCGCGCCAAAAAAGGCCTGCTGAACTTCTGCCTGAAGTTGCCTCTGCTTGGGTTGGGGATGCTGGTGGCGGTGCTGGTCTACAACAACTTCGCCGATGTTCCGTTACAGCCCAACTACCTGGGCGTAGTCTTGGGATTGTCTGCGCTGCTGAGCTTCTACCATGGCAAACACCAGTACTTCGCCGAGCATCCCTATCGCGAGTTCATGACGCTGTCGTTTGGCGTAGCGGCATTTCTGATACTGGATATGTTTTTCTTCAACCCGATCACCTACCACCTGGAACTCATGATCGAACCCACACCGAAATTTTTGCCGTATTGGTTTTGGTGAAGGCTCTTCCTGACACATGAGTTAGCGACACTACTGTCCAGCTTCCACATGTTGGTATCTGACAGGGTCATGACGCATCCAAGGTACTGAATCGGCGGCAGGGCCTGCACAAAAGCAGTCGTTTGCAGCAAGAAAAAAATAAAGGTGGCGCCCGCTTTCGCGAGCGACACCTTCATCCACTGCCCGCTAATCAGGCCTTCTTGTCCGCTTCTTCCAGCGCTTTTTCAGCGTTGAACCCGTCGAAGTTCTCGAATACGCCCAGAAAGCCCGGCACGGTCACTTCTCGCGCCCAGTCGCGCTGTAGTTCGCAGTACATTTGCACCCGGCTGATGAGCTTCGCGCCCGCCTGTTCCATTCTGCGCAACGCCGCCTCATGCGCGGCGAGCGATGTGCCGCCGACCGCATCGACTGGCACATAAACGTCATAACCTTCCTGGATCGCGTCGAGCACCGGGAATGTCAGGCACGCTTCGGTCCAGAGTGCAGTCATGATGAGCTTCTTGCGCCCGAGCGCCTTGACTGCCTGTTTGAATTGCGTGTCCTCCCAACTGTTGATCGATGTGCGGTCATAGGTCGGCAGATGGCCGATCACCTTTTGCAACTCCTGAATCGGCGGCTTGTTGCGGCCGGTCGCGACATTGACTGTCGAGTGGATGATCGGAAGGTTGTAGTTGACCGCCGCCTTCGCGACGCTGGTTATGTTGAAGACGAGTTCATCACGCGGCATCGAGCGGATCGAAGAAACCTGAACCGGCTGATAATCGATGATGATCAACGCCGAGTTTTCCGGGGTCAGTAGCTGATCGGTATGGGGGTTGCGGAGAGTCTCGCTTGCCATTGGCAAATCCTTTTCATGGGTGACGCACGTTTGTGAATCAGGCCGGAGCCTGTGCGGGTGATGGATTCCGAGACACGTGCGAATGACGCCATGCCCGGAAAATCCATTGTGCTGTTCCCATGTTTGACGCAGTAGTAGCATTGCGCGACGTGCTGTGTCGCGAAAAGAGGAACGCAAGCGTGGACATCGAAGAACTGCAGACCTTCGTGGAAGTGGCTGATGCCGGGGGCATTTCGCAGGCTGCCCTGCGTCTTGGCGTGTCGAAATCGATCGTCAGCCGCCGCCTGGCTCGGCTTGAAACCGAATTGGGTGTGCAATTGCTGGCACGCTCCACGCGCGGGGCGGCGCTTACCGAGGCCGGTGCGACGTTCCGGGACTACGCCGCCAGGGTTTGCACCGAGATCGACATCGCCAAGGAAACGATCCTGCCCGCCGGCGCCCTCCGCGGCCGCTTGCGCGTGGCCGTGCCGCTGTCGTTCGGCCAGAGTCACTTCGCCCCGATGCTGGCAGAAATGGCGCGTCGGCATCCGCAGCTGCACATCCAGACCTGTTACAGCGATCGCTTCGTTGACCTCATTGCCGAGGGGTACGATTGCGCCATCCGGGTGGGCTATATGCAGGACTCCAATCTGATCGCCAGACGGATTGGCCCGGTCTACACCAAGCTCGTCGCGAGCCCCGCCTACATCAACGCGCATGGAGAACCCCAGACGCCGGATGAACTGATTGCCCATCAGGCGCTCATGCAGGGCACCGAAGCCTGGCAATTCATGGATGGCGACAAAGTCATCACGGTTCGTCCGCAAGGCCGCTTCAAGGCCGACAACGGCATCGCCCTGGTCGCCGCCGCGACCGCAGGCCTGGGTGTCGCCTACCTGCCCGATTGCCTCACCCATGAACACGTGGCATCCGGCGCATTGGTGCCGATCATGACAAACCATCCTCCCCCTCCGGCCGGTGCCTACATCATCCGCCCGCCGGGTCCGCACCCTGCGCGCAAAATTCGTGTGCTCACTGAACTGCTGATCGAGTTCTTCGGCGAAACGCCACACCTGGCGGTGCAGCCGCTGTCACATCAGGATGATGCGCTGGCGTGAGGTTGGGCTAAGCGAGAGCGACAGACTTCCTCTTTATCCGCCGTTCGCGCAGGGCCGCTATGGGAAAGCGGTCACTCGCGAGTGTCGCCTTCTGACCGGAAGTTGCCCGATAAAAACTCCAAAGCCAGCTCGGATGATTAAAAATCGCCCCCAAACACGCATTGCCGCATCTGTCCGGCGTCAGTAGGATTCGGTCATCGCTGACATAAATGGATGTGTATATGGAAAGCATGCCGAGACTGGAAATTGAGCGCGTTGCGTATCAAGAGTTTTTAACTCTTTGGGAACGCGGTGTATTCGATAATCAGCGCTTAGGCCAAGCGTTCTATAACCATTTTCGGCTTCATCGTCTGAGCGACCAAACGCGCCTGTTAGGTCTCTATGAAACTGACGGAGACAAGGCCATAACCGCGATCTCCCGCCTGTTCCAAATCAGATAACTTCGAACCCGCGTTTCGCGAGAGCAGGGTCAGCCTTGAAGACCGAGAGGAGATCTAGCGTTTTTACAGACTCTGGGCCAGAAGCGGACGTATTGGCATTTGTGTAGTATCTGCCTCTCTTCCAACCTATATGAGGTGCCCGACGTCTACTCGACACCCCCATCCCCTACAAGAGCTGTCCTAGACCTGCAATTCGCCCTTTACTCGATGGAGCGCCCATCACGGTAAGGTCATGTTTGTATGACGTACACGAGCAACCACAATCCCTTGATATTTTACAATAAACCCTTCCATTTACCTGAAGCCTATGTCATGTAGCCATAACTGCCGCGAGCTTCGGATGTTTATTTTGATAATACAGCTCCACCTCAGCATCATTCTCCAGGAATTGCCATACCTCTTTTGAACGCATGGAGTATAAAACGATAACTGCAAACACTCCCAGATACAGCCATACCAGACTCGCCGTGCCGAATTTAGACATGATAGCGCCAGTCATCACGAATGAAACCGAGCTTCCCAACTGACTAATAACCAACGTGGACGCCATCAATCTTACGCGTGCACCCGAAGGTATAGACACAACTCTTTTATCCATTCCGATCAAGGTAATACAAGCACTGGCCGCCCCCGCGAAAAATAGCCAAGGAATCAATAGCCAAACTTCATCGCTTTGCGTCGTCGCGCAAAGTGAAAAAGTCAGTAACGACCAACATCCAAGATACTTTTTGCGCTGATTTTGTCTTTTAGCAATAATTGGGCTCAAAATTAACAAGCCTGCAATAGCTCCACTCGCGAAGACAGCATTCAACAGACCTGCACTGCCTTCCGCAAGATTGCGAGTATGTATAAGTGTTGGAACCAGCATCGGCACGATCGCCGTGACGGTCAAACCAAGTAGCAGCCCAGAACAGGTCAAAAATTGTTCTGGCGGAAGAATGCATTTAAGTTTAAGCCCAAGAAATATGTCACTAATACGACGTGATGTTGATCTCGGCATTGTGGGGGCTTCACTTATCGGTAGAGCCATTGCTATTACTAAGGCTACCAGTCCCAGTATTGAAGAAAAAAGTAGCGAAATGTCCAATGAATACACCGCAATTACAATGCCCGCTAACAAAGGCCCCGCAACTCTACCCACGGTAACAACGATACGCCGAATGCGAAATGCAGCACTTGTTTGATGTTTATCAACAGTTTCAGCAGGATAGATGCCAAAAAGAGGCTGGACCACTCCAAATGCTGCTACGGCGATAACGTCGATGAGAATCAGGGCGTCAAGCGAATACCAGTTAGAAGCAAATAAGTACCGCAATGCACTGGCAAACAAGATCACAATACAACCTGCCTTAAGAGCAGTACTACGGCGCATCGACTCAACGCGTGGCGCAAAGCACAACATTGAAATTATCGCTGCGAATGCGAGTGCTGTTTCGTAGACAGCCAGTTCAAACAGGCTGCCCCGCTGTACAATAATCAGAGGCAGCGTTGTGTTCCAACATCCGAGGTAGATCCAGAGCAATAACTCCAGGTATAGATACGTTCGAAATGTACTCAATTCATAATTTCCTTCGTATGGGGGCCGCTATAGCTCCCTGCCATGGCGACCCCTTCACACGAATCAGCCTGCTACAAAATGATTGACTTTAAAGCTTTCTGCGCTCACACCGAACTTAGAAAAGAGGTGACCGTGCATTTTATTCTTGTATATATCTCGATTCTTTTCGAAATACTCTCGATCATACCATCTTACGCCGAAAAACATGGTCAACCCCCTTACCACAGTCGCAAGCTGCCAATCGTAGAAAACGGCCTCAACCGGTCGAGCTCCCAATCGCTCATCAGACTCCATTACCGCGACAATGCATAGATCCAATTCTTCCTTGCTTGAAAAAGCAACCTCACAGTTGGTTAGAGCAACTATTGGCTTATCCAGGTTTCGTTCATTGCCGATGACAACTTCGTATGTTTGAGATTCCATTCTTGCTAGCCTCTACGTATTTGATGGGTGATTAACACGCTTATTTTCAGAAGCTTCCAATCCGAGAAGCGGATTGGTCCAACATGGAAACTCTCGGGAGAGATCACTAGAGATATCGCAAGCAGAACAAATACGAAATCACAGTAGTCCGCGAGAGCTACCCTGTCAAATCTACAATTTTGGGGGAAGAGCGTGAGACGACAACTGCTCAATACGAAGTAGCAACCCTTAAACACGAACCGTAGCAGTGTGTTTCACATTCCAGTTGAGCGCCCTGATAATTAATGTTCAACCGAACTGCGCTGTCAAACTATTTTTTTATGCACCATTATGGCAAATAAACCACGACCAACGGAGCCTTTAATTGTGGAGATGTGGCTGCAACAGCATCAAAAAGGAGCGCATATGAATTATTTGGTGCACCTCCATAAAGCAAAAAAAGTGTGAAGAAATAATGGTTAGAGACTGACAACCATCCTTTGAATGACCCCTTCTGGCCGATAGCTGCCAGCCAAAGTCAACTATTTCCAACTCAGCGCAGACACCGCATGGGATGGCGTTGGATTTTCTCCAGACGTCATTCGAAGCCGCTCTTTCGCCATCGTCACGCCCGGTGTTCAAAATACCTGGTGGCTCCATCATCAGTTTGATGAGCGATGGAATTCACCGGTACTGAATTCCATCCGGTCATCGCGGCCGCTGCACCTGACTCAAGTGTGACGCTGAACCAGTGATCACAAATACCAGCGATACTCCCGCGCACTGATCTCCTGCATGAATGCCAGGTGATCCTGACGTTTGTTCTCGCAATACACGTCGACAAACTCGGCGCCCAGTCCCGCACGCAGTTGCGGCTGGTGTTGCAGAGCCCGCACGGCGTCAAGGATTTCCGTCGGGAAATCGATGCCGCTGTTGCGATCGTCGTTGAGGGGCGGGATCGGTTCCTTGCCTGATGCCAGACCATGTTCCAGGCCCACCAGAATCGCCGCCAGCACCAGATACGGGTTGGCATCGGCGCCGGCCAGTCGGTATTCGATGCGCAGGTTTTTCGTGTCCGATTCGGGGATGCGCAGGCAGGCGTCGCGATCTTCGTAACCCCAGCTCGCCTGGGTCGCGGTGTTCACCGTGCCGCTCAGGCGGCGCATGGCGTTCTGGTTCGGGGCGAAGATCGGCATGCTGTGCGGCAGCAGATCCAGGCAGCCGGCCACCGCATGACGCAGTGCTTGCTGGTGATTGGCCGCCAGCAGGTTGTTGCCGGCCGCGTCATACAGGCTGACATGCACGTGCATGCCGCTGCCCGGATGCTCCACGTAGGGTTTGGCCATGAAACTGGCGCGATAACCATGCTTGAGCGCGACTCCACGGGTACTGCGACAGAACAGCGCCGCCCAGTCCGCAGCGCGCAAACCGTCGTCCAGATGACCGAAATTGATTTCGAACTGCCCCGGCCCCAGCTCGGCGGTGATCACCGTGGCGTCGATGCCCTGCGCCCGCGTTGCTTCAACCATTTCGTCGAGCACCGGAGCGAAACGCGACAGGCGTTCGATGTGCATGTTTGGCTGATCATCGGCGTCGTCGGTCAGCTCGTCGCGAGGGAATTGCGGCAGGCCGTCGCGCAGTTTTTTGTCGAACAGATAGAACTCCAGTTCGAAGGCCACCACCGGGTGAATGCCTTTGCCCGCCAATCGATCCAGCACTTTCGCCAGCACTTCGCGGGGTTCGAATTCGATCGGTTTGGCCGTGCCATCGGAGGTAATCAGCATTTGCCCCAGCGGCTGCGCTTCCCAGGTTACAGGCTTGAGTGTGCCCGGCACCAAGCGGCGCACAGCGTCCGGGTCGCCGTCGTTGAAGCAGTAATCGCCAATCTTGAACAGACCGCCCTGCACGCCGAGCAGCACGCAGTTTTGCGGCAGTTTCAGCGCACTGCCCGCCGCGACTTTTTCGAGCATGTCCACCGGATAGCGCTTGCCGTAAAAATGCCCCGGAATGTCCAGGGAAATCAGGTCGACATAACGCACCTCGGGGTAGCGTTGGCGAAACGCGCGCACTTCGGCGAGCAGATCAGAGCAGACAGCGTCCATCTTGGATTTCCTTTGTTGTTGTCAGGTGTAGACCCAGAGCACGCGGGTGAGCTGCCCGGTGCGGTTGCCGTAGCGGCAATGGGTGTGACTGTCAAATTGAAAGCTGTCACCGGCCTTTAAGGTCACCGGCTCGTCGTCGTTGCCCAGCCACAACGTCAGTTCGCCTTCGAGCACGTAACCGCCCTGCTCCGAGCTGTCGCTCATGTGGCGGTCGCCGCTGCTCGCGCCGGGCTCCAGATGACTTTCGAGCATCGAGAACGAGGCACGCATCTGCGGCGACACCAGAATGTCGGTGATGCCGTTGGCGTAATACAGCGTGCGTCGTTCGTCCGGACGGGTGACCCACGGCACTTGTTTGGCTTTGGGCAGGCTGTAGAAATAGGTGGTCGGCACGCCGAGGGTTTCGCTGATCGCGGTGAGGTCGGCCACGGTCGGGCGCGACAAGCCGCGTTCGACTTGCGAGAGAAAACCCACCGAACGGCCGATCTTGTCGGCCAGATCCTTGAGGGTGTACTTCTTGTGCTTGCGCAGGTCGTGGATCAGGATCGCCAGCGCAGCGATTTCTTCTTGCTTGTTCATGGTCAAAATCTCATCAAATGCTGTCGCGCAGCCGATACCAGGCCTTGCCGATGGCTTCCAGCGGTGCGGCGAAGTGCTTGCCGCCGGGGAAACGGCCATTGCTCAGGCCCTGGTACAACGCCAATTCATCCTCTTTGCCGAGAATCGCGTCGGACACCGCACGGGCGGCGGCCAGCGTCGGCAACACGCCGTGCCCCGAATAACCCTGAAGCCAATAACGATTGCCCTCGCCGCCGACATCCGGCGTACGGTTCATGGTCAGATCGATATGCCCGCCCCAAGCGAATTCCACCTCTACACCTTTAAGCTGCGGAAACAC
The DNA here is from genome assembly GCF_023100615.1 of Pseudomonas sp. MWU12-3103b. Taxonomy (NCBI): domain Bacteria; kingdom Pseudomonadati; phylum Pseudomonadota; class Gammaproteobacteria; order Pseudomonadales; family Pseudomonadaceae; genus Pseudomonas; species Pseudomonas sp. MWU12-3103b. Next base: position 211,136 of record NZ_JALMEY010000009.1, read on the forward strand.
GCGTTCGAGAAACGGCCGAGTCGCCGCCGCAATGTCCTTGGGCATGCCACCCAGATAGGTGCAGCCGCCGCCGAACAACAAGCGGTTGTCCGGTGTGCGGCGGAAGTAGTCGAGGACGAACTGGTTGTCGGTCACGCAGACGTTGCTCGGCAGCAACGCCGCGGCTTGCTCCGGGGTCAGTGGCGCGGTGGCGACCTGGTAGGTGCCGACCGGCAGGATGCGACGGGAGAGTTGCGGATCAAGTTCATCAAGATAGGCGTTGCAAGCCAATACCAGCACGTCGGCCTTCACCGAACCGCGCTCGGTATGGACGCGGAAACCGTTGCCCTCCTGCTGATAACTCAACGCTTTGCTTTGCTCATGAATACGCCCGCCGGCCCGCTCGATGGCGGCGGCCAGCCCCAGCGCGAGTTTCAGCGGATTGAGGTGTGCGCCTTCGGCGTCAAACAGCCCGGCCTGATAACGATCGCTGGCGACCCATTGCGGCAAGTCTTCACGAGGGATGAACTGCAGACCGTGATGGCCCCATTTGTGACTGGCTTCGTGTTGCCATTCAGTCAGCAGGCTGACCCGACGCGGCATCACCGACGTCCACAAATGGCCGGGGCGATAGTCGCAATCGAAACCATGCCGTCCGGGCAATTCACGCAGCTCCTGCGCGGCCCAACGCATGCCGTCCCACAGACGCCTGGCGCGCTCATGGCCGAGCGCAGCCTCCAGCGGCGGCATGTCGCACGACCAGCCCAAAATCGCCTGCCCGCCATTACGCCCGGACGCGGCCCACGCCACGCGACTGGCTTCCAGCACGGTGACGCGCTTGCCGGCCAAAGCCAGACGCAATGCGGTGTGCAGCCCACTGAAACCGGCACCGATGATCACCACGTCGGTGTCGTGCGCACCTTCCAGTGCCGGCCGTGTGCTGAGAATATCGGCGCAACTGTGAGCGTAATAACTGGCGACATGCTGCTGGGATTGCTGAAACATTCGGCGCCTCATGAAATTTATTTCTTATAATTTCATGAAAATCTACAGAACAAATTTCATATCGGCAACCGACAACTGTTTCACTCACACGGATCAGTGCTCCAGCGCATAACGCCGGCAATGCTCCAGATAACCTTTCTCATGTTTGCCAACCAACTGCACAACACTGGTCCACAGCCACGACGGTGCATCCAGCGTCTTCGTGCGGCACGCCTGCAGCTCACGCATCCATGAAGCCCGGGTGCTCATGTCCATCTGCCGGGCATGGGCCAGCCCCACGACGCGGGCCAGATAGCCGGCGGCGAGCGTCGCGTCGGTCTGGCTCAACTGATCCAGTTCCAGCTTCATGTCTTGAGGCAGCAGTTCGCGGATGAAGAAGCCATGGTCGAGCACCCGTGTGGCGATCATCCGATTGCCCAGGCCCGGCGAGAGAAAACGCGCACCTTCGACCACACGTTTGCCGTTGTCGCGCGGCATCGCGGCTCGCGCCACTCGTGGTGCGGCGGCAGCAACTGCCTCTTTGATATCCAGCAGGCAATATTCCTGATCGTCGCCCTCGCCCACCCCCAGCAACACCGCATAACGCTTGAGCCCCAGCGAACTGCAGCCTTTGACCCAATAGGCCGAGTCGAGCATTTTCACCCGATCGTCCTTGTTGCGGCCCTTCAATGAGGTCACCAGCGTGTGCAGGTCTGGCGTGGCGCAAAGGGTCTTCAGCGCGCTGCGCTCTTCCCGTGACAGCGACCAGAAATGCTTGCCCAGCGGAATGGTCGGCTTGGTGTTCTCGATGCGTTCCTGCGCCAGATGCTTCCACGTGCGCTGTACGGCGCTGCGCATCCCGGCCTTTACTTGTGCGGGTCTTGGCGGCTCTTTATCGACGTCGTCTTCAAAGGCCTGCTCGTAGCCGCGCATCATCTCTTCCAACATGCGCGCGGTGGCGACGCCGGGCAGGTCCGAGCCTCGGGCGGCAGTGGCCAGGGACAGCGCCAGGCGTACCAGATCATGCGCCGGATTGCCGATCACCGTTTGATCAAGGTCGCGGATGTGAATGTCGATGCGCCCTTTCAGGTCGCCGGTCGGTCCGAGATTGCCGGCGTGACAATCGCCGCAGATCCACACCGCCGGCCCCTTCGGTAAGTTGCGGCCCGGTTGGCTGTGCAGCCACTCATAAAACTGCACCGTACTGCCACGGACATAGGCGTGGGCGGAGCGGGCCATTTTCAGATTGCGCAGTTGTGACAGCGGTTCAAGACGTGCGGAGGGCCGTGGGGTTTTCATGGACGCTTCTTGCAGTGAATGTGTCCTGTTGACCGCCCGTCACGAGCAAATGTTTCAAAGTATTACAAAGGCAACTCAACCCGCGCCAGCAAGCCACCGCTGCTGCGATTGCTCAAACTCAGTTCGCCGCCCTGCTCGCGCACGATGGCCCGCGCCGCCGACAGCCCGAGCCCGACACCACCGGTATCCCGGTTGCGCGAGGTTTCCAGGCGGAAAAACGGGTCGAACACCCGCTGCAACGACGCTTCGGGAATCCCCGGCCCATTGTCGCTGACGTCGATGCACACGCTGTAGCCGTCGCTGCTCAGGGCAATGGCCGGTTGCTGCGCGTACTTTTCGGCGTTTTCCAGCAGATTGACGATCACCCGTTTGATCCCCAGCGGCCGGCCCTCGTAGACCAGATGCGCCGGGCCGTTGAAATCGATGGCAATGTTCTGGTCGCGGTAGTCGTCGATGATCGTCTGCAACAGTTCCGACAGGTCGAACGCGGTGCTTTGCTCCGGCTGAGTGTCTTCCCGAAAGAACGCCAGTGCCGCGTTGATCATCGACTGCATTTCTTCGATGTCGCGGATCAGTTTGCCCTGATGATCAAGGTCTTCCATGAACTCGCTGCGCAGGCGCATCCGGGTCAACGGTGCGCGCAAGTCGTGGGAAATCGACGCGAGCATGTGCGTGCGTTCGCTGATGTAGTGCTGAATCTGCGCCTGCATGGTGTTGAAGGCGATGATCGCCTGGCGGATTTCGTCCGGGCCTTCGACTTTGATTGGCGGTGCGCGCAGATCACCGCCAAAACGCCGGGCGGCGCTGGCAAAGCGTTGCAGTGGCTTGGCCAGTTGCTGCGTGGCCAGCCAGGCCACCAGCACGGTGGCAATCAGGCCCAGAGCGATGATGATCGCGATGCGTGTGCCGATGTCCAGGCCCCAGGAGCGCTCGGGCGAAGAGAACAGCAACCAGCTGGCATCCGGCAATTGAATCAACGCTGCATAGCGTGCCAGCGGACTGCCGCTCGGCCAGTCAGCGGGATTGAACACCCGAATGTCTCGCTCATCGCCCAACAACTGATGCAACCCCGACGTCTTGTTGGCGATGAGCTGCGTACCACCCGCTGGCAATCCGAGTTCGTCGCGTTGCGCACTCCAGGTCACCTCCTGCGTCGGGCCGGTTGCCGCGTGCGCCAGTTTCGGGCGTAAAGGCGCGGGTGCTGCCTCGATGACCTTGACGGTCGCGGCGATCTGCTCCAGCAACCCGGTGCGTTCAATCGGTGGCCGCGCCCAGGTCCCGGCCACCTCCACGAACAGGAAATTGAGTGCCAGCGACGCGAGCATGGCCGCGACGATGGTCAGGGCGATCCGCCGACTCAGCGGATCACGGCGCAGGAATCGACGGATCATGTGCGACTGACCTTGGCGGTGAACATATAACCGCCGTTGCGCACGGTGCGGATCAGGTCCGGGCGCTTACTGTCCGGCTCGATCTTGCGGCGCAAGCGGCTGACCTGCACGTCGATGCTGCGATCAAAGGCGTCGTGGCCCTGACCGCGAGACAGGTCGATCAATTGCTCGCGGGTGAGGATGCGCTGCGGGTGTTCGAGAAACACCACCAGCAGATCGAACTCGCCACCGGACAGCGGAATCATCACGTTTTCCGGGGAGCGCAGCTCGCGACAGGTGATGTCCAGATGCCAACCGGCGAAGGCGATCACCGGCCGTGACGGCTCGCTCGCGGGGCTGACCTGCTCACCGGCGCGGCGCTGCACGGCGCGCAGGCGAGCCAGCAATTCACGCGGGGCGAACGGTTTGGTGACGTAGTCGTCGGCGCCCAGTTCGAGGCCGACAATCCGGTCGCTCAATTCGCCCATGGCGGTCAGCATGATGATCGGAATGCCCATCTGCGCCCGCACTTTCTGGCACAGGCTCAGGCCACCTTCGCCGGGCAGCATCAGGTCGAGAATGATCGTGTCCGGGCGCTGCTGGGCAATTGCCGCCCACATCGCTGCGCCGTCGGCGGCGACATCGACCTCGTAGGCGTGCTGGACGAAGAACTTCTTCAGCAGGGCAAGAATTTCCACGTCATCGTCGACGATCAGCAGTCTGCTCACGGGCACAGGATCCTCAGGCCAAAAAGAACGCATCTAAAACTATTCTGGCCGGCGGGTCATATATTTCAATCGAGCAACATTCCGTCGTCCCGGACATCAAGCGGACATTCTGCGGCAAAACCCCTCAGGCACCCTGCACGCCATCGACAACCGGGGGGCTTTCAATGAGCGCATTGCACAACCGTTATACCGCCGAGGGCCACGACGCCCGCTATCCGTTGATTCTCAGCCAGCGCACCAGCGCGCCTGAGCAGGATACGCCGCTGTTATTTCAGGAGTTTTGCCTGGGCCTGTCAGATGATCAAAGCCGAATCGTCCTGCGCCGCTATTTCGAGCAGTACGGCCCCAGCGATTCGCAATGGGTGGAGTACGCGCATTCGATACCGACCGCCGACCTCATCCAGTGGATCATGAGCCACGGCCAACTGCACATCGAATGCTCGGACAACACCCCGCCGCTCTCCTCCCCAATCACTGCCCGCGCTTGAACGACGCGGGGCAAAAGCGCAAAACAAGGATTCGCATGATCAGAAGCCATTGCTTGATGTCGGTACTGTGTACGGCGTCCCTGAGCCTTTCGGCCTGCAGCAGCAAAACCGTCGAACCGCAGAAGTACACCGGATTTCTGCACGATTACAGCGTGCTCAGCGAGCGCCAGTCGCCATCTGGGCAGACGGTGATGGGTTGGGTCAGCCCGGCGCTGGCGCGGGGGCGTTACACCCAGGCCTATCTGGCGCCCAGCCAGTTCTACCCGAGCGCCGCGCCGACCGAGCGGATCCCGCTGAGCACGCTGTCCGGCGTCACCGACTACTACGACGCCGCGCTCAGGCTGGAACTGGGCAAGGTCATGCGCCTGATGCCGCAACCTGGCCCGAACACCCTGACCGTCAGACCGGCAATCACCCGCGTCGCCGCCAGCACCCAGGACCTGCGCTTTTATGAATGGCTCCCGGTGACCCTGGTTGCCGCCGGCGTGAGCACCGCCAGCGGCATCCGTGACCAGGACAGTGAAATCACCACCGAAGTCTCGTTCGAAGACGGCTCCACCGGCGAAGTGGTCGCCGAAGTCGTGCGCAAGGGCATCGGGCTACCGCTGGAAAACGACAAACAGGTGCTGACCGCCGATGACGTCAAAGGCGTGCTGGATGGTTGGGCCAGTGATCTGGGCAAGTCGTACGCGGCGATTCGCAGGTGACCCCACTCCTGTTTTATTGCGCAAAACGCCTGAAGGCCGCATCGATAAACCGGTCTGGTTTGCTGCCTGACCGGGGCTTGTTTCATCAGAGCCTGCGCAACCAGTCATGCTCGGGATGCAACAGCGTCAGATGCCGGGCCAGCCACTGCAGCTCTTCAGAAGACAGATGCGGCAGAGCTCTACTGAAGTCCCTGTGATCTTTTTCCCGAGTGTTTTTGGCTTTGAACAACAGCGTTGCTGCCGGACGCAAATAGGCAATGCCGGACGGGCTGCGGAAGACCATTTCACTGCGCGGAAAACAAATCGCCGGGGCTCTTTTATAAACCCAGGCGTCCGGGTTTCCGGGCTCGATCATCACGTCCACGCGCCAGGCAAGGGCAACCTTGTCATAACCCCAGATCTGGAAAACGTCGCTCGCGGGTAAGCTGTCCACCGGCAGGAATTCGAATGTACCGTCTTTGACGGAGTAGAAATCGAGATCCCCCAGCGCTTGCCGGAAACAGAAGAAATCATCGCGCAGGACGGTGAACTCCAGATCGCTGTGCGCACGGGTTTGTCGGCCCAGCCATAAATCCAGCGCCCATCCGCCAACCACGCACCACGGGCGCGAGATGTGTTTCAGCCGTTGCGCCAGTTCTTCCGGCGTCCACGGTTGCCATTCTTGCTGATCAGGAACGGTCATGCGCTCTGCTTCTCGTCACTTGGCTTTCGATTCCGCGCCGTTGCTCAAAATGCCGTGGCAGATCAAACCCAACACACTGCGCATATGCCGGGCATGCGCTTGCCGATTGGGTGCCGCCTCGGTCGCCAGCCGAATAAACGCCATATTCGCGTACTGGTTGAACAACGTCGCCGCCACGTCCAGATCTACCGTCGCCCGCACCTTGCCCTGCGCCTGAAAATGCCCGAGCAGCGTCTTGGTCTCTTCGATCACCGCCGCATTCCACGGACTCAACGCCTGAGCCAGTTCACCCGTGAGCAGAAACGGCGCCAATTCCCGCCACAACGAGGCCGGCATCGCTTGCAGTTGATAGTCGGTCATCAAGCCTTCGAACTCGCACAGCGCCTCCAGCGGATCGCTGTCGTCATCCAGATTGGCCCGCGCCTCGCGCATCGCCTGCTCGTCCGGCTGTTTGAGCAAGGCCAGCAGAATCTCCTGTTTGCCACCGAAATAATTGACCACCGTCGGCGCGGAAACCCCGGCCTGGACCGCGATCTGGTCCAGCGTGGTGGCCGCAAAACCGTTGGTCTTGAACAACTCCAGCGCTGCCTGCGCGATGACTTCCCTGCGCTGTTCCTTTTGCCGTTCTCTGAGCCCGCTCATGGTGCTGATGTCCTGTCTTGCTGATCGGCGTCAGCCTACGGATTTCTTTTTTAACCGACAAATATTTTCTTTACAAAAATATTTTTAAGTGACAAATATTAACCGTGCACCGCTGGAATGAACGCGCACCCACTTGCCCCGTTTCTCTGGAGAACCGCCATGTCCGCCGAATTCGATCCGACCCGCAGCACCCGCGATTATCAGGCCGCCGACGCCGCCCACCACATTCACGCGTTCGTCGACCAGAAAGCCCTCAACGAGGAAGGCCCGCGGGTGATGGTCAGCGGTGATCGCCTAACACTGTGGGACAACGACGGCAATCGCTACCTGGACGGCATGTCCGGCCTGTGGTGCACCAACCTCGGTTACGGGCGCAAGGACCTGGCCGCTGCCGCGACCGCGCAGCTGCAACAACTGCCCTACTACAACATGTTCTTCCACACCACTCACCCGCAGGTGATCGAGCTCTCCGAGCTGTTGTTCAGCCTGCTGCCCCAGCACTACAGCCACGCGATCTACACCAACTCCGGCTCGGAAGCCAACGAAGTGCTGATCCGCACCGTGCGCAAGTTCTGGCAGGTGATGGGCCAGCCTGAGAAGAAAATCATGATCGGCCGCTGGAACGGCTACCACGGCTCGACCCTGGCCGCGACGGCGCTGGGCGGCATGAAATTCATGCACGAAATGGGCGGCACCATCCCTGATGTCGCACACATCGACGAACCGTACTGGTTCGCCCACGAAGGCAACCTCAGCCCGGAAGAATTCGGCCTGCGCGCCGCACAGCACCTGGAAGACAAGATCCTCGAACTGGGCGCCGACAAGGTCGCCGCGTTCGTCGCCGAACCGTTTCAGGGTGCCGGCGGCATGATCATTCCGCCCGCCACCTATTGGCCGGAAATCCAGCGCATCTGCCGCAAATACGATGTGCTGCTGTGCGCCGACGAAGTCATCGGCGGTTTCGGCCGCACCGGCGAATGGTTCGCGCACCAGACCTTCGGTTTTGAACCGGACACCCTGTCGATCGCCAAAGGCCTGACCTCCGGCTACATCCCCATGGGTGGGTTGATCCTGTCGCGACGCATGGCCGAGGCGTTGGTGGAAAAAGGCGGCGTGTTCGCTCACGGCCTGACCTACTCCGGGCACCCGGTGGCGGCTGCGGTGGCGATTGCCAACCTCAAGGCGCTGCGCGATGAAGGCGTGGTCACTCAGGTGAAAAACGACACTGGTCCTTATCTGCAGAACTGCCTGCGTGAGGTGTTCGGCAACCATCCGCTGGTGGGTGAGGTTCAGGGCGTGGGGCTGGTGGCGGCATTGCAGTTCGCCGAAGACAAAGTCACCCGCAAGCGTTTCGCCAACGAGAACGACATCGCCTGGCGCTGCCGCACCATTGGTTTTGAGGAAGGCCTGATCATTCGTTCAACGCTGGGCCGGATGATCATGGCCCCCGCATTGATCGCCACGCGCGCAGAGCTGGATGAACTGGTCGACAAGACACGCATCGCCGTGGATCGCACGGCTCGCGAGTATGGCCGCCTGTAACCCATATCCCCTGTAGGAGTGAGCCTGCTCGCGATAGCGGCGTGTCATTCACATCGATCTAAACTGACCGACCGCTATCGCGAGCAGGCTCACTCCTACAAGGGAAATCAGGTATGCCTTGAACTCAGCACATCGGCTCAATCCAGCCCGGTTGATCCTGCCCATCATCAGCAGACCTTCCCTGATTGTCGGTCTCTCTCGATGGCTTCCTCAACATCACACTTTGCATTGTTGGCACTGCTTTGCGCAGCGAGCGACAGTGCGTTGGCCAATGACTTCTTCGACGACGCCAAAACCGAAGTGCTCAGCCGCAACTTCTTCCTGAGCAACGACTACCGCTCGCCCTCTCCCTCCGGCAAAAACTATAAACAGGAATGGGCCCAGGGTTTTATTGGCACGTTCACTTCCGGATACACGCCGGGGTACGTCGGATTCGGCATCGATGCCCATGCCTTTCTCGGCCTGAAACTCGATGGCGGCAAAGGACATTCCGGCACGGGTCTGTTGCCGGTCGACAGCAATGGTCGCAGCGAACCGAACTACTCCAGCGCGGGCGGCGCGTTCAAACTGAAAGCTTCGCGCACCACCCTCGCGTTCGGCGAGATGACCGTGGAAACGCCGGTGTTCGACACCTCGGACAAGCGCCTGCAACCGGAATACGCCACAGGTTTGCTAGTGAACAGTCGTGAAATCGACAACGTTAACTTCACAGCCGGCCACTTCACCGCATTCAAGAATCAGGACAGCTCTTCGAGCCACGGCGACTTTTCCGGTTACGGCGCCACTACCGAGGCTGGCGGAATCAGTTTTCTCGGCGCCGATCTGTTCGGCGACAGTCCGGTGGGTGGATCGCTTTACGCCTCGGATCTGACTGACACCTGGCACCAGTACTACGCCAATCTGCACTTCAAACAGTCCGGCCTGTTGCTCGATGCCAACCTCTACCACACCCGCGATACCGGTCGGGCGCTGGCCGGCGCCATCGACAACACCGCGTTCAGCCTGTCCGGCAAGTACAGTTTCGGCCCGCACGCGGTCATGCTCGGCTGGCAACGCATCAATGGCGACACGCCGTTCGATTTCGTGGGCGGTGACTCGATCTACCTCGCCAACTCGATCAAATACGCCGACTTCAACGGCGCCGGCGAACGCTCCTGGCAAGCACGCTACGACCTCGACCTTGGCGCTTTCGGCATCCCTGGCCTGACCTTCATGACCCGCTACGTCTCCGGCGACCACATCGACGGCACTCACGCGCCCAAGGGCGGCGCGTACAACCCGTTCGATGCCGAGACTGGCGACTATCAGCCGCAGCAAGGCGCTGGCGGCAAACATTGGGAACGGGATATCGATCTGAAATACATCGTGCAATCGGGCACGGCGAAGGACCTGTCGGTGCAGCTGTCGCATGTCTCGCACCGGGCCAACGAGGCGCAGGCCGGCGATGATATCGACCGAATTTATGTGGTGATTCAGTACCCGCTGGTTTTTTGATAGCTCGTGATTAAACCCAGCCTGAGGCCCGATGTCGCCCTACGAATCCATCGACTGGAAAAACTCCACGAAGCCGCCGACAACGAAGCCCTGCTGGGCATTCAGCAAGTCGTGATGCTCGGCGAACTGACCGTCAACCGCGCCCTCGACAACCTCGACCCACCCGCCTGAAACCCCGATCCCCTGTGGGAGCGAGCCTGCTCGCGAAAGCGGCCGATCAGCCGACTTTGAGTTAATGACACACCGGCCATCACCAGCAGGCTGGCTCCAACCAGGGGATCGAGTGACATTTTGAACATTGCGTGATTCGCGGACGGAAGCCGACCTGCGTTATTGGCTAGCCAAATGCCACTACATCACTTAGTCTGCGCGCCCCGCAAAAACGTTCGGCCAGGAGGGCTTTGATTGGCCTTCGCAACTGAACGTCATCAATAACGCAGATTCAGGGATGTTCATGTTTCATGTCTTCAAAATAGTGGTCGCCGGCCTGCTGGCCTCGCTGCTCAGTGGTTGTATCACCGAAAGCGCGTCATGGGTCAGCGAACCATTGCAGGCCAAGGCCAATGAGCCTGTGGCTTATCTGATCGGGTCTATCGGGCCGCGCTCGCTCAAACTGTCTCCGGCGGATAACCAACGCCTGTTTATACGCAAACGTGGCTCCCAGTACGGCGCTGCCGGTATCTGGAAAATGGCCGGTGCCTATTCAACGCCGCAGGATATTCAGGACGCTAACGGTGCCGCGAGTGTCTTCGTCCTTGCTTTGAAACCGGGCGACTACGAGTTCTACGATTTCCAGTTCTTCTCTGCGCGATACACACCGGGGCTTGGCACCGTTTACAGTTCGATGGAAGCGCGTGAGAAATTCAACCTGCCGCTACGTCTTGAAGCCGGAAAAGCCTATTACATGGGCGAATATCGCTCGCTCTGCCTCAACGGCATCGGCTGCACCTTCCTCTGGCGCGATCAGCGCGCCCGTGACGCCGCGATCGCCCAGCGCCAGGTTCCCGGACTACCGCCTCTGCAATCGCTGAAGCTCGATCTGAAAAGCGCCGAACCCTATATTTTTGCCGATACCCCGCCGGGTGTTGCCGCGGACATCAAACCATGAAAAAAATCACCACGCTTGCCACCGTCGCTCTGCTGGCCGGTTGTACCGCCACCAACACCTTGCCAGAGCGCACACTGGCCGACGGACAGGATTATCTGGCACCGATCCACGTCATGATCGACGACCCTCTGCAGTCTTCGTCGTTGCGCAATCATCTGCGCGAAACTGGCGTATTTCGCAACGTCGAAACCGGGTCCGGCCAAAACGATGCGTACAACGTCCAAGTCAAATTGAACATGCAACGCGAGTTCCCGCCGTTCCCGGTGGTGTTGTTGAGTTGTGCCACACTGTTCGTGCTGCCGCTTTCGAAGGAATACGACACGCAGGCCGAGTTCTCGGTGTATCAAGGCGACAAGCGCCTCAAGCAGTACACCTATCGCAATAACACCCAGAAATACACCTGGTTGCTCGACCAGGGTGGCGAGCTGGAAGGACAGAACCTCAGCCGTATTGCACGGGCCTTTGCCCAGGACGTTCAACATGACCGGCTGATCCCTGTCGTGGGAAGTGCCCAATGAAGCTGGCCTTGATCAAGAACGGCGCCCTGCTCAGTGCGCTAATGGCACTCGGCGGTTGCGCCAACACCCTGCCGCCTCTCGATTATCACGCTACGCAAGCCTATGTGCCGGTGACGTTGAGCCTGGGCCCGGCCAATACCCGGCACGAAGAATATCGTCAGCGTGAAACCATTTCTGCATTGAAAGACTCCGGTGCGTTTTCCATGCTCGACGGCGGTTACACCCGCAACGGCTACAGCCTGCTGATTACCCAGCCGTGGTCGGGCGAAACCCATTATCTGGCCATGTTCAATGTTCTGACCCTGTTCACCCTCCCAGTGCCTTATCACTACCAGGACAACTTGCGCAGCTCGGTCTTCAAGGACGGTAAACTGCTCAAGACCTATAACTATTCCCGCGAAGGCTGGAGCGTGTTGGCTTGGTACGTGCCGATCCCGGACAACAAGAACAAGCAGCAGATGCTGGATCAGTTTCTGGGAGAGTTGGAGAAGGACAAGCTGATTCCCTATCAGCCTTGACCGTTGCGCCGCGACAGCAAGCATCACTGCGGCGAGGACGGGAATTTATTGGCGGAAGGCAGCCGGAGTCGAACCTGCCCGGGAACGGATGCCGTCCCCAACCGGGTTTGAAGCCCGGCCGCGCCACCGGGCGCGATTGCCTTCCTTTGAACTCAGGGTGCGTCGGCACTGGCCAGCGCGTTGTCATGGCGGATCACTCGGGATTCGCCGATGCGTCGGGTCAGGCCGAGGCGGTCGAAGTATTCCAGGTACTGAATACAGCGTTTGCGTCCCAAGCCTAGCGCATCACGGAAGGTTGTCACCTGGATCGACGGATTTTCCTGTTCCAGTTGCAACAGAATGTTGGCCATGCGCCGCAGTTGCCCGTCAGACAGAAACAGATCGCGCACCACTTGGTGCATCAATCCCAAGCGCGCCAGTTTGCGCAACAGCAGGCGCACCATCGCATCTTCCACGCCCAACACTTTGGCGACATCACGTACCCACGGCGGATCAAACCCGGCCTGCTCGAACAGCGGCTGCATGCGCTGCCACAGGGTTTCGTCTTCAGCACTCAAACGCACCTGATGATCGGGCAAATGCAACCACGGCCCGCTGGCGTTGATCGATCCGGCGGCGCGCAGTTCTTCCAGCAGGCTGACGAAGGTCGAACGTTCCAGCGCCAAACCGCTGAAGCGGCGCAGGCGGTCGCGATCCGGTCCCATCTGGTCCGGTTCCAGCTCATGCAATTTCGCCAGTTGCTCCAGCAGGGTGAACTTCAACTGCCCCCAGCGCTGCAAGTTGAACAGCACCGGGCCTTGGCGGGTGTCGATCAGGCGCACGTTGGCCGGTAGCGCCCAGTCTTCACGCGGGCGATTGAACTGGCGCTCAATTCGTTGCGGATCGAGGCCGCCAGCGCTGTGGTCGAGCAACAGCGGCAGCGCTTGTTCAAGACTATCGCTGCCCACCAGCGCTTGCAGTTGTGCCAGCCGCTCCGGGCTGCGACGTTGACGGGCCGGGGCGAACGGGTCAAGCACCTGGCCACCGCCGAGGGTGCGTTGCGCGCTGTGGTCACGCAGGATCAGGCGATCGCCCTTCACCGCGTGCACCGGGGCGTTGATCAGCAATTGCGCGAACATGCGCTGACCGGGACTCAAGCGCGGGCCTTCGAGCAACGCCACGCGGGCGATGACGTCTTGCGTACCGAGGTGCACATGCACCGGGTGAAAGTGCTCGAAGGTGCGCTCACCGGGCAGCAGTTGAAATTCGATATCGACCCGTTGCGTCGGTGCGTGCAGCCATTCGGCCAACAGCCATTGGCCGCGATGGATCTGCTCCAGGGTCAATCGATCGCCACTGATGTTCAGCGCCACCCGTTGCCCGGCGAAGGCCTGCTCGGCGGGCTGGTTTTGCGCGTGCAGTCCTCGCACCCGCACCGATTTCCCGGACGGCCCGAGGGCCAGTTTGTCCCCGACACCCACCGTGCCCGACAACGCCGTGCCGGTGACCACAATCCCGGCCCCGGCAACGCTGAACGCGCGGTCGATGGCCAGGCGCAAACCACCGTCGCGACTGCGCTCATGCACTTCGCCTTGGATCTGCAGCAAGCTCTGGCGCAGTTCATCGACGCCCTGCCCGGTCACGCTCGACACCGCCAGCGTCGTCGCATCGGCGAATGGCCCGGCTTCGAGCAGATCGAGAACCTGGCGCTGCACCTCCTCCACCCTGCCCGCTTCAACCCGATCGCATTTGGTGATCGCCACCAGCGCCCGGGGAATGCCCAGCAATTGGACAATCGCCAGATGCTCGCGGGTCTGCGGCATCACCCCGTCATCCGCCGCCACCACCAGCAACACCAGATCGATGCCCTGCGCGCCGGCGAGCATGTTGTGGGTGAATTTCTCGTGGCCCGGCACATCGATGAATCCGGTCAGCCCGGCACCGGCTTCCAGCTCCGCGTAGAGATAACCGAGGTCGATGGTCATTCCGCGCTCGCGCTCCTGCGGGCGGCGGTCGCCGGTTTGCCCGGTCAGCGCTTGCAGCAGCGAGGTCTTGCCGTGGTCGATGTGCCCGGCGGTGCCGACGATCACGACTCGACCTGCAACTGCGGCAACTGCGCCAGCCACGTCGGCTCGTCGTCGAGTTGGCGTAGATCGAGCCACAGCGCGTCGTCGTCAATTCGACCCAGCACCGGAATCGGCAAATTGCGCAACGCAGCTTCCAGATTCAGCAGACAACGCCCGCGCAAACGCTTGGACACTTGCGGGCGCAAGCACAGCGCCGCACTCGGCAACCGCGCCACCGGTTGGCTGCCGCTGCCGATCATGCCCAAGGCCTGCACGGCGCTGACCTGCCACGGTTCGCCCAAGACTTCGGCCATCGCCGGTTGCAAACGGCAAGCCTGGGCGAGAATGTCGGCTTGGGGGCGAGTCAACAGCCGCAAACTCGGCAGACGTTCGGCGAGGCGATCCGGGTCGCGATACAGACCGAGCACCGCTTCCAGCGCGGCCAGGGTCAACTTGTCGACCCGCAAAGCACGCTTCAACGGATTTTTCTTGATCTTCGCGATCAAGTCTTTGCGCCCGACAATCAACCCGGCCTGCGGCCCGCCGAGCAATTTGTCACCGCTGAAGGTGACGATGTCCGCACCATCGAGCAGCGCCTGGCGCACTGTGGGTTCCGCCGGCAGACCCCAGCGGGTCAAGTCCAGCAGACTGCCGCTGCCCAGATCCTCCAGCAGCGGCAAGCCGTGCCGATGGGCCAGCTCGGCCAGTTCGGCGGTGGGCACCCGGGCGGTAAAGCCTTCGATGCTGTAGTTGCTCGCATGCACGCGCATGATCAAACCACTGCGCGGGCTGATCGCTGCTTCGTAGTCGCGGGCGTGGGTGCGGTTGGTGGTGCCGACTTCATGCAGGCGCACGCCGGCGCGGGCCATGATGTCGGGGATGCGGAACGCGCCACCGATTTCGATCAGTTCGCCGCGCGAGATGATGCCTTCCTTGCGCGCGCCGAGGCTGTTCAGCGTCAGCAACACCGCAGCGGCATTGTTGTTGACCACGGTGACGGCTTCGGCGCCGGTCAGTTCGCGGATCAGGCCTTCGATCAGGTCATCACGATCACCGCGTTTGCCACTGGCCAGATCGAATTCCAGATTGAGCGGGTAACGTGCGGCCATCTGCACCGCGTCGATGGCCTCTTCGGGCAGCAAGGCGCGACCGAGGTTGGTGTGCAGCACCGTGCCGGTCAGGTTGAACACTCGCCGAACGTTGCTGCGCTGTTGCTGGGTCAGGCGCTCGCCGACGCGGCCGGCGAGCACTTCGGGGCTGATTTCAATGGCAGACAGTTGACCTTGCAACACGCTGAGCCGCAGCTCATCAAGCAACTGCCGCAAGCCGCTCAGCAACGCCTCACGGCCATAACGCTCGGCCAGCGGCAGACAGGCCGGGTGACGCAACAAACCATCAATGGAAGGCAACCGCAGGGCAACACTCGAAGACATCAGCCACTCCCGAAAACAAGACTCTCCGGCATGACCTGACGCAACGCGTCTAAATACAGCACACCGGCCCCCAATTGTGGGAGCGGGCTTGCTCGCGAATGCGGTGAGTCAGCCACAAATGATCTGACTGACACGGCCCCTTCGGGAGCAAGCCCCTCTCACAAGTTTTTCAGGAGTGTAGACGCTCTGGTCATTCGTCTCCCGGCGCCAGCATCAGATTCGGTGCCAGACGCTGAAAACCGTCCTGCGCCAGACGCATGTCGAGCAGCAGGCTGCTGAGATCCGCCGACAACGCTTCGCCTTCGGCATCGTTCTCCAGATACACCAGTTTCAGGTAGCTGTTGCAGCTGGGGCACACCTCCGCGCGAATCGGCGCCTGATTGGCGGCGTGGCGATCGTCCTCCAGGCTCAGGTAATCGAGGCCTTTACTCGACTCGCAATACACGCACTTGACCCGCACCACGTGCCATTCGCAGGCGCACAACGAACACACCAGATAGCGCAGGCCGTTGTGTTTGCCGCGATGGCGGATCACCCCGGCCATCGCCGGTGAACCACAGCCCGGGCACTGGCTGAGGCTGTCGCCGGGTTTCAGTTGCAGGTTCGGTGCGCTGAGCAGCCAGTGGCTCCACGCCGCTTGCAACCCGGCGCCGAGAAACGGCACCAACTGTGCCGGCACCATCGAAAATTGACCGCTGACCAACGCCACCGCCCACGCACGCAACTGGCCGGCACTGGCGC
This sequence comes from Pseudomonas sp. MWU12-3103b, assembly GCF_023100615.1. Classification (NCBI taxonomy): domain Bacteria; kingdom Pseudomonadati; phylum Pseudomonadota; class Gammaproteobacteria; order Pseudomonadales; family Pseudomonadaceae; genus Pseudomonas; species Pseudomonas sp. MWU12-3103b. The sequence continues at coordinate 227,414 of NZ_JALMEY010000009.1, forward strand.
CGCGCAGTGTCGCGAGCGCGTCGACTACGGCGGGTTGATCGGGCGCCACGTAACGTTGCAATAAAGCATCCAGATAAGCCCGCCAAACGTCTTCGCGAACCAGTGTGTCGGCAGCAAACGGCGGCAACCCATGCAACTGACAGGCTTCGATCCTTTGCTTATCAAACGGTGCCGTCAGCGGTGGATCGTCGAAAACCTGCTGCTGAGCCCGGCACAATCCGGCGATCAGCCGCAGGTAATCGGCCAGCGGATGCCCCTGAGCCAATTGCTCCAGACGCTGGGCGCGCAGGGTGAACAGATTGTGCGGCGGCAGGTGCAGAAACGGCGGCGAACTGGCCGCCGCTTCGATTTCCCCGGGTTCAAGAATGGTTGCCAAAAGTCAGCCCTTTTTGGTGATCGGTCGCTCCGGCACGTCCGGATTGCGTTCATCGCGGGTGATGTCGCGATACCACAGTTCGTGGTGTTTCCTCGCCCAGGCGCGGCTGACCCAGCCATGCAGCATCGCGTCCACCGAACCCTTGATCCACAGGCCGGCGTAGATGTGCACGATGATGCTGAGGATCAGCACAAACCCGGCCAGTGCATGCAGGAGCATGGCCCAGCGAATCACGGTGATGCCGAAGTACGCGCTGAAATAAGCACGCCAGATCACCAGCCCGGTGAACAGCAAACCGAGCATGCACAGCAGTAAAGTCCAGAACAGCATCTTCTGCCCGGCGTTGTACTTGCCCACCGGCGGCACGCTTTCTTCATCGTTGACCAGCACCCGGTCGATGCGGCGCATCCACTTCCAGTCGTTGTCGATGAAGAAGTTCGCGCGCCAGAAGCGGAATACCAGGCCGAGGAACAACACGAACATCAGCACGCCCATGAATGGGTGCAGAATCCGCGTCCACGGCCCGCCGCCGAACAGGTGGGTCAACCAGAACATCGACGGATGAAACAACGCCAGCCCGGACAGCCCGGCCATGAAGAACAGAATCGCCACCAGCCAGTGATTGGTGCGCTGGTTGGCGGTGTAGCGCAGGATCGTCTTGTTGCTCATGGCCGGTCCTCCCCGCGTGGATCGAAAGTGTGCACCGCCGGATCGACAACGTGCACCGAAGTATCCGGTGGCGCCGGATGGTCATCCTCTTCGGTGCGATTCGGCCCGATGCGCACATAGTGGAAGAAACCGGCGAGCACCGCCGCACCCATCGCCAGCAGGCCCAGCGGTTTGCTGATGCCTTTCCACAAGCCCACCAGCGGGCTGATGGCCGGCGCCTCTGGCAACCCGGCGTAGATCTTTGGTGTGTCGGCGTGGTGCAACACATACATCACGTGAGTGCCGCCGACGCCTTCCGGGTCATACAGCCCGGCGTTGTCGAAGCCACGGCTTTTCAGGTCGACGATGCGTTCGGCGGCGTGTTCCTTCATGTCTTCCTTGCTGCCGAAGACGATGGCCCCGGTCGGACAGGTTTTCACGCACGCCGGTTCCAGCCCTACCGCGACGCGGTCAGAACACAAGGTGCATTTGTAGGCCTTGTGATCCTTCTGCGAAATCCGCGGAATGTTGAACGGGCAACCGGTGATGCAATAACCGCAGCCGATGCAGTGATCCTGATCGAAATCGACGATGCCGTTGGCGTGCTTGATGATCGCCCCGGGACTGGGGCATGCCGCGAGGCACCCAGGTTCGGCGCAATGCATGCAGCCGTCCTTGCGGATCAGCCACTCCAGGTTGCCGGCGTCGGTTTCGTGTTCAGTGAAGCGCATCAAGGTCCAGGTTTCTGCGCTCAGGTCCTGCGGGTTGTCGTAGGTGCCATGGTTGTGGCCGACCTCGTCGCGCAGCTCGTTCCATTCCGAGCAGGCGACCTGGCAGGCCTTGCAACCAATGCATTTGGTGGTATCGATCAGTTTGGCCACGGCCTCCTGATTCCTCACCGAGGGCGGCACCGTGGTGGTGGCCGAGCGGGCAATGATGTCTTGGCTGGCCATTTACAGTTTCTCCACGTTGACCAGGAATGACTTGGATTCCGGGGTCTGTGTGTTGCCATCGCCGAGGAACGGCACCAGGGTGTTGGTCAGGTAACCGTGACGCGTCTGGCCGGTGAATCCCCAGTGCAGCGGGATACCGATCTGATGCACCACCTGGCCGTTGACCTGCAGCGGCCGGATGCGTTTGGTCACCACCGCCACCGCCTCGATGAACCCGCGCTTGCAGCTGACCCGCACCCGATCTCCGGCGGCGATGCCCTTCTCCTTCGCCAGCACTTCGCCGATTTCGACGAACTGCTCGGGCTGGGCAATCGCATTCAACTTGCAATGCTTGCTCCAGAAGTGGAAGTGCTCGGTCAACCGATAACTGGTGCCGGCGTACGGGAAGTCCTTGGCTTCGCCGAGGCTTTCCCAGACCGAATCGAAGATCCGCGCCGCCGGGTTGCTGGTGGCTTTCTTGTTTTGCGGGTGCAGCGGGTTGATGCCGATCGGCGTTTCGAACGGCTCGTAGTGCTCGGGGAATGGCCCTTCGTTCATCTTGTCGACGGCGAAGAACCGCGCCACGCCTTCGGGGTTCATGATGAACGGGTTCATCCCCGCTTCCGGCGGCACATCGGCCTTGTAGTCCGGCACATCGGTGCCGCCCCAGGCCTTGCCGTTCCACCATACGAGGCGCTTTTTCGGATCCCACGGCTTGCCGGCGACGTCCGCTGAAGCGCGGTTGTAGAGGATCCGCCGGTTGGCCGGCCACGCCCAGGCCCAGCCCTGATGCTGATGCATGCCATACGGATCGGCATTGTCACGCCGGGCCATCTGGTTGCCGGCCTCGGTCCAGCTGCCGGCGAAGATCCAGCAACCGGACGCGGTGCTGCCGTCGTCCTTGAGCAACCCGAACCCGGCCAGTTGCGAGCCGGCCTTGACCGCCACGCCGCTGGCATCGGTGAAGTCGACCATGGCGCTGCCATTGATCTCTTTGGCCAGCTCCTCCGGCGATGGCTCGTCGGGGATCTTGTATGGCCACGACAGGTTCAGCAGCGGATCGGGGAACTTGCCGCCCTCGGCCTGATAACGTTTGCGCAGACGCAGGAACAGTTCGCTCATGATGCGGATGTCGGTTTGCGCTTCACCGGGGCCGTCGGCGCCTTTCCAGTGCCATTGCAGCCAGCGGCTGCTGTTGACCAGCGAGCCGTCCTCCTCGGCAAAGCACGTGGTCGGCAGGCGAATCACTTCGGTCTGGATCTCGGCGCTTTTCACATCGTTGTACGGCCCGACGTTTTGCCAGAACTCCGAGGTTTCGGTGGCCAGCGGATCCATCACTACCAGCCATTTGAGTTTGGCCAGCGCAGCCATCACCCGGTTCTTGTCCGGCAACGCAGCGATCGGGTTGAAGCCCTGGCACATGTAGCCGTTGACCTTGCCCTGGCTCATCAGGTCGAACATCTTCAGGACGTCGTAGTTGGGGATATCCAGTTTCGGCAGGTAGTCGTAATTCCAGTTGTTCTCCGGCGTCGCGTTGGCGCCGTACCACGACTTCATCAGGCTGACGTGGAATTTGCTGTAGTTCTGCCAGTAGGACAACTGCCCCGGACGCAACGGCATTTGCGTACGCTTTTTGATAAAGGCGTTGTAGTCCTGCTCGCCATCGCCACCCAGAGTCAGATAGCCCGGCAGCGAGTTGGACAACAACCCGAGGTCGGTCAGGCCCTGAATGTTCGAGTGCCCACGCAAGGCATTGACCCCGCCGCCCGGCATGCCGACGTTGCCCAGCAGCAGTTGCACCATCGCCGCACTGCGGATGATCTGTGCGCCGATCGAATGTTGCGTCCAGCCGAGTGCATAGAGGATGGTCATGGTTTTGCCCGGCGTGGAGCACGTGGCAATCTCATCCCAGATTTTCTGCATGGCATCGACCGGCATCCCACATATCTGGCTCGCCAGCTCAATGTTGTAGCGGCTGTAATGCTGCTTCATCAATTGATAGACGCAGCGCGGATCCTGCAGGGTCGGGTCGACCTTGACGAAGCCATCCTCACCCAACTCGTAACCCCAGCCGGATTTGTCGGTGTAGCTGCGTTTGGCCGCGTCGTAGCCGCTGAAGATGCCGTCTTCAAAGCCATAGCCGGCTTTGACGATGAACGACACGTCGGTGTAGTTGCGCACGTATTCGTGCTGGATCTTGTCCTGAGTCAGCAGGTAATTGATCAACCCGCCCATGAAGGCGATGTCGGTACCGGTACGGATCGGCGCGTAATAGTCGGCCACTGAAGCGGTCCGGGTAAAACGAGGGTCGACCACGATCAGCCGGGCAGCGTTATGCGCCTTGGCCTCGGTCACCCATTTGAAGCCGCACGGATGCGCTTCTGCTGCGTTGCCACCCATTACCAGGATCAGATTCGCGTTGGCGATATCGGTCCAGGTGTTGGTCATGGCTCCACGGCCGTACGTCGGGGCAAGACTTGCCACCGTCGGGCCGTGTCAGACACGCGCCTGGTTATCGAACCCCAGCATGCCGAGACTGCGAATCACCTTCTGGGTGATGTAACCGGCTTCGTTGGACGCTGCCGACGCGGCGAGGAACCCGGTGGTCAGCCAGCGATTCACCGTTTGCCCGGTGGAATTTTTCTCGATGAAGTTGGCGTCGCGGTCGGCCTTCATCAGGTCGGCGATGCGATCCAGTGCTTCATCCCAGCTGATCCGGGTCCATTCGCTGCTGCCGGGCTTGCGCGTTTGCGGATACAGCAAGCGGCCCGGGCTGTGAATGAAGTCCAGCAGGCCCGCGCCTTTTGGACACAGGGTGCCGCGGTTGACCGGGTGGTCGGCGTCGCCCTCGATGTGAATGATATTTTGCGCGACGTTCTTCGCGGCATCGCCCTGGCTGTACATGATCAACCCGCAACCGACCGAGCAATACGGGCAGGTGTTGCGGGTTTCATGGGTGTGGGCAAGCTTGAAGTGACGCACCTGCTCGGCGAAGGCCAGCGTCGGGGCCATGCCCAACGCGCCCAGGCTAGAGCCTGCAAGGCCGATACCGGCGACCTTGAAGAATTGACGACGGCTGAGATCCATCGTGCACTCCTGATCAGGTGGAACCCGGTACTTGAGCCGGGCTTTTTCTGGACAAACACGGTTACGGCAGAATGCCTGCCGGCTTTTTCACTGTAGACAATGACCACACACTCTGTGTGAAAACCGACCGTCGGCCGTTTGTCGGTCTATTCGCCAACGAACACAAAACCCTGTGGGAGCTGGCTTGCCAGCGAAAGCGGTGGATCAGTCAACACTAATAGCGACAGTGACGACGCCATCGCTGGCAAGCCAGCTCCCACATGGGTCGCGTTGCGCTTAGAATGGCGCCCAGGACCCATCCCGCCTTCACGAGACCGCGCATGACTTTCGATTTTGATCAGCTATTCGACCGCCACAACACCGGCAGCACCAAGTGGAGCCGCTACCCGGCCGATGTGTTGCCGATGTGGGTCGCTGATATGGATTTCGCCGCGCCACCGGTGATCATCGAGGCGTTGCAGCAGCGTCTGCTGCACCCACTGGTGGGTTACAGCGTGGCGCAGGACAACTTGCGTGAGGCGATCGTCGCCGACCTGTGGGACAAGTTCGCCTGGAAGGTCAAACCGCAGGAGCTGATCTTCCTGCCGGGCGTTGAATCCGGTTTCAACATGGCTTTGAAAGCCCTGGTACAGCCGCAGCAGAACGTCGTGGTGCAAGTGCCGAACTACCCGCCGCTGCGGCATGCGCCGGGGCATTGGGGGCTGAACAAGGTCGAGCTGGAATTCATCCCCCAGGCCGATGGCACTTACGCCACGCCGCTGGAGACCCTGCGCGAATCGCTGAACGGTGGCGGCGCCCTGCTCTTGAGCAACCCGCACAACCCGATCGGCAAGGTGTTTGGCCGTGAGGAGCTGCAAGCCGTAGCGGATATTTGTGCAGCACAGGACGCCTGGATCATCTCCGACGAGATCCACGCCGAGCTGTGCTTCGACGGCCGCGTGCACATTCCGACCGCGTCCCTCAGCCCGGAAATCGCCAAGCGCACCATCACCCTGATGTCGGCGAGCAAGGCCTACAACATCGCCGGCCTCAAGACCTCGTTCATGATCATCCAGGACGCCGCCCTGCGCGAACGCGTCAACCACGCCCGTTGCGGCATGGTCGACAGCGTCAACCCGCTGGGCATGGAAGCCACCCGCGTCGCCTACAGCGAAGGTGCGCCGTGGCTGGCCGAACTGAAAACCTATCTGCAGGCCAACCGCGACTGGCTGGTGGATGCAGTGCGCAGCCGCTTGCCGGGCGTGATGATCAATGTGCCGCAGGGAACCTATCTGGCGTGGCTCGATTGCTCGGCGCTGGACCTGGACAATCCGCAGCAGTTCTTCCTTGAACAGGCCAGGGTCGGTCTGAGCGCCGGTCTGGACTTCGGCGATCAGCACCAACAGTTCGTGCGCCTGAACTTCGGCTGCCCGCGGTCGTTGCTCGAAGAGGGCATCAGCCGCATGGAGCGCGCCCTGACCCAGCGCAATACCTGAAACACAGATGATCCCCTGTGGGAGCGAGCTTGCTCGCGAATGCGGTGGTTCAGTCAACATTGATGTCGGCTGACACTCCGCCTTCGCGAGCAAGCTCGCTCCCACATTGGTTTTGCATTTCCAAGTCTGAAAGACCAGCGCAAATCCGATCGAACTCACGGCAAACCGTCCAGGTCAACCACCCATACCTGCCCTGAGAACCTCGGAGATCTGTGATGACCGATTACCCAAAACCACCCTTCCCCGCACAAGCCCAAGCCGTCCCCGGTGCGCAAAGCAAAATGCAGCCGTACCCCGACTGCGGCGAGCAAAGCTACGTCGGCTCCGGGCGGCTGGCTGGCAAGATTGCGCTGATTACCGGTGCCGACAGCGGCATTGGCCGCGCGGTGGCGATTGCCTTCGCCCGTGAAGGCGCTGACGTGGTCGTGGCTTATCTGAATGAACACGACGATGCCAAAGAGACCGCACGCTGGGTTGAACAGGCAGGCCGCCAGTGCCTGTTGCTGTCCGGCGATCTCGCGCACAAGGCCCACTGCCAGGAACTGGTGGACAAGACCGTCGAACGCTTCGGGCGCATCGACATTCTGGTCAACAACGCCGCGTTCCAGATGACCCACGAAACCTTCGAAGAAATCCCCGACGAAGAATGGGTGATGACCTTCGACGTCAACATCACGGCGATTTTCCGGTTGTGCCAGGCAGCGATCAAACACATGCGCCCCGGCGCGTCGATCATCAACACCAGCTCGGTCAACTCGGACATGCCCAAACCGACCCTGCTGGCCTACGCCACCACCAAGGGCGCGATCGCCAACTTCACCGGCGGACTGGCACAGATACTCGGGCCAAAAGAAATCCGCGTGAACTGCGTGGCCCCCGGACCAATCTGGACGCCACTGATCGTCTCGACCATGCCCGATGAAGAGGTGCAGAACTTCGGCAGCGAAACCCCGCTCGGGCGCCCCGGACAACCGGTGGAAGTGGCGCCAATCTATGTGCTGCTCGCCTCCGATGAAGCCAGTTACATCACCGGTCAGCGCTATGGCGTCACCGGCGGCAAGCCGATGTTGTAAGCCTCCATGAGCTTTGTCATCTGGGTCGCGGTGCTTGGCGCGGTGTTGCTGACCCTCGCGCTGACCTCGTCGTACCTGCGCTGGATGCCGGTCACCACTTCGGCCGTGTGCCTGCTGCTGGGGATCGGCATCGGCCCCAGCGGTCTGGATTTACTGAAACTGTCACTGGAAAACGCTTCCGTATGGATGGAGCACCTCACGGAAGTGGCGGTGCTGTTTTCGCTGTTTGTCTGCGGGCTCAAGCTGCGTCTGCCGCTGCGCGACAAGCGTTGGCGGATTGCGTTCGGGCTGGCCGGCCCGGTGATGGTCTTGACCATCGCCGGGGTCAGCGTGTTGCTGCACTGGGGCCTGCAACTGTCGTGGGGGCCGTCGCTGCTGATCGGGGCGATGCTGGCGCCGACCGACCCGGTGCTGGCCGCGCTGGTGCAGGTCAACGATGCGCGGGATGTCGACAGCGTGCGCTTCGGTCTGTCCGGTGAAGCCGGGCTCAACGACGGCATCGCGTTCCCGTTCGTGATTCTCGGCTTGCTGCTGTTGCAGGCCGATGCGCAACCCGGCGCCTTGACCGATTGGGTACTGCACGGATTACTCTGGGCGGTGCCGGTCGGTTTGCTGACCGGTTACTGGATGGGTCGCGGCATCGGTCGGTTGACCCTGTCGCTGCGCATCCGTAACGACGACAGCACCCTGAGCCCGAATGATTATCTGGCGCTGTCGCTGATTGCCCTGGCTTACGTCGGCGCAGATGCGATTGGCGGTTATGGTTTTCTGTCGGTATTCGCCGCCGGCCTCGGCTTGCGTCAGGAAGAAGTCAAATCCACCGGCGCCAGTCAGCCGCCCGCCGAACATCTGGTGCAACCGGTGGTAGGCCATCAGAACATCGAACCGCAGCACGCGGTGCACGGTGATACCGAACGACTGGAAAGCAGCCAGGTCGCCGCCGGCATCATGATGGGCGACATGCTCTCATTCGGCAGTCTGGTGGAACGGGCCATGGAAGTGTTTCTGGTGACCCTGCTCGGTGTGGTGCTGGTGCCGCATTGGGACTGGCGGGCGTTGGTCATTGGCGCAGTGCTGTTCTGCGTGGTGCGTCCGGCCTGCGTCGCGTTGATGCCTTGGGGCACTTTGCTCGACGGTGGTCAGCGGCTGTTGATCGGTTGGTTCGGCATTCGCGGGATCGGCAGTCTGTTCTATCTGTTTTATGCCTTGAACCATGGCCTCAGTCCTTCAGCCGCGACGTTGTGCACCAACATCACCCTGTCCGTGGTAGCGCTGAGCATTTTACTGCATGGCATCAGCACCCAGCCGCTGCTGGCGCGCTACGAACAACGGCAAAAACGAAAAAACTGATTTTTCCGGGGGCAATATGTCGGGAAATCCATCGAAGTTTTTTCTGAAAATAAATGGATCCCTCGGCCAAAACCGACAGTCACAACCATAACCCCTCGCTGGATGCACTCGGCGGGGTCCGGCAGGTTCGGTTCCCCTGCGGCTTGCAGCCCATGAAGAGGAATCTTTGGATAACAAGGTCACGGTCATGAAAGAATGCTCGACTCCTGCACAAATCAAGGCTTGCAGGGCTTTGGCCCTGGAACGCAATCGTCAACTGTTCGAAGATGCCCACGCCCTCAACCGAGCGGCTTACGAGCTGCTGGAAGCGGACAATCTGGACCTCGAACAGTTTGAGCACTATCGAGCAATGCGCCGCAAAGCCGATGCGAAGTTCGAGGAAGCCATCGATCATTTGTGCGTCCTCAACGAAGACTTCCCGCCGATTCCAATGTCACCGCATCACTCGCAGGAATTGCGTCGGCAACTTGAAACCGTCGAATAAAGCACACAAGAAAAAGCCCGGCAGCGATGTCCGGGCTTTTTCTTTGGGCGGCGTTCAGCCCCCAGGGTTGGTCACCTGAATGAACACCGCGTAAGCCCCGAGCAGGATCCAGAACGTGGCGAAAATCCATGGCGTGCGCACCGAAAACAACAGCGACTTGCGATAGCCCTTGTGGCTCGACTCCATTTCACTGAACAGCGGCGACTCGTCGTAAGCCATGCCCATGATCGGCTCGCTGCGCAACAACTCGCTCTGCTTGTAGTGCCAGTGATCGATGATGTCGTACGCCGCACGAATCCCCGGCCACGCATTGAGCGAACTGAGCAGCCCGAGCAGTGCCAGAAACGGCGGCACCACCAGCGTAAACAGCTTGCCCCACTCAGGGTTGAGGTTGGCCATGCACGAGGCAAAGGCAATCACCAGAAACGACTGCGCCGCCAGATAGGCGTCAGTGCGGTTGGCGAGGATGCTGGTTTCGTACTGGATTTCCTTGCGATAGAAGTCCAGCCGTTCCTTGGGTGAGCCGAACATCTTGGCATCGTGTTCGGTCAGGTGCTCTTCAGCGCTGGGCTGAGTCAGTATGCGGGGCAAGGGACGCGCACTCCGTGGCGGGGAAACCTTTTAGAAGGCCCTCGCCACGGACAAGTTCAGGCGGATTCACTTCATCGACTGCGCGATGATTTCCACCAGGTTGAGCTGGGTGAATGGCTTGGGCAGACGCGGCAATTGCGCGGCAAAGCCTTCCAGACGTTCGGCGTAACCGGTGGCCAGAATGATCGGCAGATCCGGCTTGAGCAAACGCACCGCATGCGCCAGTTGCGCGCCGCTCATCTGCGGCATGGCCATGTCGGTGATCATCAGATCGATGACTTCGCCCTGCTCGAACAACGCCAGCGCCCTGGCACCGGACGTGGCGCTGATCACGCGATGGCCAAGGTCTTCGAGCAGCAGCGTGGTGCTGGTCATCACCAGCGAATCGTCATCCACCACCAACACACTGAGGCGTGGCACCAACACCGGTTTGACCGCCGGGTAGAGGTTTTTTGCCGTCTCCCCGGCCAGCGCCACCGGTATCCACATTTCAGCGCGGGTGCCATGGCCTTTTTCGCTCTTGAGAATGAAACGGCCGCCCAGTTGCTCGATAAAGCCATGCACCATCGACAGGCCCAGCCCGGTGCCCTTGCCCACGCCCTTGGTGGTGAAAAACGGATCCCTGGCCGAACCCAGCGTGGCTTCGTCCATGCCCTCACCCGTGTCGATCACGCTCAGGCACACATAGCGTCCCGCCGCCATTGACGAATGGCTTTGCTCAAGCACGACTTCCGGCTGCGCGCAAATGCACAGGCTGCCACCGTCGGCCATGGCGTCGCGGGCGTTGGTCGCCAGATTGAGCAACGCCAGTTCCAGTTGGTTGCTGTCGGCCAGCACCGGTTGCAGATCCTCGGGAAAGCGTGTCTCGATGCGAATCCCGGGGCCTATCGAGCTGCGCAACAGTCCGGTGATGCCTTGCACCAGTTGCGGAATATCGACCGGCTCGGTCTTGAGTTCCTGACGGCGGGCGAAGGCCAGCATGCGTTGAGTCAGCGATACGCCACGCAATGCACCCTGCGTGGCGTTTTCCAGCAGACGACTGTTTTTCGGGTCGTCACCGATGCGTTTTTGCAGAATCTCCAGATTACCCAGAATCACCGTCAGCAAATTGTTGAAGTCATGGGCGATGCCGCCGCTGAGCTGACCGATGGCCTGCATCTTCTGCGCTTGGAACAATGCTTCGCGGGTCTTTTCCAGCGCCACTTGCGACTCATGGGCTTCGGTGACATCGCGGGTGATCTTGGCAAACCCGAGCAGCGTGCCGGTTTCGCCGCGAATGGCATCGACCACCACGTGGGCCAGAAACCGCGTGCCATCCTTGCGCATGCGCCAGCTCTTGTTCTCGAAACGGCCCTCGCGGGTGGCAATCTCCAGCGCCCGTTGCGGTTCGCCGGCCACGCGGTCTTCAGGGGTGTAGAAAATCGAAAAATGCTGGCCGATGATTTCTTCCGGCTGGTACCCCTTGATCCGCTGGGCGCCCTGATTCCAGTTGCTCACACGACCTTCGGGGCTGAGCATGTAGATCGCATAATCGGTGACACCCTGCACCAGCAGGCGAAACTGCTGTTCGCTTTGCTTGAGGGTTTCCTCGGCCATCTTGCGGTCGGTCAGGTCACGGGTGATCTTGGCATAGCCGAGCACTTTGCCGTTGGGATCAATGATCGGATCGATGACCACGTGGCACCAGAAGCTGGTGCCATCCTTGCGCACCCGCCAGCCTTCGCCTTCGAACCGTCCTTCGTGCAGCGCCGTGTCGAGCGCGCGTTGCGGCAGGCCCGCCGCACGATCATCGGCGGTATAGAAGCGCGAGAAATGCTCGCCGAGAATTTCCGCCTCTTCGTAGCCCTTGAAGCGTTTCGCACCGGAGTTCCAACTGGTGATGATGCCGTCCGGGTCGATCATGTAAATCGCATAATCGACCACCGCATCGATCAGCAGACGAAAACGCATCTCCTCGATCGCTGCAGTTTTGCTCGGGTTGTCACTCATCAGGTTCACCGCTGGTTTTCATTAGCGCAAGTATGCGGCAATCCGGCGCCATGGGAAGGTGCAAACGCGCTTCTATTCACGGCGTGATCAATGGGTTGATTGAGGGTCGGTGCCGAGCGACCACCAGCGTGGCAGCAGTTGCTGAATGCGCGGTTCGGCGAAGCGGTCATCGATCAGCATCACCACGCCACGATCTTCACGGGTGCGGATCACCCGCCCGGCGGCCTGCACCACTTTCTGCACGCCCGGATACAGATAGGTGTAGTCGTAACCGGCGCCGAAAATCGCCGCCATGCGCCGTTTCAACTGTTCGTTGACCGGGTTGAGCTGGGCCAGCCCCAGGGTCGCAATGAACGCGCCGATCAGCCGTGCTCCGGGCAAGTCGATGCCCTCGCCAAACGCACCGCCCAACACGGCGAAGCCAATGCCCTGACTGTCGGCGGTGAACTGATCGAGAAACGCCTGCCGCTGTCCTTCGGCCATGCCCCGGGACTGCTGCCACAGATTGATCTGCGGATGGCGTTCGGCGAGCAGCGTCAGCACCTGTTGCAGGTAATCGAAGCTGCTGAAGAACGCCAGGTAATTGCCCGGGCGCTCGCTGAACTGGCGGGCGATCAGCTCGACGATCGGTTCCAGCGACGCCTGGCGATGATTGAAGCGCGTGGAGATACGGCTGACGATCTGCACTTGCAGCTGTTCGGCGCTGAAGGGTGATTCGACGTCTATGCATACCGTGTCGGCGGGCGTGCCGAGCAGATCGGCGTAATAGCGTCGCGGGCTCAGCGTCGCCGAGAACAACACGCTGCTGCGCGCTGCTTTCAGCCGCGGGCCGATGAACGCCGCCGGCACCACGTTGCGCAGGCACAACTGCGACAGCGGTCGCTTGCGCTCGAGGTCGCGCTTGCTGATGTCGAACAGGTAATGCTCGTCGAACAGTTCCGCCACCCGGCCAAACTGCAGCATGTCGAAATAGAAGGTTTGCAGCGCGCTGTCGAGTCCCTGCGGATGATCATTGAGGTAGTCGCCGATGGCCGCGCTGCACAACGACACCGCTTGCAGCAGTTTCTCCGGGGCCTTGTCGTAGGCCTGATACGGCGCCAGTTGCGGCTGATGCAGCGCGTTCCATTCACGGTTGACCCGTTGCAGGGATTTTTTCAGCACCTCGGGAGCGCTCTTGCGCACACTGGCCAGCGCGGCCTGATCGAGACTGGCGCTGTACATCGAGCGCCCGCGTTCGACCAGGTTGTGCGCTTCATCGGCCAGCACCGCGACTTTCCACTGATTGAGCTGGGCCAGACCGAACAGCAACGCACTGAAATCGAAGTAATAGTTGTAGTCCGCCACCACCACGTCGGCCCAACGGGCCATTTCCTGGCTCAGGTAGTACGGGCAAACCGTGTGCTGGCGAGCCACTTCGCGCATCGCCGCCTGATCCAGCAGATTGATCCGGCTGGCCGCTTCACGGGCGGCGGGCAGGCGATCATAGAAACCCTGGGCCAACGGGCAGGATTCACCGTGACAGGCTTTGTCCGGGTGTTCGCAGGCCTTGTCGCGGGCGACCATCTCCAGCACCCGCAACGGCAAGCGTTCAGACTGATCGAACAACACCTGACTGGCATCCAGCGCCAGTTTGCGCCCCGGGGTCTTGGCGGTCAGGAAGAACACCTTGTCCAGTTGCTGCGGCGCCAGCGCCTTGAGCATCGGGAATAGCGTGCCGAGGGTCTTACCGATCCCGGTGGGCGCCTGGGCCATCAGGCAGCGGCCGGTGCTGACCGCTTTGAACACCGATTCGGCCAGATGCCGCTGGCCGGGGCGAAAGTCGGCGTGGGGAAAGCTCAATTGCTGCGCGGCCAGATTGCGCGCCTCGCGATGGGCCATTTCCTGCTCGGCCCAGTTCAGGAACAACCGGCATTGCTGTTCGAAAAAATCCTGCAAGGCTGGAACATTGAAGGACTCGACCAGACAGGTTTCCTTTTCGCTGACGATGTCGAAATACACCAGCGCCAGATTGATCTGCGCAAGCTCCAGCTTGCGACACATCAGCCAGCCGTAGATTTTCGCCTGCGCCCAATGCAACTGCCGATGGTTGGCCGGTTGCTTGCTCAGGTCACCGCGATAGGTTTTGACTTCTTCCAGACAGTTCTGCGCCGGGTCATAGCCGTCCGCCCTGCCCCTGACCTTCAACTGCAGAAACTCGCCTTCCAGTGCCACTTCGCTTTGGTATTTGTCGCTGCGCCGCGAGGCCACGGTGCGGTGCCCGAGCATGCCTTCGAGGGCTGTCGGCGAAGGGGTAAAACGCAGGTCGAGGTCGCCGGTCTTGGCGGTGAACTCGCATAGGGCACGGACGGCAATGCTGTAGCTCAAGCGCTCTGCTCCGCCCATTGCACGTAGCACACGGCGACCGGCATCTGGTGTTGGTGGCAAAATTCCAGCCAGCGCAGTTGGTTGTCCTGCAAGCGGTCACCGGGGCCTTTGACTTCGATCATCCGGTAGGTCTTGTGCTGCGGCCAGAACTGGATCAGATCCGGCATGCCGGCGCGATTGGCCTTGATGTCGAGCAGCAGGCGATTGAACCAGTGCTTGAGGTGTTCCGCCGGCAAACACGCCAGCGCCTGCTCCAGCAGTTGCTCATTCAACGCGCCCCAGAACACGAACGGCGACTGCACGCCCCATTTGGCGGCGAAGCGCTCACGAATGGTCGCCGCATAACGGCCGTCGTCGAGTTGGTCGAGACAGGCCTGGAACAGTTCGGCGCGGCGTTGCTGAAAGTCTTCGTTGAGCAGATCCACCGGCCCGCGCTGGAACGGATGAAAGAACGCTCCCGGCAGCGGCGCAAAAATCGCCGGCCAGCACAACAGGCCGAACAGCGAGTTGATCAGGCTGTTCTCGACGTAGTGCACCGGGCCGCTGTCTTCGTGTAGATGCGCCTGCACGTAAAACTCCACCGACAATCCCGGATCAGTGCGCGGCAGTTGCAGATCGAGGCGCTCGACCGGGCGTGGCATTGCCCGTTTGAGCGGTGGCCCGCCGAGTTTGCGTCGCAGGCGGGGCAGCATCCGCTGCAGACTCTGCTGTTCGGCGGCGCTTTCCGGCGCCTGTTCGGCGAGAGTGGCAAGCTCCAGCGCCAGTGCGTATTCGCCACAGCGCTCCAGCACGCGGATCATTCGCTGACGGGCGCCGGGGTAGGCGCAATCGCGGTAAATGCTCAACGCCAGGGCGAACTCGGCGACGCGCTCGCAATACTGACCGATCTGGAACAGCACCTTGCCGCGCCGTCGCTGCAGCCACGGGTTGTCGAACTGCAACGCGCGGACCTGCTCGACAATGGGCTCCAACGGTTCACCGGCTTCGAAACGCAGTTGGCAATGATGCAGGAACAGGCAGGCGTCAACGTCTTCACGGCTGCGCAGGCCACGGGAGTCAGCGCAGAACTCGACTTTTTCGTAGGTAAAGATCCCGAGGTCGGCGAGGACGAATTCCGACCAGTCCTGATACAGGTTGCCGAAGAACATCAGACGCAGGCGGTCGCACAGGTCCATGATGGTCAGGCTGAGCAAGCGGTCGCCGAGCGTCGGTGCCCAATCGGAGAGGCTGCGCGACTCGCTGAATTGCTCGGCGAGCGCCGGCAGCCAGTCGTCCTTGCGGCCCTTGGGTTGCTCGATAAAGCTGCCGAACGCCTGCAGCAGCTCAGCCTTGAGCAACACGTCGAACACTTCGGGCATGCTCAATAAAGCCTGATCGTCGAGCCAGCCGTGACGCAACAACGGCTGCGCGGCGTTGCTGATGTCCCCGATTTCCGGGTAGTTGAGTTTGCCGAAGCGGAAATGCACGCCCTTGCGCATTATCATGCGCACCAGCAAACCCTGCGAAGCGCGTGGCAAGGCCTTGAAGTCGCGGATAAAGCCGTGCTCGGATTCGCTCATCACATCGGCATAGCGAAGCTCAAGCCAATCAAGCACTTGCCGGAAGTTGTTGAGGTAATAGAACGGATCGTCGAGCGGGTTGGCAGTCACGGTAATTCAGGGCCATGGCGAGCGAATACTGGTTATGCGTACAGATACCAGCTCTGCCCCGTCGCGTGCAAACGGAAAAAGATCAGTGGCAGCGGCAATCGGGATTTTTTCAGGGTGCCATCGAACTTTTCCCCGTTCGATGGCACCAACCGCGTTAGAGACCGAAGTCGGTCAATTGATATGGAATGAGGGATTTGAGGTGGGTATGAACATCAAGACTCTGGGTCTTCCCCTGGCGGTAGCAGCCTTCCTGGCATTGGGCGGCTGCTCGACACCGACCGTGGTGACCTTGCAGAACGGTACTCAGTATTTGACCAAGGACATGCCGAAAACCAAGAACAAGGACGGGTTCTATGAGTTCGAGGATATTTCCGGAACCAAGGTGAAAGTCCGCGGCGACGAGGTCGCGACGGTGCGCAAGGAAGACTGACACCCTGCTGTACGTGTAGGAGCTGCCGAAGGCTGCGATCTTTTGACTTTGTTTTTCAAGATCAAAATCAAAAGATCGCAGCCTTCGGGAGCTCCTACAGAAGGCAGTCAAAGCGTGGGTTATTCGGAAGCAGGCAAACCCACAATGCTGTGATCACAGCTGAAATACTGTTCACCCCGCCGTGCCAGCTCGGCTTGCAGACGTCGGCAGCGCTCTAGATCCTGCTGGGTCATTCGGTCAATGCTCAGATTGCCAGTGGCCTGCTGCTGTTTGCCGTCACCCAGGCGAATGGTCACGAACGGCTGTTCGGGCTGGATCTGAAACAGGCTTTTCTCTTCGACCGGCTCGGCTGCTTCGGTCTTCGCCGGTTTCGGCAATTGATCGCTACTGATGCCGTAGCGGCTCAGAATCGAGGTTTGAGGCAGATCGGCCCAGGCATTGGCCGATAACAGCGCCAGTCCGACAATCCCGGCATACCCCTTGAACCTTTTCACGTGTGCATCTCCTGTACTCAATGGCGGCTGGCTATAGAACGTGTGTGCACGTGCTGGCTTTAGGCCGCTTCTGCTGTTTGCAGAGCTTTTGAGTCAGGGTGTGGCTATCGAGTCACTTTTGATACCGAGTTGTGGCGAGGGAGCTTGCTCCCGCTTGAGCGCGTAGCGCTCACAAAATCTTCAGGGCCGCTTCGCGACCCAGCGGGAGCAAGCTCCCTCGCCACAGGTTACGGATGCATCAGGCGATCACAATTCCATCGGCACTGAGGCTATTCAGCGCCACCCCAACCAATGTCACCGAATCCCCGCCAAACTTCAGCACCGTGTCCTGCCCCACCATCGAGGCATGCGCGCGGAAGTCATCATTGGGCAACACACCCTGCACGCCAAGGAACACCAGTTTGTCGTTCGACGTAAAACCCACCACCCGATCCTGACCGAACGCGCCGTTGAACAGGAACGTATCCGCCCCGCCCCCCGATTCCATCAGGTCATTACCGGCGCCACCGACAAACACATCATTGCCGACGCCGCCAATCAAATGATCGTTGCCATCCAGACCAAACAACCAGTCACCGCTGGCATTTGCCTTGAGCGTATCGGCGCCATTGGTGCCTTTGACACTGGACTCATACTGGGTGACGTTGCTGCCGACCTTCAGACCGCTGGCCGTGACGCTGTGGATCACGTCGTCCTTGAACAGCCCCCAGAGAAACCCCGGCTCCTTGGTGACGATGCTGCCGATGTCGCGGGTGATGCTGATCCTGCCGTTGGCGTCGCGCACATACAGGTTGCCGGCGCCATCGTTGGCGAAGTCGAAAGTGTTCACCGATTTCTGCAAATCGAGGGTGTTGTTGCCGGCGCCACCGAGGATGACGTTGTAACCGCCAGCGTCACGGAAGGTGTCGTTGCCGGCGCGACCTTCCAAATAGTCATTGCCGCTGCCGCCCTGGATCAGGTCATTACTGTCACTGCCGATGATGAAGGTGCTGCCCTTGTGGGTTTCGGCGTTGCGGTTCAGATCCTGCACCCAGGTGTTGGCCCGCGCCGGGTCCGACAGGTTGGCGACGATGATCGTCGAGTCCTTGCTGGTCAGGTCGTAGAACTTCGACTCGATAATTCGGTTCATGCCGTCGCCGTAAGCGGTCGGCAGGTGCGAGATCCAGGTCGGGATATTGAGAATCGAGAACGGCAGCAGATTCCACGCGGTCGAGGCGTAGTGATCGTTGAAGCTGACGATGTTGTCGGTGGCCGATTCCTTGGGCGCGTCGTGCACGCCGACCGAGGCGCCGGTGAAGGTCGAGCCGTCGAGGGCGCGGAACACCGGATCGTTTTCGTAACCGACGTTGAGCACTTTGTCGGTGCTGCTCTGGGTCGGCGAGGCGTAGGCGATGTAGTTGGAATCGGCGAAGAACCCGCCCCACTTGCCGCCACTCAGGTCGGCCATGCTGTTGACCGCCAACCCGCCGAGGCTGTGGCCGCTGACCAGCACGTCCTTGCCGCTGAGGCCGTTGGCCTTGGCGAACGCCACCACGTCATTCAGTAGATTGCCGAACGCTTCGCCGACGTAATTCTTGGCGTAGTCCTTGGGACCGAACGCTGCCAGCAGGTCGTTGATCACGTCGCCGATGGAATCGAGGATCAGGTTTTCCCGCGGGCCGCTGGTGCCGCGAAAGGCGATGCCGATTTCGGTGAGATGGCCCTGGGCATCGTACTTGCCGAGGATTTCCACTTGGGCGGTGGTGTAACCGGCCTTCTCGCCGAAGAAGGTTCCGCGCGCGTCGGTCTTGCCGTCGTAGCCCAGTTGCGAGGCGGTGATCGGTGTCCAGCCAGCCTTTTTCACCGCGTCGAGGGCGAGTTTTTCCGAGTCGGGATTCCACGGAATACCGGGAATCACCCCTTGCGAATCGGTGCCGCCGAGCAGCGCGGTGACCAACGTGGCAGGCAGGCCGAGGCCGAAGCCGTTGTGCTGATAACCGGCGGCAAAGCCGTTATCGAGGTTGTGGTAGGAATACAGCGTGATCGCCATGGCATCGCTGAACAGCGCCTTGGAATCGGCTGTGCCGAAGTTCTTGTAGTCATACACACCCATTGCTATTGCCTCTCTTTTGTTGGAATTGTCAGAGATAGCTCACAGCCAGGGCGCCCCTCACGGGCACGCCCCGGAGCATTTCAGTACTACTTGCATTGCTTTTAACTGTAGGAGTGAGCCTGCTCGCGATGAGACCGTGTCAGGCAACATGGATGGAGACTGACTGACCGCGATCGCGAGCAGGCTCACTCCTACAGGGTTTGTCTTAACAAGGAGCTAGGCGAACACGAACGCCGAGTCCGACAGGTTAGCCACTCCCACCCCGACCAGGGTCACGGCATATTCGCCAATCTTCAGCACGGTATCGGCCCCCGACTGCACAGCATGCTGCTTGTAGTCGTAGCCCTGCCCCGCGCCTTCGACGCCCATGAACACCAGTTTGTCGCTGCCCTGGTAGCCATTGATCGCGTCGAAACCGAACGCACCGCTGAACAGGAAGGTGTTGTTGCCACCCACCGCCGTCATCACGTCGTTGCCGGCGCCTCCGACGAAGGTCACGTGGCCCTTGTCGCTGATCAGCTTGTCATCGCCACCCAGCCCGAACAGCCAGTCACCGTCGGCGCTGGCGTGTAGTGCGTTGCCATACGCATCGCCGTTGAGCGAATGGGTGTACTGGGTCAGTTCGCTGCCATTGGTCAAACCCTTGGCCGTGACACCCCAGGTGATTTCCTTGCTGCCCCACCACGAACCCGACTCCTTGCTCACCAGCGCGCCGATGTCGCGGGTCATGCTGATGCCGCCGTAGGCGTCGCGCACGTACAGCGTGCCGTCACCGTCGTTGGCGAAGCTGAAGTTCTGCAGCGGTTTCTGCAGCTCGAAGGTGTTGTGGCCCTGACCACCGAGGAGGATGTTGAAACCACCGTCATCGCGGAAGCGGTCATCGCCGCCCAGGCCTTCGAGGAAGTCGTTACCCGCCCCGCCCTTGAGCCAGTCGTTGCTGTTGGTACCGATGATGAGGGTGCTACCGGTGTGCGGCTCGCCGCTGCGCCCCAGATCCTCGACCCAGGTCTTGCCCCGGGACGATTCCTCAAGGTTGGAGACGATGAGGGTCGAGTCCTTGTGCGTGAGGTTGTAGAACTCCGAATCGATCACCCGGTTCAAGCCATCGGCATACCCGAGCGAGCTGTGGGCCGACCAGTTCAGCGGATTGACGATGCTGAACGGCACCAGGTTCTGCGCGGTGGACGCGTAGTTGTCGGTGAAATTGACGATGTTGTCGGTGGTCGACTCATGCGCCCCGTCGTGCTTGCCCAGCGAACCGCTGCTGAACGTGGTGCCGTCCAGTGCACGGAACACCGGATCGTTTTCGTAACCGATGTTCAGCACGTTGTTGCCGGTGCTGCTCTGGGTCGGCGAAGCGAACGCGATGTAGTTGGCATCCTTGAAGAAACCGCCCCAGTTGCTGGCACTCAACTCGGCCACGCTGTTGACCCCTAGCCCGCCGAGGCTGTGGCCACTGAACAGCACGTCCTTGGCGGCGATGCCGTTGGCGATGGCAAACGCGGCAACGGACTTGAGCAGGTTGTCGAAGGCATTTTTCGCGTAGTTGCTCGCGTAATCCGATGGCCCAATGGCGGCCAGCAGGTTGTTTTTCATGTCGCCGAAGGTGTCGCTGTAACCCAGACCGCCAGTGCCGCGAAAGGCCACGCCGATGCCGATCAGCTTGCCGCCGGCGTCGTACTTGCCGAGCACCTCGGCCTCGGCGCTGGTGAAGCCGTCCTTCTCGCCGAAGAACGTGCCTTGGGCGCCGACCTTGCCCTGATAACCCAGCGCCGTGGCGCTGAGCGGTTTCCAGGCGGTGGCCGGCAACGGCTGGCCGGTTGGCGTGTAGGCATACAGCGTCAGTGCGATGGCATCGCTGTACAACGCTTTGCCGTCGGCATTTTTATAATCGAACAATCCCATGTTGCGCTCTCTCTTCCTTCAAAACCGGCAGCCCCCAAAGGACTGCCGGCACGCTTTTAGAACTGCCAGTCGAGGGTCAGACCCACACCGTGGTCTTTCTCGTTGTTACCGATCAGTCCGTTGTAGTCCAGGTTGACCCGGACATCGCGATTGAGCGCCAGCCCGGCGCGTACGCCGACCACCGCCGCGTCACGATCCATCGACACACTCTGCACAGTGAAGGCGCTGTTGCCATTGGCGAAGGCCAGGTGGCTGTCAGCATCGACACTGCTCAGGTTGTGCTGCCAGCCGAGGGTCGCGCCCAGTTCCAGCTGATGTTTGTCCGACAGCGCGAAGCTGCGCTTGGCACGCACACCAAGGGTCGACAGCACCACGTCGCGGTTGTCTTCGCCGCTCTTGAGCGCCGCAGCATCACCCTTCTCGGTGAAGCTGTCGGTGTTCAAGTGCACGTACGACAGGTTGGCGAACGGCTCCAGATTCATCGGTTGCAGACGCAGATCGTAAGCCGCTTCGGTGAACACCTGAGTGGTCGCCGCATCGTGCTTGGTTTTCTCTTTGCCATTGACGCCCGCGAACTGCAGATCACGCTTCACGTCCACGCGATGCCAGCTGTAAGCCGCACCGGCGGTCAGACGCAGCGCATCGATCTGATGCCCCAGGTACGCACCCAGGTGGTAGCTGTCGACCGAGGCCGACGAATGCGTGTCGCTGCCCATGTTCAACGAGCTGTCGCTATAACCGGTAACGAAACCCAGACGGGTATCTTCAGCGATCAAACCGTCGACACCGGCCAGCAGGCCGCCGATGGAGCTGTTGGAGTCGGCGTTTTCGTGGCCGCCATCGCTCTTGCCCCACGAACCCAGCACCTTGACCCAGGCGTTGCTGCGGTCGTCGGTCGGTGCGTTGGCATTGAACAGATCGCGCTCACGCAGACGCTCGCCCACCGCTTCACGCAGGTAGCGACTGTCGTTGATCAGCATCGTCCCAATGGCGGGATGAATCTCGCCGGAGAGTTGCTGGAATGCCTGTTGCGCCGACGCCGCGTTCGGCGACAGCAACAGGGTTTCGAACAGCGCATTGCCCGCGCCCAGACCCTCGGCAGCCGCGCCAACCGCACGCTGGTTTGGCGTCAGACCAACACTGGCGAACGACGCGCCGTTGCGCCCGACGTCCAGTTGCACGCCGTTTGCCGAGTACGCCAGGGTGCCGCCGAGGAACGCGTAGTTCGGCAGCACTTGCCCGAACTGGCCTTGGATGCCACCGGCCGCTTGCAGGATGTTGAACTGCGAACCCAGCAGGCTCTTCACTTCAGTCGTCGTCAGCAAGGTCGGGCTGTTTTCCAGCGACAGACTGACCGTGGCGCCATCGATCACGGCTTTGCCACCGGCAACGATCTTGTCGCTGCTGGTCGGCGAGACTTCCACCGCGTAAGTCGAACCGCGCTCGAAGGTCACGTCGCCGGCGACGTTCAGCGTACCGATCGAGTTGCCCGGGGCGACGGTACCGCCGCTTTTCGCGGTCAGTGCACCGATGCGGCCGTTACCGCCGAGGATGCCGCTGTCGTTGACCGTGACCGCCGAAGCCAGCGACCCATTGATCGCCAGACGCCCCTGATTGACCAGAGTCGGGCCGCTGTAGGTGTTGTTGCCGGTCAGCACCAGCGTGCCGATGCCCTGCTTGGTCAGGCCGCCGTGACCGGAAATGTCGTTGCGCCAGGTGTCGAGGCCGCAAGTGATGTCGGTGCACACGCGCTCGGTCGGTTTGCCCTTGTCGATGATCGCGCCGATGCCCGGCAAGTCCGCGACAAACTGCCCGGAACCGTAGGCCCCCTGAATGCGGAACTCTTCCGGGATGTCCTGCTCGGTGACGAACATCGCCGGGCCGTCGATGCCTTTGCGCAGGTTGATCATGCCCCAGCCGTACAAGGCGTCGATGCCCGGTGCGCCGAGGTCGGTGGCGGTGGTACGCAGCACCGTGGCGACCTGATCGCCCGTCATGTACGGGAAGCGCTCCATCAACACCGCCATCGAGCCCGCCACATGCGGTGCGGCCATCGAGGTGCCGTTGTAGTTCTTGTAGCCGGTGGTCAGGTTGTCGGCGTTGGTGCCGCTGATGATCGAGCTGTAGATCTGCGTGCCCGGCGCCGAGACGCAGAAGCTCGCGGTGTAGCCGCAGCGCGAGGAAAACGTACTCATGATGTACGGATTGGCGCTGGCCAGATCAGGGTTCTTCTGCAACGCGGCGACGGTGATCCAGTTCGGCGCGATGTCCGGCACGAAGTAGCCGAGGCCGGCGATGGCGTCCGGGTTGTTCAGGTTGTAATCGTTACCGGCGGCGAAGATCGTCACGATGCCGCTGCGGGCGGCGGCGATGGCGCCGTCGTAGGCGCCGCCGGGCTTGGTGCCGAGCAGCGTGCGGATTTCGTTGAACTGCAATTGCGCGTCGTTGACGGTGAAGTGCGGATACGCCGGGTCGCGGCCGCCGAGGTCGAAACGGTCAGTGATGCCGATGCCCCAGCTGTTGTTGATGATCCGCGCGCCACTGGCGATCAGCGCATCCCAACCGGCCTTGTACACCGCGCCGTCGTTGCCACGGACGATGCCGTCTTCCGGGCCCGGGTCACCGTTATCCGCGCTGATGATCTGCGCACCGAACGCCACGCCGTGCATCGGCCCGCCGTCACGGCTGCCGGCAGCGATGCCACCGACGTGGGTGCCGTGGGCACCGAGCTTGCCGTCGGAACCGACCGAAGGCGAACCGTCATAGCGGAACGCATCGCCGGCTTTGACCGGGATGTAAGGGTCGGTGTATTCGCGGATCCCGCTGGTGACCAGGGTGATGACTTTATTGGCACCGGAGAACTCCGGGTGCGCGGCGTACACCGGCTGGTCGAAGATCCCCAGTTTCACACCTTTGCCGGTGTAACCGGCGGCGTAGGCGTGATCCGCGCCAATGGCGCCCAGGCCCCATTCCGCCTGGAACTCGGCGCTGCGCCAACTGGCGGGATCACCGCTGCGGCCGCTTTCCACGTAAGGCGCCGCGTGCGCGGTGCCCCAGGTGGTCAGTGCGCAGAGCATGGCGCAATTGAGGGTTTTCATGGCGAAGCGACCGCCCGTTTGCGCGGGGGTATTGTTGTTATTCATCCAGCGACCTTCCTTAGTGTTGTTGCGAAAAATCCGTGTACCAGGCCCACACCCGGGCATGGGAAATAACGCTTGTGGTGAGGGGATTTATCCCCGATGGGGCGCGAAGCGACCCCGAGCAGCTTCCAGTAACCGAGTTGTCCGGGTGAGCGACTGCTGCGCAGTCGATCGGGGATAAATCCCCTCGCCACAAGTGTGTGTTCACCTGACCTGCGGGGTTTGTTTCAGAACTGCCAATTCAGGCTCAACCCAACCCCATGGCTCTTCTCGCGGTTAGCCAGTTGTCCGTTGTAATCGAGGTTGACCCGCACGTCCTTGCTCAACGCCAGGCTGGCTTGTACGCCGACCAGCGCCGCGTCACGCACCAGCGCCGAACTCTCGACCGCGTACGGTGTGCTACCGCTGGCAAAGCGCAGATGCTGTTCGGCGTCGATGTCGCTCAGGCTGTGCTGCCAGCCGAGATGCCCGCTCAGGTCCAGCGCCTGCCCGGCCGACAGATTGAAGCGCTTGACCGCCCGTACACCGAGGGTGCTGAGCACTGCGTCGCGCTGATCGCCAGCGCTTTTCAGCGCCGCCGCGTCGCCCTTCTCGGTGAAGCCGTCAGTGTCCAGATGCACGTAGGCCAGATTGGCAAACGGCTCCAGCGCCAACGGTTGCAGGTTCAGCCGATAGGCCGCTTCGCCGAAAACCTGCGTGGTGGCCGCATCGACCTTGGCTTTCTGTTTGGCGCTGACGTCGCCGTATTGCAGATCGCGCTTCACATCGGCGCGATGCCAGCTGTAGGCCGCGCCGGTGCTCAGGCGCCAGGCGCCGATGTCATGACCGGCGTAAGCGCCGAGGTGATAGCTGTCGACCTTGGCCGACGAGTGCGTGTCCGAGCCCATGTTCAGCGAGCTGTCGCTGTAACCGGTGACCAGACCGATGCGCGTCTGCTCGTCCAGCGCGCCGTCAACACCGGCGAGTAGACCACCGATTGAGGTGCTGTAGCGCGAAGTGTCGTTACCGGAGTTGGTCGAACCCCAGGCGCCGAGGGCCTTGATCCAGCCATTGCTTTGCGTGGCGTTGGCATCGTGCAGACGCTCACCGACCGCGTCGCGCAACTGGCGGCTGTCATTGATCAGCATCGAGCCGAGCGCCGGGTAGATTTCGCCGCTCAATTGCTGGAAGGCTTGCTGCGCCGAGGCGGCAGACGCCGACAGCAGCAGGCTTTCGTACACCGAATTGCCGGCGCCGAGGCCTTCGACGGCGGCCGCCACCGCACGCTGATTCGGGGTCTGCCCGACGCTGGCGAACGAGGTGGCGTTGCGCTGAATGTCGAGCTGAATGGCGTTGGCCGTGTAGTCGAGGTTGCCGCCGATGAACAGGTAATCCGGCAGCACCGCGCCGAACTGGCCCTGAATACCACCGGCCGCTTGCAGAATGTCGTACGAATGCCCAAGCAGGCTGCGCGCTTGCGTGGTGCTGAGCAGGGTCGGACTGTTTTCCAGCGACAGGCTGACCGTGGCACCGCTGATGCTCGCGCTGCCGCCAGCGACGATGCGGTCGCTGCTGGTCGGCGATAGCTCGACCGCGTAGGTCGAGCCTGGGGCGAAGGTCACGTCACCGGCCACGCTTAAGGTGCCGATGGAGTTGCCCGGCGCTACGCGGCCGCCGCTGTTGGCGAGCAACGAGGCGATCCGCCCGGAACCGCCGAGGGTGCCGCTGTCGTTGACGGTCACCGCCGAGGCCAGCGAGCCGTTGACGCTCAACAAGCCGCCATTGACCGTAGTCGGGCCACGGAAAGTGTTGTCGCCGGTCAGCAGCAAGCGCCCTGCCCCGGACTTGATCAGGCTGCCCTGATAGACCCGCGTCGCTGCTGCGGCATCGCGCGCCATGCCGACGGCGTAGTCGGTCTGATCCTGCTGACTGGCACCGGCTGGAATACCGTTCTGCCAGCCCTTGTCCTGCAGAGTCTGCTGCCAGGCGCTGTGTTCGGCGAGGTCTTCGCGCTGGCGCTGAATCAGTGCCTTGTCGGAGATGTCATTGCTCCATACATCGCTTTGCCCAGCCGTCAGATTGGCATCGAATGCACCGAGCAATTGCCCCGGCCCGCGCATCGCCCGATTGAGGTTGGCCACGCCCCAGCCGACCCGCTCGGTCGGCGCATCGGTAATCGAGCCGTCGAGTTGCGTGGCGGTGGTCAGCAGCACTTCCAGCGCCTGCTGATTATTCATGTACGGGTAGCGTTCCATCACCAGCGCCAGTGCCCCGGTAGCGTGCGGCGCGGCCATCGAGGTGCCGGACTTGATTGCGTAATCGCCACCCGGAATGGTGCTGTCGATCTTCGCCCCCGGCGTGGTGATGCACCAGTATTTGGCGATGCCGCACTGGTTGTACTTTTGCTGATTGCTTTGGTCCAGCCCGGAAACTGCCAGCCAGTGGCCTTCGAGATCCGGCTGAAAGTACGGCAGCGCCGAGCGCACGCTGGCGTTCGGGTAGCCGCTGTTGCCGGCACTGAACACGTTGATCACGCCACGGCGCGAGACGTCCGCTGCCGCGTCGAGCCAGGTGCCCTGATTCCAGTGTTGAGCATAAGCGGCATGCAGATCGGCCAGGGTGCGATAGCTGACATCCGGCGGCTGACTGCCCCAACTGTTGTTGATTGCGCGCATGCCGGCAGCGGCCAGGGCGTCATACGCGGCTTTGAAATAGCGCGGATCGGGTTTCGGGCCGAAGAGGAAGCTGTCGTTGTTGTTGGTGTTGCCGACGTAGATTTGCGCGTTGTACGCCACCCCGTGCATGCCGGTGCCGTCCCGGCTCGCGCCCATGGTGCCGACCACGTGGGTGCCGTGGGAATCGTTGTTGGAATTGAGGGTGCCGTTGACGTTGAACAGCGAGCCGTCGACGTAACTGCCGGAGGCCAGCACCGGGTGATAGCGGTCGCTGGCGAACTCGGGGTGGCCGGCATCGAAGCCGGAGTCGAGAGCGCCGATCTTCACGCCTTTACCGGTGATGCCGGCGGCGTAGGCTTGATCTGCCTGCATCCGCGCAAGGCCCCAGTCACGCTGGAATTCGGCGCTGCGCCAACTGGCCGGATCGCCGGGCTTGCCGGTTTCAAGGTACTGCGCGTTGGCTTGCGCAATGGAAACTGCGAGCAACAGAGTGCCGACCGCTGCCGGCTTGATGCGTACTTCCATGTTCACCACTCACTTTTATTGTTTTATGCAGGTTCTTCTGCGGTGTAAAACCCTCACCCCAGCCCTCTCCCAGAGGGAGAGGGAGCCTATCCGGGTGTCTTGAGCCATGCATCGACCTGAGAAACCGAGTCGATTATGGATTCAGCACCGCTCGCTCATATCGGTGCCCATCTGGAACATCCCCCATTCAGTCCCCTGTCCCTCTGGGAGAGAG